>MFPD01000031.1 GCA_001784115.1 Candidatus Levybacteria bacterium RIFCSPLOWO2_02_FULL_37_18 | reverse complement strand
ACCTGACCCTTTTACTCGATTATTTTCAATACCATTATTCGATTAGGTAAAGGCTTTTCTACAGTACCATTTAGCATTAGGTAAGACTCCATCTTGTAAAAATTGTAAGAAAAGAGTATAATACCGAATAGTTATGGTCTATAAAGTTCTCGTTGTTGAAGACGATAACGATCTCTTAAACTTCCTCAAATATCTTCTTTTAGATAATGGCTATTCTGTACACACTGCTTCGGACGGCGCTGCTGCTTTAAAACTTGCTAAGCAACTTGAACCGGATCTGATAGTATTAGATCTTGGACTTCCTAATATTACAGGTGAAACAGTCTGTGTAGAAATTAAAAAACGATATCCTTCTTTGCCTGTTGTTATTCTTACCGGAAAAGATAGCCCCTCCGATGTAGCTCAGGGACTTAATGTAGGTGCTGATGATTACGTAAGTAAACCTTTTGAAGCTCAAGTTTTACTCGCACGAATAAAAGCAAGACTTCGAAATGGACAAGACACTAACACAGTTTTTAAAATAGATGATCTTGAATTAAACAATAAAACACTTGAAGTAAAACGAGCAGGAAAAAAGATAGATTTGACTCCAAAGGAGTTTCATTTACTTGCGTATTTAATGAGTAATAAAGGAAGAATTTTAACACGGGAAATGATTTTAACCAGAATTTGGTTGTATGCCCCGGAAATTGAAACACGAGTAATTGATGTATATATAGGATATTTGAGAAAAAAAGTTGACTCAGGATTCGACAAACAACTACTCCACTCAGTCCGCGGTTTTGGTTATGTAATCAAAGATTAATTTTATTTTTTTGCCGTCTTTATATCCTCGTGTAATTCTTTTTTTAAATCTTGAGCTACTTTTTTTATTTTTTCTTCTATAGAATCTACTTTCGTATTAAGAAATCTCCAAATATCATTATGATCTTCGCAAGAAAGAATGTGTAAAAAATTCTTCTTATCTTCTGTATTTAACTCTGAAAGAATTGCATCAATGATTGTGTGATGAATAGTAGAATCAGCAAGCAATCGTAAATGATTTTTCTCTCCGTCTGATATTTCTAAATCCTCAATATGGACAAACAACGATTCCAATTCAATTATATGGCTATAAAAATGTTTACCCTGAGCTTGTCGAATGGGTTTCATGTTTTATCTTATTGTAGCAGGTCCCAAAGATACAACATCTTCCGGATCATCAATAAAAAAATATAATACAGGCCCCACCCCTGCGCCATCAACTCTATGTAAATAGCTCATTACTTCAGGAGATCCTCCCAAATGTTTTCCTGTCCAAGGAGAAGGTCCTGCATCTGCTATATCGCAGACAATCGCTTTTCCATTTTCTGGATTAATCACCAACATCTTTCTGTATTTAAAAAAATTCCTAAATTCTGCTACATGTTCGTCAAACCCAGGAGCAAGAAATGTTTGCACTGCAATGTAGTATTTTTCCCGGAGTATATCTTTTTGAGTAAGTGCATGTTTGGAAAATGCGAAATATCTCCACGCAGAAAGTCCCGGTGCCATTCCAGCACTGCTAAATTTTTGAAACTCCCCATCATTTTCAAAATGGGAATAAATAGTATCACCCGGAAACAAAACTAAATGCTGCTCGTACCCAATAAGTCCATAGCTTCTGTTTAATTTTTTTCCATGAACCGAACTTGTCACTCTAAAACCAAAATCTTTTGTCAAAATTTCTGCAATAGATTCTTCTTCATCAAGAGAAAGCGGTCTGACATCTGAAGGAATTTTTCCTTTTAAATCAAGCATAAGTTTTGTGTCTGTATCTAAATCTTGAGCATGTTGCTCTTTGGTAAGCAACAACGGGGATTTTGGCAGCATAGTTATAGAAGGAGCAGACAATAACAACATTCCTCCTAAAGAACCTGCAACTAATTGCTTGGCCGGAAAACTATTTATTGCCCAGTTTAAAGCATCCTGATGTTTTTCCCAAATAATATTCTTAACATTTCTATGACGGTCAATCCATTTATTTTTTAAACGGTGATAATGAGAATGTGAAGACATGTATTAAGAGTATAAAACTTTGAAAAATGTGTCAAATAAAATTACATTTAATCAAATAATTTACTGTGCGTAACTGACTTGTAAAATCTTTGCATATTCATTTGAAAATACTTTTTTCAAAAACTTCGCAGAATCCGTACTTACAAGAAACTGACCAAACGAGAGATAGAGATGTGAAATATTGTTATCTTTAAGTTGTTTGTAAACAACTTTTTCATCGGGATTTTTCAGTACTTCTTTTATTATATTACGTCTCTGTGATGTATCAATGGTATGACTGTCTAAAATTCCCCAATCTCCCAAAAATATTGGTCTTTGTGCAAGGAAAGTAAGATAATTTAGTCTTGGACTTAAAATGAGTGACTCAGGAGATGTTTTATTCTTTATAAATTCAAAAATTTTTAAATGCTCCTCATCGATAAAAAAAGCTGAGCCAGGTCTTAACATTTTTATATTTTTATATTCTTCAAAAGCAATTCGCGGAAGTGTACCCATAAGTATCAATAAAATAATTATAATCTTAAATAAGTTGCTTGATTTTTGTAACCAGTATGAGACTGAGATTCCAGCATAGATCGAAATAATAATATACACACTTACTAAAAAATTAAATGAATTTGACCCGCCTGATTCCTGTTGAAAGAAAAATCCAATAAATAAGTTTATGAGTATTGAAGACAGTAAAAATATATTAACTTCAATTGGCAAAATAGAAAGTGATTTTTTATTTTGAAAAAAACCTATTAATTTTATTCCAAATATAGAAAAAGTAAAAAGCGCCATAAAAAATAAATCATATTGTAACACCCGCAAATAGTTTCGATGGTTGAAATATATTTCTCGTGCCAGTTCCAAATGAGACAGTCCCAAAGCCGGTTGGACAATAAACTCTTCAAACCTCCAAAAACCTGTAAAAAATAACCCGCCGGAAGCTTTATTTACAGGAAGATATACAATCAAAGCAAAAATAAAAGAAAGAACTATAGGAAATATCATGCGGTACTCTTTTTTATATATAAAATAAAAAAACAGTAGCGGCAATCCACTTAATGCAAGAATTCCAATATACACTTTAAACGCAATTGCGCTTCCCAAAAGTATTGCACTTAAAAATCCTATGTATATATCTCTTTTTTTAATCCAGATTGACAACAAACAAAGCCCTGCCAAGAATACTATTACCGCATACGACCGAGGAAAGTTATTCAAAAACGCTAATCCATTTTCAAGCGGTCCCATATCGAAATGAAGACCTCTTCCCAATAACAAAATTACAATATAAATATAATCTCCCCCAAAATAAAAAAAGAATAAAATCCAAAACACAATGTTTTTTTTAAGTTTCCAAATTTGTCCAAAAATAATTGTTAATAAACCCAAGAAAGCAGATATAAAAATTGGCATGTATTGGAATTGAATATGAATAAATGGAATAAAAAATACTCGCGACAATTCTTCTACAACAAGATGCGCCCAGTAGTGATAATTATGGATAAACACTCCATACATTCCTGGTTCGAATGGAGGAAATTGTCGCAGTAACTGGTATACAATTTCTATGTGATATACATTGTCTCCTATTGCTCCACAACAGAAATATATTCCTCCAGAATGTCTTATTCCCGTAAGCAACAAAATACTTGTTTGGAGAATTATACCAACTGTAATAATGCTTGATAAAAGTACGTCAGGTTTTTTAAAGTGTGGAAAAGAAAAATGAAACTTTTTTATCCAAAAAATAAAAAATATTGTCACGTAAACGTATGACATCCAACGCATACCAAGATATCCAAATACAAATCCCTGCCATGCCCATAACACCATTCCCAAAACTAAAGATAAAACAGTTTTTTGAAAAAAAGTAAAAGAATTGTTTTTAAGAAAAATAACCCCAGGAATATAAAATGCAAAAAATGCAGCAATAAAAAAATAGAAATAATAAATCCAAAACCGTACGTCAGTAAGGGAAAATACAGAAGTGCTAATCATCACTCCTTAGTATTTCAATTCAAAATTAGTTTGTCAAACAAAAAATAGTAAGTAAAATTAAATGTCTGAATTGAAGAAAAAATCAGCCGGAGTTGGATATAAAAGGCTTTGTGTTGCTTCACTACGTTTTAATTCCAAATAACTGGTAATCAACTCTTGAGAAAACACGCCACTTTTAATCAGAGTCGTATCTTTTTCTAAATTATTCCAAATTTCAAAAAGATTATTTGGTGTTTGGGGAATTTTTGCATTTTCCCAAATATTCTCTTCAAATGGACCAAATCCTAATTTTTTTGGATCAAGATTTTTTTTGATTCCCTCGATTCCAAAAACCAAAAGTGCAGAAAAAGAAAGGTAGGGATTACATGTCGGATCTGGGACTCGAAACTCAATTCGTTTTGATTTTTCATTTTTTGTAAAGTATGTTGGTATTCTTACCGCTGCGGATCTATTTCTTTTGGAAAAAGCAATTGAGGTAGGTGCTTCAAAATGCGGAACAAGTCGCCTGTATGAATTAAGTGTTGGATTAGTAATTCCTAAGATTGTAGAAATGTTTGATAACAATCCTGCAAGATAAGACATTCCTGTAGATGATAATTCCGCATACCCTTTTGGCTCATAAAACAGATTTCTTCCTCTTCTAAAAACACTTTGGTGAGTATGCATTCCAGAACCATTATCCCCAAAGATGGGCTTAGGAAGAAAGACGGCTGTCATACCGTATTTTTTCGCCAAGTTTCTTGCAACGTATTTATACTTCATTACCTTATCTGCCATAGAAACAAGTGTGTCATAGTGCATGTCAATTTCTGCTTGCCCTCCGCTTGCTACTTCGTGATGATGTACCTCTATTTCAACTCCAATACTTTCCAGAATTTTTACCATCTCACTTCTAAAAGCTTGAAATTTATCAAAAGGAGGAAGAGGAAAATACCCTGTTTTATTTGCAATGCGGTAGCCGTCTAATGCTTCTGTTGAACTATTTGCGTATTCATTTGTAAATTCATTACTTCTTATTTGAACATACGAATACTCTGGCGATAGGTGTACATAGAGCTTATCAAAGACAAAAAATTCTATTTCTGGTCCCCAATACGAAATATCCCCAATTCCGCTTTTCTTAAGATAGCTTTCTGCTTTTTTTGCAGTCCACCTGGGATCTTTTTCAAAATTTTTACCGGTTAAAGGGTCGAAAACATCACAAATACAAACTAATGTTTTTCCAAAAAACGGATCCATGAAGAAAGTTTCTAAATCCGGCTTTAAAAGCATGTCGCTTTCGTAAATCGTAGAAAATCCTTTGATACTTGATCCATCAAATCCATATCCGGCTTGACAGTTGGAAAACGTAAACTCGTGAGCAGGTAGTGTCATGTGCTGCCACACGCCCCGGGGATCAACAAACCGTAAATCCACAAACTCAATATCACCTGATTTTATTTTTAAAAATGCTTTTTTTGCGTCAAGCATACTATGAAGGAGCTTGAGGACGTCGTTGTCTTTTTCAGATCTTCGGCGTTGAAGATGATGTCATCATAGAAAACTAAAACCAATTTGTCAAGTGGCATTTTTTTGAAATGCCAACCAAATGGGTCTATACGGATCTATACGAATCGATTTTATAATGTATAGATACATTAAGACATGGCTGGGTAACCTATTATTAGCATGTTCTCATCAAATTTTTTAAAAGTAACATTTTTTAGACGAACTGCGTCTTTAATATATTTTGCTCCGCTCCCTCCAATAACACTAATTCCTTCTTCTCCACCAATAATGATGGGGGCATAAAATGCATAAACTTTATCAACTAATTCTTCATCAACGAATTTTCCTAAAGTCCTACCTCCACCCTCTATTAAAATACTAATAATTTCTTGATCTTTTAGATAAACAAGTAAATCTTTTAATGGTATTTCGTGATTCTTAAATACTAAAATTGGAGTTCCTTTGTGTTGTAAAAACTTTATTTTTTTCTTCGAAGCATTGAAAGTAGTAACTAGTAACACATTATCGTCTCTTAACACCTGGCTTTCAAAAGGAATTCTTAGTTTAGGGTCTAAAATGATTCTTAGTGTATCTTTTTTCGTTTTATCCCTCACCCCTAAATGAGGATTATCACACATGATCGTACTGATTCCTACTAAAATTGCTTGATATTCTGCTCGCAGTTTTCTTGCGAACTGACGCGCTCGTTTATTGGTAATCCATTTTGAGTCACCTGTTTTTGTAGCAATTTTTCCATCTAAGCTTGCGGCAAATTTAAGCGCTATAAACGGACGATTCTTTTCATGAAAGATAAAAAATGCTTCATTTAATAGTCTTGCCTCATCTCCCAAAGTTCCAACAGACACATCAATACCGGCTTTTCTCAGCTTCCCTGCCCCGTTACCGTGTACTTTTGGATTCGGATCTAAAGTGGAACAAACCACACGAGCTATTTTTGCCTTAATGATTTCATCTATACAAGGTGACATTCTTCCAAAATGGCTACAAGGCTCAAGATTACTATAAAGAGTTGATCCCTCTGGACTCTCTTTGCAGGATGCTAAAGCCTCAATTTCTGCGTGGGCTAAACCTGCTTTTTTGTGATAACCTTTCCCAATTACTTGTCCATCCTTAACAAGGATTACTCCAACCATAGGATTTGGATTTGTCCAACCCATTCCTCTTCTTGCAAGTGATAAAGACTCTCTGAGAAAGGTTAAATCCTGAAAATTATTCATTAAAAATTAAACAAGTCTAAGTCTGTGCGCTAATTTTTGCTTTTTCGTTATAAGATAATGCTTGTTTGTCTTGTTTGGCTTTATCTCCAATGGAGTAGTTTTTGTAATTTCTATACCAAATTCCATAAGCTGTTTTTCCTTATCTGGATTATTAGTCAAAAGATTTATCCTTGAAACTCCCAAGTCTTTTAAGATATCAGCTGCAATTTTGTATTGACGAGCATCAATTGGGAATCCAAGCGATTCATTTGCCTCTACTGTATCATGACCTCGATCTTGTAAGGAATACGCTTTAATTTTATTGGTTAATCCTATCCCTCTTCCTTCTTGATTAAGATATAAAATAACACCATTACCATTTTTATTTATTAATTGTATGCTCTGATGTAATTGTTCCCGACAATCACATTTTAGAGATAAAAGAGTATCTCCAGTTAAACATTGAGAATGAATTCTCAAAAGCACAGTATCTTTCACATCTCCTTTTACTAAGGCTACATGTTCTCTGCTGTCGATTACTGATTTATAAATTATCAGTCGAAAGTCTCCGTACTCGGTAGGGAGTTCTGAGGCAGCTGTTTTTATTATTTCTTTATCACCTTCAAGTCTTTCCAGAGGATTCTTTTTTAAGAATGCAATCAAATCTTTAATAGAAATTATCTTAATATTTAATCTCCGAGATAGTTTAATAAGTTCTGGCAGTTTAGCCATTTTTCCGCTCTTTCCAACAATCTCACAAATAACTCCTGCAGGCGTAAAACCGACAAGTCTTGCTAAGTCCACTGCCGCCTCCGTATGTCCATCCCTTTCTAAAACACCGCCGTTTTTTGCCACCAACCCAAAGACATGGCCTGGACGTGTTAAATCACTTGGCAAGGATTTAGAGTTGGCTAAAATTTTGATAGTTTTTAAACGATCATAAGCTGAAACGCCAGTACTAATAGCCTCTTTGGCATCAACTGATATAGTAAAATTGACTTTCGTTTTTTCATTATTTTCTAAAAGAGGCACCATTAACGGAAGTTCTAATCTGACTACTTGCTGCTTGGTAATTGCCGTACATACTAATCCTCCACCAAATCTGACCATTGTCATGATAGATTGAACGGTTACATTATCTGCGGATATGTAAAAATCTCCTTCATTTTCTCTTTTTTGATCATCAACTATAATGAGCAGTTTTCCCTGTTTTATCTCATCTATCGCTTTGGATACTGAAATTAAGTTACTCATATTTTTGATAAAAGCTTAATCATCTCTAAAGCAGTTAATGCTGCTTCCACTCCTTTGTTTTCTTCTTTGCGTGTAGCTCGCTTGACTGCATCCTGAAGATCGTAAACAGCTAAAACCTCAAAAATAACCGGAACTTCATGTTGCCAAGAAGCATCCATACAACCTCTGATGCACTCACTGGCAATTTGCTCAAAGTGGTACGTTTTTCCTTTAAGTATTGCTCCAAAAGTAATAATCGCATCATAACTGCCTTTTTTAGCAAGTTTTTTTACAACGATTGGTATCTCCAAGGACCCTGGCACTCTAAAAATATCAACCTGGCTTGTATGTAATCCTTTTTCTCTAAAGGTTTTGAGACAATTCTTTTCCAAACTATCAGTGACTTCTTTTCTAAAGGAACTGCTAACTATGGCGATTTTAATTTCTTTAATTTGTTTCATAGTTTAGTTAGTTTCTCTAAGTATTTTGCTAGAATATCCGCTTCAATATTGACATAGTAACCTAATTTGATTTTATGAAGCATCGTTTTATCCCAAGTGTGGGGAATTATTCCAACTGTAAAAAAGCTTTTTCCAATGTTTATTACGGTTAAAGAAATTCCATTGACGGCTATTGATCCTTTTTCTACAATATACTTAGAAAATTCGTCAGGTATTGAGAATTTTAATATATGACTCTTACCTTGTTGTTTGACGCCGATCAGCTTTGCCAATCCATCAATATGTCCTTGAATAATATGTCCTGCTAAAAAAGTATTAGGAGTTACGGGAAGCTCTAAGTTGACTATATCGTTAGTCTTTAAATATCTAATATTTGTTCTTCTTGCGGTTTCTGGCATGAAATCTATTTCGAATGAATCTCCACGTAAACTAACTACAGTCAAACAAATGCCATCAACTGCGATACTTGCTCCTGTTGACAACTTGTTGATTAAATCTTTAGGGCATACAACTCGTAACTTACTTTCGGATTTATTTTTAATTTTACCTAAATGATTTATTATTCCTGTAAACATAAAAACCCCGATCACTTCGGGGTTTTTTAAAATTTCCATCAAGAAGATGGCAATATTATTTTCCTTCTTTCATCCCGACTATACGGTCGGCTTTGGAATTACACCAAATCATGCTATTTAAGCTCGTGGGCTATAACCACCGATTAGGATATTCACCTTACCCCGAAGGAATGTGCGTTAATTATACCATAAATTTCATGATTTCAGCAATAAACGATCCCCGCAGCAAGCTGACGGTGTATTAAAGATCCAGGTTTAGCTGGTCTTTGTGAATAACTGTATACTTAGTATCTTCTCCTTGGTTTTTGACATAGTCTGATACTGCTTCTTCGCTGTTGTGTTTACCTACCGTACTCATGAAATATCCATCACTCCAAAACTCTCCTCCCCACAACAGCTTCTTTACTTCAGGTCTTCTCACAAATATCTCCCTGGCTGTGATACTCTTTACAAGTAGTGCTATCTTAGTCGGTTGATACACTGGGACTGATTGGATGAGAAAGTGAACATGATTTCCTTATCTATCCCAATCTCAAGAAAATGTACCTGGTACCGCTTTGCTATCTCCAAACATATTACCTTGAGCTCCTCATCAACCTCTTTACTAAATACCACCCGCCGATACTTTGCTGGACATACCAGATGATACAACAACACTGTCACGTTATTGCTCTTGTGAACATAAACACTCACCAGCAAATTGTATCAAACTCGCAGCAAGCTGCGGGGAAATACCCTAAGAGGGAATATACTGAATATATCGTATAGGTTTTAACTTTTTCATAAATGTTTTTTGCTTTTATTATTCTTTTTCACCTCCTATTTCACTCGATCGTGCTCGTTCTTTTCGATTTTTACTGCTGAAAATGCGTCTTTTATGAGTCTCCCTTGCCAGTCAAAAGCTGCCTCAAGGTTTGATGGATGAGCCCAGTTTTATAATTTCCTGACTGACAAGTCTGATTAAATGATACAGGGTAATTTCCGATTTTCCCTCAAGTTTCTTGAAAAGTGGATGGTCGCGGTTAATAAAAATAATGCTTCCTTCGGTAAAACTTTCTTTTTCTGTTTCTCCAAGGTGCGTAAAACTAACCAGGAACTCACTACCCTCTATTTTTACTTTTTTCACAATTCTGTTTTTATCTCGAAGCAATGTTTTTATTCTTGAGCGAACTTTTGGTTTTATCCGCTTCAACGCTTCTCGCAGACCATCTTGTTTGGTTTTCTGCTTGGCAGTAGTCAGTGCTGTACTTACGACGCCTGACTGAATTTTATCGCTATCCTGATATTTTATCTTCTGTTTGGCAAAAAGCGGAAGACTTTCAAGAATGACTATATCTCTGCTTTTTTTAAGCGCTTCCAGGATGGTTACTAGCGCCTCCGAAAGAACCTGTTCTGCCTTTTTGTCTTGGTAGGAAAGAGCTGATTGCTTAAGAGTTTGAACGACTCGCCGAAGCTTTTTTGCGATGATTGTTTCAAATGCTTTATACTCCTGCCTGTCTGTTATAAAATCATTGCGCGAAGCAGTAATCGGCAGAAAATCTGCGTTGACTTCACCTATTAGTCTTCTGACAGATACACTATGGAGCGCCCCTCTATGTTAAACGTCTCCCGCTTTATCAACACGCTTTTCACTCGAATACCAATGCCTACTGACTCTTTTTGCAGAATAAGACTTGAGAGAATCACTTCTCCTTGTATCTGGCCAAATGCCGTCGCTTCATTAATTTTAAATCGTTCACCTGGAATAAACTTTGAACGCAATTTACTACCATTTAAGTAAATTGAGAAGTTCTTATCATTCAGTGGAAATAGATGAATGAGATGCCGCTCGATATCAAAAAGCGAAATAGGTTTCTTTATATGGAAAAGCGATACTTGTGTTCCCGTATCTTCCGTACCCGTTTGATGTTCAATAAGAGGAATATTCCAATCGTTTCTTGTTTCAAAATCTTGTCTGTTGAAGATGAGTGTTGCCCCGTAGCCTTTGGATTTTGTGTAAATTTCAAAACGGTCACACACTGAGAGTACTGCAAATTTACCGATACCAAATTCGCCGATTCTGACTCGTTTGAATCGTGGACTGAGATGATTTTGATTTTTGAAATTTGGAACCGATTGTTAAATACTGTTTGAGTCCGTCTTTGTTCATTCCTAATCCATTGTCCTCAACGATAATTGCTGAGTCGTCTGCTCTTATTCGGACTTCAGCTGCATCGGCATCATATGCATTTGCAACAAGTTCCCGAATAAGATCCAGGCTTTGTGTATACAATCTTTCACCTATCGTTGAGAGATGTGATTTATCAATCTGAATTGGAATGAATTCTTGCACGTGCTGATTTTACCAATTTTTCTTGATTTCTCCAAATTGGGGAGCGCTTTCGATCAGTTACTTATACAAATATACAAATTTACCCACATTTGTAAATCATTAAAAGCAATACTGTACTGTACCTAAAATGATAGATTATACTTATTTAACGGTCTAAATCGCTATTCAGGTGGCATTTTTTGTATTTTTTACCGCTGCCGCACCAGCATGGATCGTTACGCCCCAACTTTTTGTGTTGTGAACTGAGAGGTTGAGATTTTTGGGTGGTTGAAACTTCAGGAACTTTATCACCGCCTGCCGGTTTTGTAATTATGTGTTTTTGTGTTTCTCCATAAGACGTATGTTGAACATGAATTTTATAGATACGATGAACTATTTCATCGTCAATCGCACTCACAAGACGTTCGAACATCGAATACGCTTCGTTTTTATATTCAACCAAAGGATCCCGTTGTCCATATCCTCTAAGCCCTATTCCGCTTCTTAAATTTTCTATTGCGTCCAAATGATCTGTCCATAGATTATCAATAACGGAAAGCATTACGAATTGTTCGAGTTCTCGAGCCAACTCCTCTCCCATTTCTTTTTTTCTTTTTTCATACACATCCAGCGCCAACTTTGACAAAAATTCTGTTTTTTGATCGATATCATGCAGTTGATCAAGTTGTTTAATTAATTGAATTTTCGAGCCCTCGTCAAAAGGAATTATCGTTACAAACTCATCAACAATTCTTTCGTTTGCATTTTCCAGTAATTCAGAACTATGTATTACTACAATATTCGAAGTAACGTGTTGTATTTTTCCCAATATTTGATGTTTTAATGAACTTTTTTCATCAGATTCAACTTTTACCGCAAGAACTTTTCTTCTAAGCACATAAATAATTTCTCTTTGTTTATTTAATACATCGTCATATTCAACGAGATGTTTTCGAATATCAAAATTAAATCCTTCAACTTTTATTTGGGCTTGTTCGATAGCGCGAGAAACCAACCCATGCTGCAAAGGAACATCTTCCGGCATGTTAAACCGTGTCATAAGTCCAGAAATCGTACCTCCTCCAAAAAGCCGCATAATTTCATCGTCTAACGCGACAAAAAAACTTGATGTCCCCGGGTCTCCTTGCCTTCCTGATCGTCCTCTTAGTTGGTTGTCAATTCGACGTGATTCGTGTCGCTCGGTTCCAATAACATACAACCCTCCAAACGCAACAACTTCATCATGATTTTTTTTCCATTGTTTCGGATTTTGTTTTGACATATCTCCGCCTAAAATTATATCCACCCCTCTACCAGCCATGTTTGTTGCTACAGTCACAGCACCCTTTGCTCCAGCTTGAGCAATAATTTCTGCTTCCCGTTCGTGATTTTTCGCGTTTAACATCTCGTGTTTTATACCGTGTCTTCGCAATAATTCTGAAACAATTTCATTTTTTTCTATCGAAGTAGTCCCTACTAAAACAGGCTGTCCTCTTTTGTGCGCTTCTTCTATAGTATTTACGACTGCACTAAACTTTGCCCTGCCTGTTTTATATACAGCATCCGAGAGGTCTATCCTTTGCATCTTTTTATTCGTTGGCACTACCACTACATCCAATTTATAAATTTTATTAAGTTCTTCCGCTTCTGTAACTGCAGTCCCCGTCATTCCTGCAAGTTTTTTATACATCCTAAAATAATTTTGCAAAGAAACAGTCGCTAAAGTTCTTGATTCTCTTTGGATAGAAACATTTTCTTTTGCTTCCAATGCTTGATGGAGTCCTTCAGAAAGTCGTCTCCCAATCATAAGTCTTCCAGTAAATTCATCAACTAAAATTACCTGATTATCTTTAACAATATAATCTTTTTCGCGATGAAAAAGAGTCCGGGCTTTTAATGCTGCTTCTAAGTGATATACTGTGTCAAAATCTTTTTCGTAAATGTTAGAAATACCAAATAATTTTTCTATTTTCCCAATACCATGATCTGTTAAGTGAGCAGTTTTTAATTTTTCATCTATCTTGTAGTCTATTTGTGGTGTAAGTTTATCCACCAATTTTGCATATTCATAATATTTTTCAGACGGCTCATCTTGCGGCGCAGATATTATGTGAGGAGTCCGAGCTTCATCAACTAAAACAGAATCTACTTCATCAACAATTGCAAAATAATATCCTCTCTGCACAACAGAATCTATATCTGGCGCCATATTATCCCGCAAGTAATCAAAACCGAATTCCGAATTTATTCCGTAAACAATATCTGCTTCATATGCTTGTTTTCTTGAAATAGGTTTTAAATGAGAGAGGCGAAAATCTTTTGCATTTGAATCATTATAATTCGGATCGAACAAAAACGACTGATCATTAATAATTGAAGAAACAGATACTCCCAGCAGATTAAAAATTGGCCCCATCCACCCGGCATCTCTACGAGCTAAGTAATCATTAACAGTTACCAAATGAATATTTTTCCCCGTCAAATTATGAAGATATAACGCAGGGACTGCAGACAATGTTTTTCCTTCCCCTGTTTTTTGTTCTGCGATTTTTCCGCTTGCCAAAACAGCACCAGCAATCAACTGCACATCAAAATGCCGTTGTCCGATACTTCTTCTTGCTGCTTCTCTAACTACGGCAAACGCTTCTGGAAGTATTAAATCTAAGGACTTCCCGCTTACTACTGCTTCTCTAAACTCTTTTGTTTTTTTTGGAAAATCACTATCTTTTAATTTTTGTATTTTTGACTCTAATGAATTTATTTCCAAAAGAATTGTTTCAAGTTTTCTAAGTTCTTTTTCATTTGAATCAAAAAATTTATTGAGGAATTTAAACATAGATATATTTTACCATATAGAAAACCCCTCACCAAAGTTGGTGAGGGGTACCAATTGATCAATTGGTCATTCCGTAAACCGGATTGCCAATTTATCTCTTCTTCTTCTTTTTTTTCTTTGCCATGGTAGAAATCACCTCCTTTTTTCTACCTCTTTTTTTAGAAAAGGCGGTAAAATATTCTCAATAAAATTGAAAATAAGATTTCGTTTATAATGAGATATTTATTCTTTTTTGTCAATATTTTTTCTTTGCTTCAAAATTATTAATTTAGATTGTAAAGAAGGCAAAAATCACAAAATAATTTTTTTACTATTTTATTACTTTTTTTTATTTTTTGAGGCTAATTTTTAAAATTATTTCTGTGGTTTTATTTCTGCTTTTCCGAGGAATTTTTGAAGAACTTTCGGAACTTTTACACTTCCATCTTCTTGCTGATAATTTTCTAAAATTGCAACTATTGTTCTCCCAATCGCAAACGCAGTTGCATCATTCATGTGAACAAACTCTGTAGTATTATCTTTTTTTCTTACCTTTGTTTGTAATCTTCTTGATTGATAATCTGTCATAAGATCTGATGTATGAGTTTCTCTATACTTATTTTGTGATGGAATCCATGATTCAATATCTATTTGTCTCGCATCTGGTACTCCCATATCTCCGGTACAAATCATAACAACTTGATATGGAATTTCTAAAGATTGCATAAGATATTCTTGAATGGAAACAAAAAAATCTTGTTCTTTTAAAGAATTTTCTGAAGTTGAAAATGATTCCATTTCGACTTTATCAAATTGATGAACCCGTATAATTCCTTTTGTATCTTTTCCATAACTTCCCGCTTCTCTTCTGAAGCTTGTTGAAAACCCTACGTATCGTATTGGCAAACTTTTTTCATACAGAGTTTGATCCATATGAAACGACCCCAACGTATGTTCTGCACTTCCTATCAAGAATAAATCATCCTTTGGAAAATAATACCGTTCTTCTTCTGGATCTTTTCTCGCCATTTTTTCAAACACATCTGGACGTATCATGACAGGTGGGACAACTGGAATAAATGGTTTAGCACTAAAATCTTTATCAATTTTTTCTGCAAGAGGTTTAAGTATTTCTTCATCCAGCAAGACAGAAAATGCGTATTGCAGTAGGGCAAATTCTAATAATGCAATATCGCCCTTTAGATACGTAAATCTCGATCCCGAAACTTTTGCTGCAGAATCTATATCTATTCCGTCTAAAAGTTTCCCTAATTCAATATGGTCTTTAACTTTAAAATCAAATTGTTTTGGCTGTCCCCATTTTCTGATAACTACATTTTCTGATTCATCTTTTCCAAGAGGAACATCTGCTGCGGGAATATTCGGAACTTTATGTAACCAATTTTTCAACTCTTCTTCTAAAGCGGAAAGCGCTGCTTCTTCTTTTTCCAACTCTATTTTTATTTCTTTTCCTTTTTCGATTATATGAACTTTTTCATTATCAACCGCGTTTGACGCGGCTTTGGCATGTTTATTGCGGTCTTCCCTTAGAGTTTGAACTATGATTTGTTTTTCTTTAGTCCGTTCGTAGATATTAAGAACATAATTAATATCTATATCTATGCCTTTATTCTTCGCCGCTTCTTGAACTTTTTCCGGGTTGTCTTTAATTAACTTAATATCAATCATATTCTTTGTTGTCATGCTGAACTTGATTCAGCATCTATTCTATCGAGTTGAGATCCTGAAACGAGTTCAGGATGACACGAGAAATAATTGGAATTAATTTCCTAACCGCCTTATATCTGTGATTATATAGCTTTTTCTCTTCTTCTGACAACTGTCGTTCAAAATAATACTTATTAAGATCAGGCAAAAAAAAGAACGAACGATATGGATAACCTTCAGAAAGTCCTACAAGCGGTTTTTTTGCAATAACACCTTTTACTAATCCTGTCGAACTCCAAACTTTTCCATTTGGTAGTGCAAATGATACAACTGTTTTAAACTTTGCATTTCTATTATTGTCTGGCAATTCTTTTGAGATTTTTTTTAAATGTTTTATTAATTCTTCATCTGTTGCATCATACCCTAACCATCGTCTGCTTTTAATTCCCGGCTCTCCATTTAATGCATCTATTTCTAATCCACCATCATCCGCAATTGCGGGAAGACTTGAACATCTTGCATAAAACAAAGCTTTTTTCTGCGAATTTTCTTTATACGTTTTTCCATTTTCTTCTACTTCCTCAGTTATGTAAACATCTTTCAACGATAAAACCTGAACAGGAAGATCAGATAAAAATTCAGAGAGTTCTTTTATTTTTCCAATATTCCAAGTAGCAAGAAGAAGCTTATTCATAATGTAGTCTAATGATTTAGATCATTAGACTGTTTAGAAAACGGTTTCTATACCGAATAGTTCAACAGTTCCCCCACAATATTTTATAATTACATCGCATGTTTCCTTAAGAACTTCTCCAACTTTTTTTGGACTAATATCAAAAACTCCATCTACATTAATATAAAGATTTTTTGTATGCAACTGAACAGCGGTTCTTATTGAATCTCGATAATTAAAATCAATATTAAATCCTCCCTTCTTATCGAAATATGCAACCTCTCCTTTTTTATATTCTGTGGGTTGTTCGTCTCCTAATAAATAAATTTTTTCGCCCTTTTTTGCAAACCGCAAAACAGTTGGAAATTCTAACGCATCTAAATCAAATGCACCTACAGAAATTCTGTGTTTCATAACAATTAAATTGTATGCATCAACACAGGTATTAATTTTATATAATCCTTTTTTTAAAGCTACTCGCCGTAAAAGTGCTTCTGGGCTAGGTCGTCTTGAGTGCCAATCAATTCCTGTTGCTTTATATAATTTTCTATACGATAAAACGTCTGGGAAAGTTCCAAGTTGTTCGGTAGTTAAATTTTCCAATGAACCCAGTAATGCTACTTTTTCTTTCTCAAGTTCTGGATTTGATTTTTCTATTGAAACGTTTTTAATAATTGCAATACCAATGGAAATGGAAGGAAATTTTTGGGCAAGAGTTTTTTCTATAGAAAAAACGTCCTGCTTATTAAGAGAATTAATCGTTTTTATATCACTATGATAATACGTATTATTAGAGTGAAAGATTTCTTCAAATCTTTTTTTTACAAATTCTTTATCTAGAGACAAGATCAACCACCCTGCTTTTGGCCCATGATCCTTTCCTAATAAGGAACAATAAATGGCAGTAAATGCATCTTTCGAGGAAATACCAATTTCTTTCGCCCATCCAAAAATTTGTTTTTGAAAATCTTCTGCTTCCCAATTCGCATCAAGTTTTGAACTTAAAAGTTTCAAGAATTCTTTTTGTTTGTCAGGAAGATTTTTAGCTTGTTCTGGTAATTCTTTTTGCACTAAAAATTTTTCTGATTCCGACGCATATTTTTCTACCCAAATCCGCACATATTTTGCCCACTCCTCTAATCCTTCTTCTTTTATTTTTTGTTCCATGTTTGACATTTGTACCCACTGCGCCAATTGTGAAAACCGAACCACTGGTGGTTTTTCTACACCATTCACTTGAGACAATTCGAAAATTCTTGCCAGATATTCATCGCCTTTTTTAAAGTAAGCATCACTTGCTCTTTGATACTCATCAAATAAATGAGGAATTGTATTTTGTTGGTATGGATCAAAATTAATCTGTTGATCCTTATTTGTTTTAACCATTAAAAACCGAAGTAATTCTGGCGGTAAAATTTCAAGCATTTCAATTGCGGATGATCCGACTCCTTTACTTGTTGACATTTTTCTTCCCCCAATTAAAAACCATTCATATCCAACAGGATACGGCACCGGATAATCTAAAACACGCTGACAAACCAGACTTGCCAAGTCGTGTGAACCACCACGGCTCATGTGATCTTTTCCTGCTCCTTCAATTGTTACTCCAATTACCTTCCATTTAACTGCCCACTCTACTTTCCACGGAAGTTTCCCTGCAATATTTGAACTATCAGAAAATGGAGAAATTTTTCCACAAATCCCGCATCCTTTTGTCCAATCGAGTTTGTCAGCATTGCAGCAAAAATTTACTTCTTTCCCATCCCATCCTGTTACTGTAGTTGTTGAAACTTTCTCACAGTTTGGACAATATACTTGGAAAGGATACCAGTCTTTTGGTAATTCTTTCTTATACAACTCTTTATAAATCCCTCGAATAATATCTGTATTATCAAGACAGAGCTTTACCGAATAATTCATTTTTCCGCTTGTATATAAATCTTTCGTCCATAAAATCTCAGGCTCGCATCCGATTGCGTTAAATACTTTTTTAAACTCTTCCGCATAGTACACTGCAAAATTTTCAAAACCTTGCTCGGGTGAAGGAACTTTAAAAAGAGGCATCCCTAAATATTTTTCAAATTTTTCTTTTGGCAAATACACCGGAAGCGTATCCATTGGGTCATGGTTTTCGAATACATAGGTATACTTTGCTTTTACACCTGAATCTTTAAGCGCTTTATATACCAAGTCGTGAACAACAACACCCCGCAAAGCACCAACATGAATTCTCCCTGAAGGGGTTTTCATGTCATCTACCCAATACGGTTTGTATTTTCCTGATTTAATAATTTCTTGTGAAACAGCATCTGCCCAAAACATATCTAAATTATATATCAAAAGAAGAGTTTATAAAATGCTGTCCAAAGGAGTATACGGAAGTTTAAATGTATCGGCTACTGCTTTATAGGTAAGTTTTCCGTCAATTGTATTCACTCCTTTTGCAAGTGCTTCGTCTTCCTTAACAGCTCTCTTCACCCCTTTATTTGCTAAATCAAGCGCGTATTGTATGGTGGCATTTGTAAGCGCAAGCGTAGAAGTGTGTGGTACAGCGCCCGGCATATTGGTTACGCAATAATGCAAAACCCCGTCAACTTCAAAAACAGGATCTTTATGGGAAGTTGGCTTAGATGTCTCAAATGATCCACCTTGATCAATTGATACATCAACCATTACTGTCCCCTTTTTCATTTTTGAAAGCATTTTTCTGGTTATGAGTTTAGGCGCTTTGGCACCGGTTATTAAAACTCCCGAAATTATTAAGTCTGCATCTTGTATTACTTCTTCTATTGCGATTGGATTTGATACTAACGTCCTAATCTTCCCCTCAAATACGTCATCCAAATACCTAATCCTATCTAAGCCTCGTCCAAATACCGTCACATTTGCGCCAAGCCCTACTGCCATTTTTGCTGCGTTTGTCCCCACAACTCCGGTTCCAAATATCACAATATTCCCAGGCAAAACTCCTGGAACACCGGCAAGTAATTTTCCCATTCCGCCATTCGGTTTTTGTAAAAACCAATTACCAACGTGAACAGCCATCCGGCCTGCAACTTCACTCATGGGAGTTAGTAAAGGAAGCGAACCATCAGCAAGTTCTACTGTTTCATACGCAATACCAATAACTTTTTTCTTAAGCAACATGTCTGTAACTTTTGGCTCACCGGCTAAATGAAGATACGTATATAAAATTAAACCTTCTCGATAATGAGGAAATTCGCTTTCCTGGGGTTCTTTTACCTTAATTATTATCTGAGCTTTTTTATATACGTCAGAAGCTTTTGCAATAATTGCCGCGCCGGCTTTTTTATAGTCTTCATTCGAAAACCCGCTTTTTACCCCTGCTTCCGTTTCGACAATTACAGTATGACCGCCATTTTGAAGTTGTTTTGCTCCATATGGAGTAAGTCCTACTCTACCTTCACCTATCTTTATTTCCTTAACACAACCGACAATCATACTAATTTTTAAACAATGTTTATGACTATACTCTATCTTGTATGTCCTGTCAACACCAAAATGTACGTTGTCCAGGACATACTATACACTTTTTAAAATACGATTACTCAAAATACACCTCCAAGATTTTTAAACTACTTGACATTGATCCCTCTCTGGTAGATTTTAGTAAGTATGAAACTTACCACCCATATGAAGATTGACTACAAAGCTTTAAGAAAGATTAATCCTGAAGCAGCCAGAATGGCTGTTTTAGAGTATTTAAAGGCCGGTAATGGTAATGTGGCTGAAGTAGCCGGGGTATTTGGTATCCAGAGGCCTGTGGTATATGACATTCTGAGTAAAGAGAAAGACGGAGATCTAACTGACAGGTCTAAAGCTCCTAAGCATAGTCCCAACAAAACACCTGATACTGTAGAGGACAAAGTTATTGAGGTTAAAAACAAGACCAGGTTTGGTCCTAAAAGGTTATCAATCCACTTAAAGAAATATTACCAGATGGAAGTTGCTCCGGGAACTATCAGGCATATCTTAAGAAGAAACAGACACAAATTAACACACAAACTCAAAACCAGGGAAGGAAACATCACTAAAAGGGAGTTTGTAGATTGGTACTCTGCCAAGCCATTTGAGATAGTCCAAGTAGATGTTAAGTTCATCAGGGACCAGAAAGCCTTAACAAAGGCTCAGATACTCCATCTGGACAGATATGAAATACCAAACTACCAGTGGGATGCAGAGGATGTTAACTCCAGGTTTAAGTTGATTGCCTACGGAAGGGAGAAAACCTGGACTAATGGATTGTGCTTTTACCTATGGGTAATATCCTACTTAAGAAGTCATGGGGTAACTTCTGAGATAATATTCACTGTTGACCATGGAGAAGAGTTGGGTGGAAAATCCTGGATGAAACTTACAGAGCTGAGGAAGTTAATATCAGGTTTTGGCTGCAGACTAATCCAAAACCACAAAGGTCATCCGGAAGAAAATGCCCATCTTGAAAGATCCCACAGGACAGATGATGAGGAGTTCTACATACCCAGAGTATTTAAGATTAAGTCTGAAAAAGATCTTCTTGAAGAAAGTTTAAAATACCTCTACTATTACAACTCCTTAAGAGAACACTCATCCTTAAATTACAAAACTCCCCATGAGCACTT
>MFPD01000030.1 GCA_001784115.1 Candidatus Levybacteria bacterium RIFCSPLOWO2_02_FULL_37_18 | reverse complement strand
AAGCTTATCTAGGGCGAATTCGACATTAACACCAACTTTTTTAAGTTCTTGCTCTAATTTCTTTATAGCTTCAACCCCTAAGAAGTCGCGTCCTAAAACTTCTTTTGCCCGTTCGACCATTGGTCCGCCAGCTTCTGCGACTTCTACTGCTTCCGGTACTTCTTCCTCGAGCAACTCTTCCGCTTCGGCAGATACCGGTCTTTTGAATCTTCTATAAGGATCGAGTCTCGCTACACGATCGGGTGATAAATAATGTTTCTCTGTGGCTTTTTTCCCAGATTCTGATTTTACTCCGGCTTTTCCGCCAGACCATCTTGATAACACCTCATCTGTTAATCCGGATACAAAAAATTCATTTGCAGTTCGCCCATTAAGTAAACCTTTTAAGGCAAATATACGTGTAAGATAGTAACGGTCATTATCTGGATAATCTTCATTGTTAATATATTCCAATACCCTTTCTTGTAGATAGCTCTCAAATGTAATTCCTTTCCCCATTGCTCCGGACCAACCTTTCATTATTTTTAAAACCCAGCCAGGATCTAAAACAGCTTTTTTTAATGACGGAGTCTTTCCTGTGCTGGCATCCCTTCGATCCTCAATTGCTGTGTCCCCAACAATCATCTTTTTTCCTTGAAATCCTTGTTGTGTCGCCCCGGCAACATCACACAAATCTTTCAAAAGTGTTCTTGCCTCCTTTTCTGAAAGAGGAATACCCCCTCGGCGGTCCATAAGGGTTGCTAAGGTAAGGTCATAAACTTCCCAAGCAGGTATATAGTCAACTCTTACTGGTTGGGTAAATTCTCGGGTAATTGCGGGATCTAATTCATAAACCTGGTAACCATGTTCCGCATGTTTAATATTGGCAGTCGCACCTCCAGAATAATCAGTTCCAACATCAACGATTAGCGGCTGATTAGGGTAAGGTTTTATATTCTTGGTTCCCGGTCTAAGTCCAAAAAGCCATTTTGCAGATGCCACCTGCCTTCCGGGTATTCTTGTTATTTCATCTATAAGCCAAGGTTTACCTTTTCCGTTCCTGCCAGTCATTGCTTGAACCAGCGAGCCAGATCGCGGTACGTCTTTATCTTTTTCAAAACCAACAGCCCCAACTATTTGATAGTACCCGATATCTTCGTTACCTGGAATAACTTCTGGATCTTCTCCATATAATTTGCGAGAGGCATAGGCATATACCTGCGTCTTTCCTGTGCCTGTGTGTCCTGTAAGAAGGACTTTTTCGCCATTTTTCCAAGCATCCTCTATCTTTTCTATTAATTCTGTTCTTGACGGTGTTTCTGCGAAGTTGTCTTCTCTTAGTTGCTGTTGATATTCTTTAAGTGTCATGATTCTTACTCGGTCGAAAACATCCGGATCTTTCAAAAGTTCTGCTTTTCTCTTTTCAGCTTCTTCTCGAAGCGTGCGGTTATCCCTAACAACACTCTGTTCAACAGAAGTAAGAGTTCGCCCCTGAACCTGACCCTCTCTTGTCAATCTGACTGAAACTAAATCTGTGTTTTCCACAAACCTGTCAAGACTCCGTGCCTCACGAGCTTGATGTCGCACTCTCACCTGATGAGTTAAGTTTTGAACAAACCTATCATAGATACCGGGGGCTGTAAAAACTTGGTCAAGCTGATTGTCAATTTCTCCAATTCTTGCTTGACTTTTGCCTATAACTTCCTTGTAAGGCAGGGCTTCTTCGCCTGCTGTAGTCAGAAGTGCAGAAATTCTGCCATGACGAATGAGTTTTTTCTTTTCCTCAAGCGACAATGGTTGTGAAAATGTAGCAGGTTCCATTACTTCCCGTTGTTTAGCAACAATATCATCTTTAAGGTCTTGTTTCTCTACGAACAAATCATAGGCTTGACCTACTAATTGTTCTGGGGCCTGCGGAGCTTTTCCTTTGAGACCAACTGCTTCTTTGAGTTTATCTAAAAATCCGGCAGGCTCTGCTTCTTGTGGTGGTGTTACTCCCCGCATTTTTAACCATCTTTTTGCAACTTGTTCCTCACGCGGTCGAGGTATTTCTTGTTCGGCATTAGACATATCTGTGGACATAGTATATTATATCTCCTCTCCAGACTTTGCTAAGTCTTCCGGATTTCCAGTAATACTTAACTGGCCCAAGATTCCGGCTAGTAAATCCTGCAAGGTTTTTGGTAAATCACTTATATCGTAGCAACTTCTACCCTCTGGTGTATAGGTACTTTCGATACTTTGTGATCCGCTTCCCATTCCGAGGCCAACAACTTTAACTCCCAATTCTCTTAAATTCTGACAACGATTCTTGACTTCTGCGGCATTTCCACTGTCGCCATCTGACAAGACAATCACGATCTCCCGCCTTTTGCCGCTTTTGAGTTCCGCCGCGTATGTCTCATCCCTCGCCAGATTTCCTCTAACGTCTTTTTCTATTTCCGCAAGCGCATCATAATCATTTGTTTCGCCCGAAGTTTCCAGCAAACCCTTGAAAAACTCCACCCTCTGTCTTTCTGGAAGCTCCCGAGATAGAGGTTTATAGAGTCTTGTTCCGCCTATAACCCCAAAACTTCGAAGTTCTGTTTGAACATCTAAGTCAATCGAAAGTCCCGCTCTTTCATCATCTAAAACGTCTGAAAATTCCTTTAAGGCCTCCATAACCAGAATAGCTGATCTTCGCTGATGGATTGATTTTTCTCCTGCCATACTTCCGCTTTGATCTGCCACTAACCTTAATGAGAATTTCCCAGGGATGTTTTCTTCAATGAAACGACCTTCAAAATCTTTCATTGTTTTAGGATTATCAACACCAGCCTTTACGTCTAAATATGTTTGCGTTACAAGTCCCGGATCAATCATTACTCCTTCCTCCTTTAGGGCAGCCAAACGTCTAATAGGAATTTTTCTCTGTTCCACAATTCTTCTAAAAACATTTCTAAGCTGTTCAAGTGATCCTTCCACCTGGCGGTATTCCTCGTAATAATCTGCTAAATCTTTTTTGCTAACGCCGTGTTCTGTCTCGTATCCTGCGGATTGCCGTGCTGATTCGCTTTGCTGTTCTTTGGTCTTTTTTATCTTTTTTTCAACTTCTTCCTTATCCATTGGCTCGGGGTGCCTACTTTCATAATCTTCATAATCATCCGCAAACGATTCCTCCGGTGTACCCTGGCCTTTCTCCCCTTTGCCTTTCTGGTCTTTTTTCTCCTCCAAATCTTCTTGATAGAGCTCCTCAATTACGGGCTCTATATATCTTTCGCTAAGACGAAGGGCGAGCAGGGGGTCTTGTGCGGGGTCGGTCGCAAGCGCAATAACATCTTTACCTTTTACGTTTCGCAGTTTTTTAATAGCCTCTGCGACTTCTGGATCAATGGTAACCTGCTCATCCGGAACTATTGCAGTTCTTAAAATTGAATACATAAACTGTAAATGCTTAGGTTTTGAAGTCAAATCTGTCTCTGGCCAAAGTTTTTCTCGGTAAACTGCCTCTACATCTTCAGCAAGAGATGGAGCAAATCTAGTAATTGCGAAATTGCCTTTTACATCTGTACGGCAGTTTTCCCAAATATGAAGTCTTGGCTTTGCCTTAATTCTGTCTTTTAATCGCTCGTGTGCTTCTTGACCTCGGGGTGTACCCAAAAGTTCTGATGTTTCTACGAGATGACATTTAATTTCGTGGAACGCACCAAAAAGAGCTTGTGATGGAGTATAGCCCTTCTCCTCAAAAAACTTTGGGTCATAGGTAGCCTCTCCTGTTTCCGGATTGATAGCCCAACCTTCACCTCTTTTGAACGTGAACCCAGCGCCGCCAGCGATATCATTTAATATTCTCTCCTCATCTGTTAAAAAAGCTCTGAATTTTTCTTCGATAGGAGGAGTCACTACACCTTGTATTTCTGGTTTTTCAGGATTGCCCATATTTTGGTAATCTTTGCGAGAATCCACACTCATAGTGCGTTTATACCCTCGATCTCAAAATATATTGGGTAAACGTAATTATTATACAGCAAAAATTGAGAGAAAGTTTATCGAAGTTAATTGCCGATTACAAGTACAATCATATGATTTTGCAGAGCCAAAAACTTAATAATGACTGGCTTTAATTTTTACCTTTCAGAATACCTAAATGCCAATTACCCGCCTTGGTAAGAATTTTCCTAAATAGCACAATAAAACAAATTAAACTTTCGGTTTAAACACCATCGCAGCAATTGCCTGAACCCAAAGCCTCACAGTATCTCTGTTAATCCGCAGTCTTTCTGCAATATGAGTTTTTGGCAATCCCTGCTCAAACAGTTCCCAGGCAAGAATAATCTTTGTTGTTTGTATCACTTCCATCATTATACCTTACTGCCTGATTTCTACGGAGAATAATGCGAGTAATTGACTCTTGCAGGAGCATTTGATACCATGTAGACTCTTGTATATGAAGTCATGGCTTCGGCAAATTGCCTTGTTTTCTCTTTCTTTATATATCACCAGTTTTGTATTTGCAGGAGTAAAAATCTCAGGCGGATTTTGGACTTTTGCCATAAGCGGACTGGCACTCTCAATTCTTAGCCTTATCTTAAAACCAATTCTGACAATTCTTACGTTTCCGTTTCACTTTTTATCCTTTGGCTATTTTTCTTTTGTTATCAATGCGGTGATTTTATACGTTCTTACCATATTGGTCCCAGAAGTATCGATTCACTCATTTACATTCCAAGGAGCTAAAATTGCCGGATTTATCATCCCTACGTTTTACCTTAATACGTTTTTTGCCTATATTGTTTCTTCCGCAGGGCTTTCTTTTTTTTACGAAGCAATTAATTGGTCAATGAAAGAATAGTATGAATAAAAATATTGTCTGCTTAGGCGGAGGTATTGGAACAGTAAATTTAATAAAAGGTCTAAAAGACCACGTGGATGATATTACTGTTGTTGTTTCGATGGCAGATGAAGGCGGATCTTCCGGGAGACTTCGAAGAATGTTTAAAATGTTTCCACCCGGTGATATAATTTCGTGCATGGCGGCGTTTTACAAAGGGAAAAATTCTAATGTGTCAAAATTACTCACGTATCGGTTTCCTGGAAATCGGTATGGAAAAGACGGAGATCTGTCGGGACATAAACTTGGTAATTTAATTATGGTTGCGCTCAAAAATATAACCGGAAGTTTTGATGAAGCAATTTTTTTATTTCAGCACATTTTTGATATTTCCGGCAAATTTTTACCGGCAACAGTAGAAACTGTTACGATTTCGGCTAAAACAATAGAAGGAAAAGAAATCTTTGGAGAAGAAAATATTGATTTGGGTAAATATACCGGTAAACGAATTTTAGACGAGGTCTATGTACATCCGGCAGATGTCCATACTCCAAAAGCAGTAGGCGATGCGCTGGAACAAGCTGATGTTGTCGTCGCCGGCCCCGGAGACCTATACACCACAATTCTGCCGGTGCTGATTATTTCGGACATTAAAAAATTTCTTACCCAAACGAAGAAAAAAAAGATATTTATTGTAAATGTAGCAAATAAACCATTCGAAACAAAAGGATACGACGTTTCCGATTATATCGACGCGGTTAAAAAACATTTAGGAGTTTTTCCTTTTGACAGCATTGTTGTAAACAACAATTATGGCATTACTATCCCTAAAAAACTTCATTATTCATATGTAAAAAATTCGCGTATGCAAAAAAAAGACATCCATGTACAGTGTATCTCAGATGATTTAGTCGACGAAGCATTCCCTATTTACCACTCTTCCGCAAAACTTGCAAAGACAATAATGGAAAATATATAATACGTTCTATAGCAAATAGTACTATGATTTTAATTAGTGTCCAAATCATCGTTTCGATCCTTTTAATTCTAACAGTGCTTTTACAAATGCAAGGAAGCGGGTTGTCAACAACATTTGGTGGCGGAGGAGAGTTTTTTAGGAGTAAACGAAGTATTGAAAAAATTCTTTACTTTTTGACAATTATTTTAGCCGCTCTTTTTGGAATTCTGTCACTTGTTCTGCTTATTCCTCCCGGAAGATAAACGCATGATAGTCTTTAGACGGCGATTACTATATTGGCTTATTAGGGAGTATGCCAAACGTTTACGCAAAACCATACTCATTTTTTTTATTCTGGGTATTGCAGCTTTTTTTGGAATTCGTTTTTTAATCACCTATTTTCTGCCAAAAATTCCCCTTGGTCATAAAGAAATAATTGGTCTTGCAGGAACATTTACTATCGATTCATTGCCGCATTCTATTTTTTTGGAAGCATCAGACGGCCTAACGAAAATTTTGCGAGACGGAACTCCGATTCCTTCACTTTCGGAATCTTGGAAAATCAGTCCAGACGGAAAAGAATACGTATTTCATCTTAAGAAAAACACACGCTTTAATGATGGGGTACCGGCAACTTCTTCAAACATACATTTTAATTTTTCCGATGTTTCGATTATCAAACCCAACCAATATGATATTGTATTTCGCCTGCGGAATTCATACTCGCCGTTTTTAGTGACTCTTTCAAAACCGGTATTTAAAAACGGTTTTGTAGGAACCGGTGAGTATAAGATAAAAAGTATTGACCTTAACGGAAATTTTGTAAAATCTCTTACTTTTATATCTAAAAAAAATCAATATCATGTAAAAATTTACCAGTTTTATCCGACGGAAGAATCTCTTAAAATGGCATTTATTTTAGGGGAAATAAAATCTGCTTTCGGTATAACAAGACCGGATTTTAGACATACATCTTTATTTTCATTTCCCAATGTAGTTGTAAATAAAAAAATCAATTATGACAAGCTTGTTAGTCTTTTTTATAATACTCAGGATAAAATTGTTTCCGACAAAAGGCTTCGTCAAGGCTTGTCATACGCGATACCCTCAGAATTCAAAACGGGACAAAGATCATACGCGCCTTTTCCTCCCGGTCTATGGGCGTATCAAAAAAGTGTTAATGAGCCGGTATTTGATATCGAACACGCTAAGGTGCTTCTTGCCGCGTCAAACGCGTCAGACAGCGCATCACTTTCTTTAAGAATAAAAACACTTCCAAAGTATAAAACAACAGCCCAACGTATTTCGGATGCCTGGAAAAAAATAGGCATTGCATCAACTATAGAAGTAATAGATACTATCCCATCGGATTATCAAGTATTTCTTGGAGATTTTCAAATTCCCAAAGATCCTGACCAATATACTCTTTGGCACTCAAATCAGGACAATAATATTACAAAATTTAAAAATGTCAGAATAGACAAACTTCTTGAAGACGGAAGAAAAACCATTGAAACAAATTCGCGAAAAAAAATATACGCGGACTTTTTAAAATATCTCCTTGATGAATCTCCTGCTTCTTTTTTGTATTTTCCGTATGAGTATGATCTTGTTAGAAAATAGCTTTAGCACGAAGTTTTCTGTGATAGGTTATGGCAAACCTGTGAGCTTCATTTCTGATTCGCATCATAAGTTTTAAAGCAGGAGAATCTTTTGACAAACGAATTTCTTTAAAACCTGATGTAATAATGATTTCTTCCCGTTTTGCAAGACCAATTAAGGGAATATATAAATCGCTTTTTTTAAGAACTTTAAGAACAGAGCTTATCTGTCCTTTACCTCCATCAACAATAATTAGCTCAGGATATGGCCAATCGGTATGGTTCATTCTTCTCTGAAGAACTTCTTCCATCATGGCACAATCATTCGGCTTACTTGTTTCTTGTTCTCTTTTAATCTTGAAGCGCCTGTATGACAAACTCTCTTTTTCCCCATTGGTAAACACCACCATTGACCCTGCTGCGTATATTCCGGAAATATTTGAGATATCATAACACTCAATACGCGCAATTGTTGCAATTGCAGGATAGTACTCTTTTAGAATTTTCTGCAACCCGTCAAGTTCGAAACGCCTTAAATCCTTATACAGGTTAGGATTTTTTACATACTCAAACGGTTTGTATATGGGAGATGTAACGTTAATAATGGCGTCTATTTTCTTCTGAATATCTTTCGCTTTTTCAAATTCTTCTTGCTTGGCATACCGGTTTCTTTCTTTCTCAAGTTCACTAATTACTTTTTTTGACTCTCCGAGCAAGAATTCAACAATATAGTTAATATTTTTCCTATATTCTTTTTTTTGTTCATCTGTATTAAGTGTTGTTGGACATGGACATAAACCTAAATGCTTATATAAGCATATTCTTTTTCCCACGTGATTTGCTGAAATAAATGGAAAAATCCTGCGAATTATTTTTAGCACCATTCTCATTTCTCCCACGTTGGGAAAGGGACCAAAATATAACGATCTATCGAGCTCGGCTCGATCATCCATTCTTCTAACAGTGAAAACTTTTGGCAGTTGCTGGTTTACTGTAATTTTTATCAAAGGATATGCTTTGCCGTCTTTTAAGCTTACATTAAACTTCGGAGTGTTTTTTTTGATGAAGCTGGCTTCCAAAAGAAGCGCTTCTATTTCTGACTCAACAATCAGTATTTTTATTGTATGAATTTGTCCAACTAACAATTTTGTTTTTCCAATAAGGTCGGTAGATTTTGGGAAATATGAAGAAACTCTTTTTTTTAAATTCTTGGCTTTCCCGACATACAACACGCTACCTTTTTTGTCTAAAAAAAGATAGATTCCTGGCTGTTCCGGCAACTTTTGATATGAAGAAACTACATATTCCAAGAAAAATACCTCCTCCTATGATGGGAATAAATACTATAAATAAAAACGGGGAAAATGAGATATCTGCCTTCGCAGTAGGTATTGTATCTATCGAGGATATATTTGTCAAAACATTCCGGGAGAAAACCACCTTAACATCTTTATACCCTCCGGGAGAAACAGGATACATGCTGTCTCTTCCTTTTATGACAAAAGCAACATGATCCAAGTCAAACGTATAGAAATAATCAACACCGCTTGTGTTTTCCCATGTTGGATCAACCATAATCCATCTTTGTACATCTTTATCATAATACTCAGGCCACGCATGCAGAATATCGCTTTTAAGCGACAACGGACGCTGTTTGAAATTTTGCGTATATGCAAACCCATCCACTTCCCGAGCAGGAATTCCGGCTGCTCTGGCAAGAGCAATAAAAAGGTCTGTAAATTCCAAACACACAGCGGAAGAAGGATTTTTTAAAACATTTTTTGCGCCCAATCTTGGTTTACTTTGCGAAACACGGGTACTATCATATGATAATTTTGACGTTACATAATCATAAATATTTTTAGGAGTTTTCAGGGTATTTGCAAGGTTGCTAATTTCTTCATCTGTACTTTGCCAATATGATCTGCTTTGTACATATTGCTTTAAAGCATCTTCTGATTCAACTTGTTTTTTAGGCAAAAGGGAGACTTTTACTTTTCCTTTTACTCCTACGGTTTTCCTCTCGGATGGATTAAGAAGATAGGACGCTTTCCAATTTCCGTCACTATCCAAAACAACAGATTGAGGCTTAGGAGTAATATCGGAAATATATACGTCTTGATAGTTTGTCTGTAGAGGAAGAGCAATTTCCGAAACCTGAGAAAAAATATTTTTGTTTTGTATGTGGTACAAAAGAGTAAAATCATAGAATTGCTCTTTTCCAAAAGCAAGTGAAATTCCATTTTTCCCTAACTGTTCTTTGGAAAAATCAAACGTAGAAGTATAAGAAGTAGAAGAATTTTTTGCTTGTATACTTGGCTTTATATACGAAGGAGTGCCAAAATATTCAGGTACTGTAAGATGAACAGTAAATGACGAGAAATCTTCTTGGTGAGAAATTCCGGGAATAGTAATTTCCCATATGTTTCCTAATTTTTTTGCAATTTCATCTGTCTGGAATGAAAGCGTAAAATGAACTTGATTCCGAAGACCTGTTACTTTTTTATTAAAGTCAACAGTGATACTGCTGCCTTTTTCGTTTTTAATTACTGTCGGGACAATTCCCGCATTTGTATCAAATGACTTAATGTTTTTAACATGTTCGAGCCCGACGTCTATTCTGTAAGACTGAGCATACAGCTGGGAAGTTTTATTCTTTAAGAGAATATCATATGTTGCTGTTGTAATTCCATCATTTCCTACTGTATACGTAACGTTATACGATGAATCAAAATTTTCTAAAGCATATGATTTACTAACGTTTTGCAATAGACACAAAACAACAAGAAACAACATAAAAAACTTTTTAATCACACTTCTATTATTACCAGGATTGCAATGAAGTAACAAGTGCCTTATAAAACTTTTTTCAAAAACCGGCCGGTGCAAGAACGAGGGTTTTGGGCAATTTCTAAAGGAGTGCCTGTTGCGATGATTTCTCCTCCTTTATCTCCCCCTTCCGGACCAAGGTCGACAATATAATCCGCGTTTTTTATAACGTCTAAATTGTGTTCGATGACAAGTACCGTATTGCCCTTATCGACTAATCGCCGAAGAACTATAAGCAATTTTTCCAGATCAGCGAAATGGAGTCCGGTTGTTGGTTCGTCCAACAAATACAATGCGTTTGTTCCCTTTTTAGATAATTCTGTCGCAAGTTTTACTCTTTGCGCTTCTCCGCCTGAGAGAGTTGGCGCCGGCTGGCCAAGTTTCATGTATGATAAACCGACGTCGTTTAAAGTCTGAAGCTTATACGACAAGCCTGGCACAAAACTAAAAAAATCCAAAGCTTCGGCAATACTCATTCGTAAGACATCCGCAATATTTTTTCCGTTAAACAAAACTTCCAAAGCCTGACTATTGTACTGAAGCCCAAGGCATACTTCGCATGGTATGTACACATCTGCTAAGAATTGCATTTCTATTTTAATCTGGCCTTCTCCTTGACATGCTTCGCATCTTCCGCCTTTAACGTTAAATGAAAATCTGCCGGGTCCAAATCCTTTTACTTTAGCGTCTTTTGTCTGAGAAAACAAATCTCTGATATAGGTAAATGCTCCGGTATACGTTGCGGGATTACTTCGCGGTGTTTTTCCAATGGGAGACTGATCAGTAAGATACACGTGTTTTATATTTTCATCGCCAACTATGCCTTTGCATTTTCCCGGTAATTCTTTGTGGTAGGGGTTTTGCTTTTGCATAAGGCTGTGATACAAAATGTCTGTCACAAGTGTTGATTTACCGGACCCGGAGACTCCGGTTACGACAACTAAGGAATTTAAGGGAATTACAACATCAATATTTTTTAGATTGTGCTCTGACGCGCTTATAATTTTTAGTTCATTCGTCATTCTGGCCGTATTCGTCATTCTGGCTTGTCCAGAATCTTCATTTTTCAATCGTGTAATTGACTTAATTTTTTTCTTGCCGGAAAGATACGTGCCGGTTATTGAATTTTCATCTTTTTTTATTTCCAGTGGCGTGCCTTTTGCAATGACATAGCCTCCGGCTTCCCCTGCACCGGGGCCAAAATCTACAATAAAATCAGACTGTTCCATTGTCTCCTGATCGTGCTCAACCACTAAAACCGTATTTCCCAAATCCCGTAATCGCTTAAGCGTGGCAATCAGTTTTGCATTATCCCTTTGATGCAGTCCGATTGACGGTTCATCCAGAACATATAAAACACCAGTTAGTCCGCTTCCAATCTGTGATGCAAGCCGAATTCTTTGCGCCTCTCCTCCCGACAACGTTGAAGCGGCGCGGGAAAGCGTTAAATACTCAAGTCCTACATTTGCCAAAAATGTAAGCCGCTGCTTGATTTCTTTAATAATAAGTTTTCCGATTTCCAGTTCTCTATTTGATAATGTAGAATCCAGGTTATTTACAAAAGAAAATGCATTCTGAATTGACAAATCAGCAAAATCAACAATAGATTTTTTATTAATAGTTATAGCCTTTGCTTCTTTTTTAAGACGGGATCCCTTACACCCAGCACACGTTTCATAGCGCATAAATTTTTCTGCGAATGTGCGCATAAGCTGTGAGTCTGATTCGTGATACCGATTTTTTAATTCTTCTTCAATTCCCTTGAAAGATTCGTAAATACTTGTTTGTCTTCCCCGCCTGTTTTCTCCTTGCACTTCGTATTCTTTATCTCCTGTACCATAAAACAAAAGATCTTTTTTTTCTTTAGACAATTCAGAAAATCTTGTATTAAGACTAATATCATTTTTTTTGCAAAATGTTTTAAAAGTTCGGGCAAACCACGTATCCTGCTCTCCAATATTTGTATACGGCATTACTCCGCCTTCATTGATAGAAAGATTGTTATTAAAGATTAAATCTTTATCAACCGATAAAACATTTCCCAAGCCATTACACGCGGGACATGCTCCGAAAGGAGTATTAAAGGAAAAAATTCTTGGTTCAACTTCCTGGATAGAAATATTGCAATAGGGACAGGCAAACTTTTCTGAATATAAAGTGTCTTCCATTTTCTTGGGTTTTTCCGGAATTTCAAATCCTTTGTCTTTTATGTGAGTTACGATTAATTCCCCGCTTCCTAAATTAAGCGCTTGCTCAGCATCGCTTGCAATTCTTTCTTTTTCTGTTTTTTTTGTCAAAGAAATTCTGTCAATAACAACTTCTATTGTATGTTTGTTGGTTTTTATCAAAACCAAGTCTTCATCCAGAGAAAAAATAGCTCCGTCAATTCTGACTGTTTTATATCCCCGTTTTTTAAGATCGGTAAATAATTGTGAACCTTCGCCTTTTCTGTCTTTGACAATTGGGGCAAGAATAAGAATTCTTAAAGGTTGCATATTTGCAAGTGACAGAATTGCATTGGTAATTTGTTCGCGGCTTTGCCGAGCTATTTCTCTTCCGCAATTTGGGCAATGGGGGTGGCCTACTCTGGCAAACAAAAGCCTGAGATAATCATAAATTTCTGTAACTGTCCCGACAGTAGACCTTGGGTTATGGGACGCGCCTTTTTGATCTATAGAAATTGCCGGAGACAAACCTTCTATTAAATCTACATCCGGCTTTTTCATCACACCTAAAAATTGCCGGGCATAGGAAGAAAGACTTTCGACGTATCGTCTTTGACCTTCAGCATATATCGTGTCAAAAGCCAAAGAAGACTTGCCGCTGCCGGAAAGACCGGTAAAGACGACTAATTTATTTTTGGGAATAGAAAGCTCTATATTTTTTAAATTATGTTCCCTGGCACCTTTGATTTTGATATTATGATCCATAAAAAGTTAAAAATAGACTAAAAAAATCGAAAACTAATTATACCTTAAATTTGTTGAATGATCAATGGAGTGTTCAAGTAACAGTTCACACTTCTAACATAAAACTGTCATTCTGAGACTGAAAGCAGAAGAGTCTTTTACCGAATAGATCCTTTACTACGTTCAGGATGACGAGATCGTGTCGGAAGCGTGAACAGTTACGATTAATTCTGCCTTGCAGAACAAGCTCTTATAAAGCTTACAAACAACGGATGGGGCTTAAGCGGACGGCTTTTATATTCCGGATGCCCTTGCGTACCCAGATAAAACGGGTGAACCGCAATTGGTAGTTCTATTATTTCTGCTAAGTTCTCTTCCGTTGACCATGCGCTAATAATAAGACCTTTTTTTTCAAAGTCATTTGTGTATTTGTTATTAAATTCATATCTGTGTCTATGTCTTTCACTGGTAAGCCCTACATTTTTATTAATAAACTGGTTAAACTCTTCGTATGCTTTATACGAAATTGTATTTTTTTTTACATTTGCTTCCCAACCGCCCAATCGCATAGTACCTCCATATGCACGCTTTTCCATGAATTCTTTTTGTTTAGGCATAAGAGTTATAACCGGGTGCTTTGTGTTTGGATCATTTTCTGTTGTGTTTGCATCTTTAAAACCTAGAATGTCCCGTGCAAACGCAATAACTGCAAGCTGCATACCATAACACAGCCCTAAATATGGAATCTTTTTCTCCCTGGCATATGAAGCGGTACGAATCATTCCTTCTGCTCCCCTTTCTCCCCAACCAATAGGAACTATTACACCGTCAGGTGAACCTATAAATGTCTCTATTCCTTCTTTTTCAACTTTTTCTGCACTAATCCATTTTGTTTTTACTTCCACCCCAACACTCCAACTTGCGTGATCAATTGCGTCAAAAAGCGCAGCGTATGAATCGCGAAGCTGGTAATCCCCGGTACCAAAATACTTTCCCACAATGGCAATTTCTATGGTTTTTTGCTTTTTTGTTTGAATTTTGGAGAGTAATTGTTCCCACGCTGTAAGATCGGGAATTCTAACAGGCAAACCGAGCTTTTTGAGTATTTTTGCATCCAGACTCTGTTTGTGTAAAACCATTGGTATTTGGTACACGGATGATACGTCCGGAGAAGAAATTACGGATTCTTTATTGGTATTGCAAAAAAGCGCTAGTCTATCTTTTCTTCTTTGATCCAAAGGCTTATCGCTTCGCACAATGATAAAATCAGGCTGAATACCTAATGAATTCAATGTCCTAACAGATAATTGAGTAGGTTTTGTCTTCGGTTCTCCCAAGTGAGCAGGGGTTGGTACATAACTTACATGAACATGAATTACGTCTCCCGGGTTTTGTAAAGTCATGATCCTGGCAGCTTCGTAATAGAATACGTTTTGATATTCACCTGCCGTACCGCCAAGCTCGATGATTACGATATCTGCATTGGTTTTTTTACCCAAGTTTTTTATGCGAGCTATAATTTCATTGGTAATATGGGGAATTGCTTCGACGTCTTCTCCGTTATATTCAAATCTTCGCTCCCTGTCTATTACCTTTTTATAAATCTGTCCAACTGTAACAAAATTGTCTTTTTCCATGTCTTCGTCTAAAAATTTTTCGTAGGTACCAATGTCCATATCTGCTTCTGTACCATCTTCGCACAAAAACGGATCTCCATGCTCTATGGGGTTAATCGTACCTGCATCAATATTAAGATAGTTTTCAAATTTTATAGGAGAAACTTTGAAGCCTGCTGATTTGAGTAAAAGCCCGATTGATGCCGTAGTTGTGCCTTTTCCGATTCCGGAAATGACGCCGCCGGAAACAAAAATGTACTTTATGTTGTATTTAGAATTTGTATGGTGCACGATTTATCTTACCAAATCTTAAGCTAAGCGTCAACCCCGCTGAGCTGCGGTAACAGTTCACAGTTCTAACATAAAACTGTCATTCTGAGACTGAAAGCAGAAGAATCTTTTACCGAATAGATCCTTTACTACGCTCAGGATGACGAGATCGTGTCAGAAGCGTGAACAGTTACATATTAAATACACCCATTTCTTCTTGTAAATTTTTGGCAAGACGTGTATTATCGTATGTGCTCTATGAACACCGTCACGTGTCCTCATTGCGGCAAAATTGTAGAAATTTCTAAAGCTCTCAAACACGAAATAGAAGAAGCAATACGTGCAAAAGAAAAGCAAAGACACAAAGAAGAAATCGAAACAATAACCAGACAAATAGAAGAAAAAGCGACAAAAAAAATCAAAGATGAGCTTGAGCTAAAACTAAAAGATTCCCAAAACGAATCAGAAGAAATAAAAGAGAAAAATAAAGAGCTTCAAGACCAGTTGCTTGAATTTGCCAAACAACTTCGTAGTTTAAAACAAAAAGACCAGGAACGGGAAATTGAAACAGAAAAAAAATTGTTATTAGAACGCGAAAAACTACAGGAAGATATCAGTAAAAAAGAGCGGGAAAAATCAGATTTAGCGCTTCTAGAACTAAAAAAACAGCTTGACGATACAAAAAAAGCTTTGGAAGAAGCGCAAAGAAAGGCTCATCAATCTTCCCAGCAATTACAAGGAGAAGTTTTGGAACTTGAAATAGAAAGAATATTAAAAGAATCGTTTCCCCACGATGAAATTATTCCTATTGGTAAAGGTATTGCAGGTGCGGATATCAAACATATTGTAAAAAGTCCAAGAGGGTTTATCTGCGGGACTATTTTATGGGAAACAAAAAGGACTAAAGAATGGTCGGACAAATGGATTGCAAAATTAAAATCCGATTTGGTAGCAGAAAAAGCTAAATTTGGCGTTATCGCAACTTTGGTTTTACCAAAAGAGGCGCTCGGCGGTGCAGGCCTTACCGATGACATTTGCGTATGTAATTATGATTTGGTTATTCCCATTGCAACACTTTTGAGAAAAAATCTGCTTGACGTTGGGTATCAAAAAGCGCTTATTTCAAGCAGAGGAACAAAAGAAGAGTTATTGTATACGTACATAACAAGCCATGAATTTAAACAGCAATTGCAAACAATAGTAGATATATACGCCGAAATGCAGGATCAAATTAAAAAAGAACGAGCAGCATTCGAAAAATCCTGGAAAGTTAGGGAAGCTCAAGTCGAAAGGATACTTATGTCTGCTGCAAATATTGCAGGTAGTATTCAAGGCAAAACCGGCTCCACTGCATTTCAGATCAGGGGATTAGAGCTTACAGACGGAGAAATTACTACTTGAAAGAAGGGCTCAACCCCTAAAGCTATGAGTAGGCTGAGATACATCGGTTACACTTCTGAGGTAGAATACCTGCCAGGAAAGGAGGACAAAACCGATGTATCAGCAAAAGTGGAAGAACTA
>MFPD01000029.1 GCA_001784115.1 Candidatus Levybacteria bacterium RIFCSPLOWO2_02_FULL_37_18 | reverse complement strand
CTGCTGTGATTTTGTCGCTCCCTGCTTTTATTGTTTTAAAGATGTATTGGGAAGAACCCAGGTCTGTGTTGGTAATTGTTGGGGTCTGGCCACTTGAGATTGAAACGCCGGTTCCTGCTGTTATCGAGTAAACAACATTGCTTGCAGTTACTTTCCCGCTCCCGGCATTGACATCTGAATTATTGGTAGTAACTCCTCCTTGAAATGCTGCTTGCTTTTCCACTGACAAACCTTCATTTAAAACCGCCTGCACATTGACTTTGAAAATAACATTCTGGGGAATACTCGTTGCAGCCAGAACCCCTTTATCTTTATTGTCATTGTGAGCCCAGAGCTTGTCGAAAGGCGAAGCAATCTCTTTTCCTTGGGGGGATTGCTTCGTCACTTCGTTTCTCGCAATGACACCAGAAGCCACCACCGCTCCCACCACAATCATTACAACCGCCGATGTGTTTACAAAGGAAATCCCCCGCGAAAGAATTGAAAGTCTTTGATGAATATTTTCATGTTCGGAAGGGTACACTCTTGGCAAAGATGTTAGGAGATTCGGGATCTCAAACTCTTTGTCATTGCGATTGTCATTCTGAGACAAAGACGAAGAATCTCCTGTTAAACGACTAGAGAGATCCTTCACTTCGTTCAGGATGACAGAATCTGTCTTCTGCACTCCATATTCCGGCTTTTTAATTCCTTTGATTTGCGCAAGAATGTATCTTCTCTGATTCCCGGGAGTACGCTTTGGAACCAAATGCCCGCTTTTCTCCCACCGCCGTAGAGTCTTTGTGGAGACTTTTAAAATCTTCGCAGCTTGTTGGATTGACAGTAAATCTTGCATGGGCAGGACAGTTGACTTCTCTATGTAACTTATTCAGTGTTTCCCGATAGTCATCCTGGAAGGAGACTGTAAGCCGACTGATAGGATCTAAAAAGATTCTATCGTCCCGCTAAGCGGGATTCCAGAATAACAATAACTGGCAACAACTGAATAGTTACTCTCCATCTGTCACCCCGGACTTGATCCGGGGTCTATTTAATTAAATAGATGCTGAATCAAGTTCAGCATGACATTGATTTTGAATATAAAATGTCCAACTTTAAGTAAGGCAGATTTTTTACATCTTGTCAAGGAGCAATTATTCTTATCATAACCTTAACAAATTTTAGACCTTTGAACATAAATTCTTCAATTTTACCCTATTGACAGGGATGATGAGATAGTGATAAGATAAGTAAATACTAAAACTAATTAAATTCTAATATCAAATGTTTTAAATTCTAAACTGTTTTGGATTTTGATTATTTGTGTTTTAAATATTAGTTAGAATTTAGGATTTGTGATCTAGGATTTTAAGCTAAGTGCTCGATTTTTCTTACAACATCTCCCCAACTCTTCAGAAGTCGCTTAATAAAATCGACAGCCTCCGCTCTTCTCTTCTCTCCCAAGTCATTTCTCCCAAACAAGAAATCAAAATCCGCTTTGAATCAAATATCGAACGGATTTATTACATGCTTTTACTTTCTGGTCTAGAAATCCCAAAATCCGAAGTAACAAGAACCCTAGCCTTCACTTCCTCTGTCATTGCGAGTTCCTCTGTCATTGCGAGCAAGGCGAAGCAATCTCTACATAATTTTCAGGAGATTGCTTCGTCCCCTTCGACTTCGCTCAGGGTTCCTCGCAATGACAATAGAAAAAACCTCGTAGGTCAAACAATCCTTTCTCTTAAAAAATCCCTTGATTACATTTCCCAAGAATGGCTGGCAGTCCCCACGACCCCTGTCCAACTCAAGCATATTGAATTTCTATCAGACCTTGCAGGTCAAACGAACAAAGACCCGCGAGGTCATCAAGTTAATAAACTCTTAGCGTATATTTCCGCAAATCCCGACCATCCGGTTATCCAGGCAGGAATTATGTTTAAGCAAATACGAAAAATCGATCCTGAAGAACCGAGAATCAAACTCCTTTCCCACCTAATCATGGTATTGTTTTTTTATAAAAACGGCTTTGATATAAAAGGATTCTTTGTAATAGAGAAAGAGTGGTTTAAAAACAAAGCGCTGTTTGAGTCCACAAACCAAGAACCCTCAACCAACCTCACCCTCTGGCTTGAATATTTTGCGGGAAATGTTTATAACAACCTTGAAAAATTACTCCTCCAGCTCCAAAGCTCGTATCCTTCTTCCAATCTTATTCCGAGTAAATTTGTGGATTTAAACGACCGGCAAAAAACAATCTTAACAATACTTGATACTCCGGATGCAAAAATTACGAATAAAAAAGTGGCTCAGACTTTTAAAGTTTCCCAAATTACCGCTTCCCGCGACCTCTCCCGCCTGGCACAATTAGGCCTCGTTTTTGCCCACGGCCGAGGAAGATCGGTGTATTACACGAAAGTGTGATACCAATTAACCAATCAACTAATTTCCAATATTAGATGATTTTTGATACCGCGGATTTTATGCTTGTTTGAAATAAACTTTAAAGTAACAGGTCACAGTTCTAACATAAAACTGTCATTCTGAGGCTGAAAGCCGAAGAATCTTTTACTGAATAGATCCTTCGGCTATGCTCAGGATGACGAGATCGTGTCAGAAGCGTAAACAGTTACTTTTTAACTTCTTGCTTGACAAAATTCATTTTTTCCCCCACACTATATTAAGGAGTCCTGCCCATGAATAGAAAATTTCAAATTTCAAATTTCAAATTTCAAATTATTCCTCTTTTTATCGTTTTACTCTTGCTACATACTACATACTACAAACTACATACTTCTCCAGCCTTCGCTCAGAGCGCCGGCGGAATTGCCATTGACGTTCCTATAGGCGATGCAAATGTCCAGGACGGCGACATAATTTCTTCCACAGACAAAGGCTATTTTTTAAGCAAAACTCCTTACGACCCTTCTATTTATGGAGTTGTCAACGAAAACCCTGCTGTTTCTTTCCAGTCCGAGGGCTCGGATAATTTAAAACCGGTTATCTCATCCGGCAAAGCGTACGTCAGAGTCTCAACAGTTAATGGTCCGATAAAAATAAATAACTATGTCACCAGTTCCAAAATCCCCGGTGTCGGACAACTGGGTGACAAACCCGGCTTTGTTTTGGGCATTGCTTTGGAAGACTACGCGGAAAACGACCCTCAAAAAGTAGGAAAAATATTAGTTGCTTTGAGCGTGCATTACAATATTCCCTCAAATAAATCAGCTGTTTCTTCAAATCTGCTTGAAGTATTAAAGCAGGGTGTGGCAGCCCCTTACGTTTCTCCGCTTACTTCTTTGCGCTATCTCCTTGCCGGAATCGTTGCCATAGTTTCCTTTGCCTTGGGTTTTACGTTTTTTGGCAAAGTTGCCATGACCGGAGTTGAGGCCTTAGGCAGAAATCCACTGGCTGCAAAGGTAATTGAATTTTCTGTGGTATTGCATATTATCATGACAATTGGCATTATTATAGTGGGGTTAATTATTGCCTATTTAATTCTTTTGCTTTAACAAAAGAATTAAAATACTATGACAATTGAACCAACCATTTTTTTCAACATCATGGGTTCTCTGTTTGTCCTGGGTATTGCCCTTATTGTGGTTGGAGTTTTATATATTAAAACCCTCAAAAAACTGGACAGGCTGCACAAACGCGAAATAAAAATAGACGAAGAAACGCATAAAAAAGCACTCCATCTTATCCAAAACTCAAGAGACAAAGGGTACGAAATTATCCAAGACGCCAATATAAAAGCTCAGGAAATTTTAAAAAACGCGGCCAGCATAACCGACAAAAGCAAGACTGTTTTGGAAAAAGAATTAGAAAAAGTCTATAAAAAGCAAGTCAAAGATTTGGGAACTACATCAAACGAGCTTTTAGACGATTACCAAAAACTCCTCGAAGACGCAAAAAAAGACAGCCTCAATATGGTAAAAAATATATCAAAAAGTATAGAAATGAGCGCGCTTTCCGAGGTACAGGATTTTAAGGACGTGCTTCGCCAAGAAACATTAGTATCCCAAAAAGTTGTCGCCGAGAAAATTCAACAGGAATACGACCAAATCCAAGAAGATGTCAAAGCTTACAAGCAAGAAAAGCTAAAACAAGTCGAAGATTCATTATTTGCCTTGCTTAAAAAAGTCTCCGAAGAAACCATTGGCAAGACGCTGAGTCTGGAACAGCATGAAGAATTAGTGCTCGAGGCCCTGGAGAGAGGAAAGAAAGAATTAAAACTATAAATTAAATATGAAGTTTCTGCCCATCTTAAAACTTATCAAAACCACCGACGATGTCAGTCGAATTAACGATGAACTTGAAATTTTGCTTGCTTCCCTTTACAGGGTCAAAAATGGCTTTGAAACTACGCTTAAAAAATCAGTGAGTATGGAATTGGCAAACGTTATCAAAGACCTCGCAGGTCAAACGAACAAAGACCTGCGAGGTCAAATGCGAGGTCTCTTGGTAGACATCCAAAAATACCTCCTGAGCCTTCCTGTTGTAAAACTCACCCTCGCTTTCTCTCCCTCTCAAGAATTTGTGGAAAAAATCGTCTCATACATCCGAGAGAATATGAATTCAAGCGCTGTTATCGAACTTGCCAAAGATTCCTCAATTCTGGGCGGAGCAATCATTTCCGCCAGTGGAAAATACAAAGACATCTCACTGAAAAAAGCCCTGGAAAAAACTTTCGAGGGAAAAAGAGAAATAATTAGTAAATTAACCTAATTGGTCTAATTGACCTAATTACTAATAAAATACTAAATCACAAATCCTAAATTCTAAATAATAGCTAATGTTCAAAATTCAAAATATGTTTAGAACATTTGAAATTGGGATTTATTTAGATATTAGGAATTAGAAATTTAATATGAAGACTTTTAACCAATATCTTAATGAATTCGAAGAAATCGGCTTTGTCGAAGAAGTTATCCATTCCTTGGTTATAGTCAGCGGTTTACCCGGCGCTTTTCCTCATGAAATCATTGTATTTGAATCCGGCCAAATCGGAGAAGTTTTTACTCTTTCTTCCGATTCTGTTACCGTGCTTTTGTTTTCTAAAGAAAGTTTAAAAATAGGCACAAGAGCTACCCGGACTAACCAAACTCTTCAAATTCCCGTTGACGAAAATTTTCTTGGCCATGTGATTAATCCCTTAGGTATTACAATAGATAATTCCAAGCCGCCAAACCACAAAGATTCACAAAAACGTTTTGTCCATCAAAACCCAAGCGACTTACACACCCGGGCTTTAATTTCCCAAAGTTGTGAAACAGGCGTTTCTTTAGTTGACATGATGATTCCTCTGGGAAGGGGCCAGCGCGAACTTATTATAGGAGATAGAAAAACCGGCAAGTCAAATTTTTTACTCAAAACCGTTTTAACCCAGGCAGGCCAGGGAGTTATATGCGTATACACGACCATTGGCAAGAAAAAACAGGACATAAAAAAAGCCCATGAATTTTTCCAAAAACACGGCGTTTCTAAAAATGTCGTAATTGTGGCTTCAAATTCCCAGGACTCGGCCGGCATGATTTACATTACTCCGTATACTGCCATAACCATTGCCGAGTATTTTAAAGACACGGGAAAACACGTTTTAATCGTATTGGATGATTTGACCATGCACGCAAAATATTACAGGGAAATTTCTTTGCTTTCCAAGCGTTTCCCCGGCAGAAATTCATATCCGGGAGATATATTTTACGTCCATGCCAAGCTTCTTGAGAGGTCGGGAAACTTTAAAACAGACAAAGGCGATGTTTCTATTACGTGTCTTTCTGTGGCCGAAACCATGCAAGGCGATTTAACCGGTTACATCCAAACCAACGTAATGTCCATGACAGACGGCCATATATTTTTTGACTCGGACCTGTTTGCCAAAGGCAGACGGCCCGCGATTAATCCGTTTTTGTCAGTCACCCGCGTTGGCAAACAAACCCAAACCATTGTCAGGCGCGAAATTAACCGCGAGTTATCCAGCTTTTTAACTCTTTTTGACAAAATGCAAAACTACATTCATTTTGGCGCGGAATTATCCGACAACATCAAACTTACCCTTTCCACCGGTAACAAAATTTTGACATTTTTCGACCAGTCCCCTTTTATGGTGGTCCCGCACAACATTCAAATGGTTTTGTTTTGCGTGTTATGGAGCAATGGCTGGGAAGGAAAAACCAACGATGAAATGCGCTCCGAGATGGACTTTTTAATTGACGTGTATAAAAAAAATAAACAATTTAAAGATACAGTCGACGGATTAGTTAGCAATGCTAAATCATTTAATGATTTAATTAACAAAGCCAAACTCGCGACACCGGAAATTCTTGGCTATACCAAGAAGTAAGTCAAAAGGCAAAATTCAAAATTGACTCGCAGTGTCACTTTTGACCTTTGAATTTTAAATTTTTTTATGATTGCTCGTGAATTACAATCGGAAATCGACCAACTGGGAAGTCTAAAGGACATTGTCGTGGCTTACGAGGAAATCGCTGCTTCGTATATGCGCCGTATCCGCAATAATGTGGTGCAAAAACGCGATTTTTTGCAAGGGCTAATTACCATTTTCCAACAAGTAAAAGGCTCGTATAAAAAAGAGGTTGAGGAACTTATGCAACTAAAAACAAAAAACAAAAAACCCTCCCCTGTCATTGCGAACGAAGTAAAGCAATCTCAAAGAAAAAATGGCAAAACCGTGCTTGTTTTAATCTCTGCTAACACCGGCTTGTACGGCTCAATTGTCAAACAAACATACCAACTTTTTTTAGAAGAAGCAAAAAAGGAAACTTCAGATATTGTCATAATCGGAAGGCTGGGCAACTCCCTTTTTAAAAACGAAAAAGTCAAAACAGCTGTCCAATATTTTGATTTTCCCGACAACACGGTTGACCCGGAAGCTTTACAAAAAATCGTTGAGTATTTACTCGTCTATGACAAAATTATTGCCTATTACGGCCAGTTCCAAAATGTGGTAAGTCAAAAAGCAGTTGCAACCGGTATATCAGGAGACGTTCCCGAGCAAGATGAAAACCAACCAGTTGTCAAGTATTTGTTTGAGCCTTCTTTGGAAACGATTCTAAACTTTTTTGAAAACGAAATTATTGCATCAATTTTCGAGCAAACCGTAAGCGAATCCCAGCTGGCAAAATTTGCCTCCCGCATGATCACTCTTGACTCTGCATCTGAAAACATCCAAACTAATATAAAACGCACGTCGTTTTTGCAACAAAAACTCAAACACAGGCTCTTAAACACAAAGCAACTCAACACGTTGTCAGGCATGAGTTTGTGGAGACGATGAAAAAAGATATAACAACCAAAAATACTCACGATACAAAATCGACATCTATCGGAAAAGTAATCTCTGTCCAGGGTCAAATAATAGAGGTTGAATTTCCTCAAGAAAAACCAACCCCGCACGATCTACTGGTTTTACAAGAGGACGAAAATACCAAAATGGAAGCGTATTCTTCTTCAGGGCCGTCTTCGTTTTACTGCCTAGCGCTTTCTTCGGTTATTAAAATAAAGCGGGGTGCTAAAGTAATTAACACTAAAAGCCCCATTCAAATTCCCGTTGGCAAAGAGGTGTTAGGCAGAGTTGTAAACGTATTCGGCAAACCTCTTGATGGAGGTCCGGAAATCAAAACCAAACAAAAGCAATCCATTTACCAAAACCCCCCGGATTTTGAAAACTTAGTTACCCACCAGGAAATTTTAGAAACAGGCATTAAAGTCATTGACCTTTTTTCTCCGTTTGTAAAGGGAGGCAAAATCGGCTTGTTTGGCGGCGCCGGAGTTGGAAAAACATTGCTTTTGACCGAAATTATTCATAATGTAGTCGTGTTAAACAAGAATAGGACGGTTTCCGTTTTTGCCGGGGTCGGAGAACGCACCAGAGAAGGCAACGAACTCTACGAAACGCTCAAAGAAAAAGGCGTGTTGCCTTCGGTTGCCATGGTCATCGGCGCCATGGGAGAAAACCCGGCGGTACGATTTTTAACTGCTTTTTCCGCTGTTTCAATTGCCGAATATTTTCGGGATAAAGAGAAAAAAGACGTGATGTTTTTTATAGATAACGCGTTTCGGTTTATCCAGGCTGGAAATGAACTTTCAATGTTGATGAGTATTTTGCCCTCGGAAGACGGATACCAGGCAACCCTTGATTCCGAAATGGCTTCGTTTCACGAACGGCTTGTATCAACCAAAAACGGCACGCTTGGCACAATCGAGGCAATTTATGTCCCCTCCGATGACATTTTAGATCAGGGAGTCCAAAGCATTTTCCCCTATATTGATTCAACAGTTGTTTTGTCCCGCGGTGTGTATCAGGAAGGCAGGCTGCCCGCTGTCAATCCCCTCTCTTCAACCAGCTCTGCCTTAAACCCGGAGATTGCCGGCATGAATCATTTCCAAACCGCGTTAAAAGCCCAAAGTTTGCTCAAAAAAGCAGTAGCGCTTGAGCGAATTGTGTCTTTAGTTGGAGAATCCGAACTCTCCGGTGACGACCAATTAACCTATCAACGGGCTAAAAAACTCAAAAACTATCTGACGCAAAGCTTTTTTGTCGCGGAAAATCAAACCGGAAGAAAAGGTACGTATGTACCCTTGATTCAAACCATCGAAGACACGGGTAAGATTATGCATGGAGAGACAGATAGTATCCCCGAAGAAAAATTCTTATTCGTAGGAGGTATAAAAGAAATCGCAATATAAAATTGGTCTAATTGACCTAATTACTAATAAAATACTAAATCACAAATCCTAAATTCTAAATAATAGCTAATGTTCAAAATTCAAAATATGTTTAGAACATTTGAAATTGGGATTTATTTAGATATTAGGAATTAGAAATTTAATAGTGATATGGATCTTTTTGTACTTATTCGCGACAGAGATAAGACACTGTTTCACGAAAAAGTGAAGGCAATTTCCTCTTACAACGAAAAGGGGATTTTTGACGTGCTTCCGCAGCACACACAGTTTATCACTCTCATAAAAAACACTATTATTATTTACAAAGAAGACAAAAAAGAAGAAATGAAAATCGAAGGCGGAGTCATGCGGGTGCATGAAAATAATGTAGATATTTATATCGGCGTCTTCCCCCACCCCAAACCCGGGTAATTAAGTATTAGGTATTAGGCAGAATTTTATTTTCCCTATTGACATACATGCTCTACTTTGTTACTCTTTAACTATTATAACGATTATAAAGATTATAATTGTTATAGTTTCAAAATGAATAATCAAACCCTCTCAATCAATAATCTTCCAGATCTTCTTACAGTCAGAGAAGTGGCTCAAGTTTTACGGGTATCTCCGCTTACTATTAAGCGTTGGGGGAAAAGAGGAAAACTTCCCGCCATTAGAATTAATAGTCGAGGCGACCGCAGATATAAAAAGGAAGCAGTCCTCTGGCTTTTAGGAATACAAGCAAAGACAGAACTATAACGTAATTTCCAATAATTACCAATTTCAAATATCAAATTTCAAATAACTAAGGCGCTTTATTTTTATTGGAAATTTGAAATTCTTTATACTCTCCTCTCATATTCCGCTGTATGCTCCGCTTGAATCTTTTCTCTATCCGGATTTTCAAAATGCTCGCGGATAAAGTTGATTGTCTCAGTTGGATCCTGTGTGTTTACGTAAATACCAGTTCCCAATTCAAACCCGCCTAATATTTTTGCCCTGGGAATAAGACGCAGATACCAATCTTTTCCCGGATAGATATAGAAGTTGAAAGCGAAGCTTTCGCTTGTCTCAATGTCATTACGAGGAATCCTGAGCGTCAGTCGAAGGAGACGAAGCAATCTCACAAGATCGCCACGGTCGCCTGAGGCGACCTCGCGATGACTGATTGTATGACGAGCGGATAAGAGTTGTATTATTCTATTTATAGAATAGGCTAAATCCGCGATTTCCTCGTCAGTTATTTCTCCGAATTCCTTTCCTCGTGATTGAGGAGCAATCCACACTTCGTCCGGCCACTGGCTTGATTGGGGACACAGAATCGAGAAATGAGTTGTTAGAAAAACGTCATTGCGAGGAGCTTGCGACGAAGCAATCTCTTGTGGGTTAAGCAGATTGCCGCGCTGCCCAAGTCTGACTTGGTCGCTCGCAATGACGGAATCGAGTCTGGGCGCATCTATTTCCACCTCAAACGGTATCACCGCTAACTGTGAATGCGGATGCGGTAAGCTTTCTCCTCCTTCTTTTCCCCGGTTATGAAAAATATACACTTGACCTTGTAACTGATGGGTTTGATACCTTTGTCTATACGTTTGAAGTATTAATTCAACGTGACCAACAGGCAGTTCTCCAAAGTTTTTATGGTGATCCGGAGAATGAATAATGACTTCATGAATAGGAGCAAAAGGAAATTTGTTGTTGAGAACCCTAACAGCCCAATCGCTATTGTCATTGCTAGGAATGGTGAGCGAAGTCAAACCAGACGAAGCAATCTCAGAAACTCTATATACTTCCTCCTCCCCTTCCGTCTCCGGGCAAAAAGGACACACGGGCTCGGAACCACGGGCCACATCCGGACGTTTTGCACGCCTAGATGCCAAAATCACCCATTTTTCCCCTGCTTTTAAAAATCTAAAATCAGCCATTACTATTGTTATATGGTTTTATTGTTATATTGTCAAGATAAAGCATAAACGAGGGGCAAAAATTAACTGAGCGCAGGAAAAGCAAATTTTCGCAAGTCGCAGATTTCAAGGCAGGATGCTATGGTATGATGATGTCCGTATACAATGCAACCAATTACCAAAGTGAACTATGGACCGGCGACAAGAAAATTTCGTTTCCGAAGCGGAAATAACTTATTTTGGGGATAATTTCTCTTTTATAACCAGCCACACAAATTCTAAAAGCACCAGTTGTCTTTTTATTCTCCAGGGTTCTATCAACAATCGGAATAACCATTCAAACCCAATGGACCGAACCCACCGTGGAGCGCGTGGTACCCTACCGCTTATATAATCAAACGCTCCTCCAACTCCCATTGCCACTTTTACTGGTATTCTTTCCAGATTATCATAAATCCACTGCTCTTGTTTGGGAAAACCGAAAGCAACAAAAAGAATATCTATTTCTTTTCTATTGTCATTGCGAGGAATGGTGAGCGAAGTCAAACCAGACGAAGCAATCCCATTGAGAGAGATTGCTTCCCCCTCGACTCCGCTCGGGGTCGCAATGACGCATAAAGTTTCTGACCACTCTTCCCCCGCAAAAGAAACTTTAAGGTGAGAATACTTCTTTTGTAAGCACTCTGCTGTTCTCTCTGCTACGCCAATTCTTCCGCCCAAAAAGCCTACTGTTATAGGCTGATCGCATACCTTTTCACAGAGCTTCTCCATCACATCAACCCCTGTTACCCGGGCTTTTAACGGTTTTTTTAGTAATGTACTTGCCCATGTTACCCCCGCTCCGTCATTTAAGGCTAAATCAGCCTTGTTTAGGATAGTTTTGAACCCGTGATGATGATGAGCAAACACTAGTATTTCGGGATTAGGGGTCGTGATAAAGAGTTTTTTTGAAGAGTTTTTGACAAAATTAACTATATACTCTAGGATTTCTTCTTGGGTTGCGTTGGTAACCCCAACCCCAAGAATATTTTTTTTCTCAAACATATAACTTTATGCTATAAGACTATCCAAATATGAATATTTATGTTCTAAACCACATCTTATGATCACTTTTTATACCCAGGCTCTTATCGTCATTCTGGTAAGCCCAAAGGGCGCATCCAGAATCTTAAATGATCCTGGACAAGCCAGGATAACAGCTAATTTTAGATAAAACTCTGATTATTCAATAATAATACTATAGTACCTTACCATTGTGAAAAATGTTGTCATCTTATGTTTCAAATGTTGTCAAAAACTTTTTAAAAAAATAATATAGGTCACCTTAAGCACCAATTTTCAAGTTCCAATTTTCAATAAATAACCAATGATTCAATGTTTGAGAATTTAAAAATTGATATTTGATTGTAAATCAAAAATTGTAAATTGAAATTTATTTTTTACTAATACTCCTTTTATATAACTCAATATTCTCCAACGCAACCCCTGTTCCCCTGACCACGCACAAAAGCGCGTCTTCGGCTACATGGCACGGCACGCCGGTTGTCTGCGTCATCAAGCGGTCAAAATTATGCAGCAGCGACGTCCCTCCGCTCATTACAACCCCTTTGTCAATAATATCAGCAGCTAGCTCAGGGGGCGTTTGCTCTAAAACTCCCTTTACCGCCGAAATCATATCCATTAATACCGGTTTTATAGCCTCGCTTATTTGAGTTTCGGTAATTTCTATGGTTCTGGGCAGTCCCGAGATGCTGTCCCTGCCCCGGATCTCGAGTTTTCTTTGCCCTTCCGAAGCTTTATGCGAAGGAGGGTTTGAGTCCGCTCCATCCAACGCGTTAGCCAAGTGTATTTTTATATCTTCGGATGTACGCTCTCCTACCATAAGATTGAACTTCTTTTTAATGTACGTTGCTATTGCCTCATCAACTTTATTGCCGGCAACTCTGACGGAAGAATGAACCACAATTCCCCCAAGTGAAATAACCGCGGCATCGGTTGATCCGCCGCCAATATCTACAATCATATGCCCCGCAGCCTGGGCAATGGGTACCCGGGCCCCGATTGCCGCAGCTAAGGGCTCTTCTATTAAATACGCAATTTTTGCTCCGGCTGACATAGTCGCGTCCAAAACCGCCCGCCTTTCGACCTGAGTGACCCCGGATGGAATACACACCATGACTTCCGGCTTAAAAAATCGCGACCGGCCGCATGCTTTGTCTATAAAATACGAAAGCATAGCCTCGGTTATAGTGTAGTCGGCAATCACCCCGTCTTTTAAAGGCCTTTGAGCAACGATATTGCCGGGGGTCCGGCCAAGCATTTCTTTGGCTTCTTTCCCAACTGCCACCACTCTATTTTCCTCGGCAGTCACAGTCACCACAGTGGGTTCATTGAGAACAATACCCTCACCGGCAACATATACAAGGGTATTCGCGGTACCTAAATCAATTCCGATTCTCTTACTAAACATACTAATAAAAATTCGAAATTCGAAATTCGAAACAATATCAAAATACAAAAATTCAAAGCTGTTTTTAACATTAAAACATTAGAATTTCGATATTGTTTCGTATTTCGTGCTTCTTATTTCGAGCTTTAATATATCAAACAATATACTTTCTCTATCAAAATTGCTTTCTTTCCGGTTATTTGATTATAGACATGTTTACTGTTGTGTTGCAATAGTTAAATCAGGTATAATAATGTGAGAAAATAAAATAATAGTTAAAAGTTAAGAGTTGCAGTTAATAGTAATGTCATCCCGAACTTGTTTCGGGATGACCTTTGGTCAATTTTTAATTATGCGTAAACAATTACTCCTTCCTCTCTTAATCCTACTTTTTTTGATAGTTGGAACAACAACCGTAGCGCTCTATGCCAAAGGATACCGTTTTCTTTTGCAAGGAGGCAAGCCGCACATCGCGGGCACAGGACTTTTGGTTGCCACCAGTATCCCCAATGGCGCCGAAGTGCTCATAAACGGCAGGCTTGCTACAGCCACAGACAATACAATTAACCTCGCCCCCGGTGAGTACTTGGTAAAAATCCAAAAAGACGGCTATTTTCCATGGGAGAAAAAAATAATTGTCAAAACCGAAGTCGTTTCCAAAGCCGAGGCCTTATTATTCCCCAACGCTCCCAAGCTTGAAAGCATTACATCTTTAGGCGTTGAAGACCCGATTTTAGACCCGTCTCTGACCAAAATCGCGTATAAAGTCTCAACCCAGTCGGCCAAACGAAACGGAATATACGTCATTGACATGACCAATCGGCCGATTTTAACGCTGCAAAACCAAGCAACGCAAATCGTTGATGATGTGCAGGATATATTTTCCAAGGCTTCAATTTCTTTTTCTCCGGACGCATCAGACGTAATTGCTACCTCTTCTTCAATTCTGGGCAACCGAATTACGTATCAATTAAAAACAAATGGCTACAACCCAAGCCCCGAAGATATTACCGATTCGTTAGAACTGTTAGGCATGCAGTGGCAGGAACAAATTGAGCAAAAGGAAAAAGCCAGGCTTGACTCCTTAAAAAAAATACTGAAGGAACAAATAGTGCAAAGTTTCAAAGTTATTACCTATTCCCCCGATGAAACAAAAATTTTATATATCGCCTCCCAATCAGCAACACTTCCCATAATAATTAAGCCTCCGATTATTGGCGCTAACTCTACTCCCGAGGATCGAAAACTGAACAAAGACTCCATATACATCTACGACATTAAAGAGGACAAAAATTATAAATTGGAAATTGGATTATTGGATTATTGGATTATTGGAGATTACCAAAAGTCACAACTTTTGGTTTGGTTTCCGGACTCAAAACACCTTATCTACGTTCATGACAAACGAATAGAAATTATGGAATACGATGGATTAAACCGGACAGTAGTATACGCAGGCCCCTTTGCAGACAGCTATGTATTTCCCCATCCAAATGCATCAAAGATCGTCATTCTTACCAATCTCAACAACCCCTCCATCGCCCCGAATTTGTACACGATAAGCCTTAAATAATTTCCTGTCATTGCGACCCCCTTTGTCATTGCAAGCACGTTCGACAAGCTCAGTGTAAACTCCGCGAAGCAATCTCATTTATCGTCATTCTTGCTGGCCCAGAATCCGAGATTGCGGAGCCTGTCCCGAGCGAGATTGCTTCAGGCTCTTCGAGCCTTCGCAATGACGAGCGAGGGATCTCCACTCCTCGTAATGACATTTTGTGGTAAAATACCTTTGTTTGGTCCCGTAGTTCAACGGATAGAACTGATGCGTCCTAAGCGTCTAATGGCAGTTCGATTCTGCCCGGGGCCACCCTTAGGCTGTCATGCTGAACTTGATTCAGCATCTATTAACCAATGCAAAAGTCCGAAATTATTCGCTTTCTTGTTCTTCGCACCATTGGCAATTTTTTAGTGCTGTTTTCTCTTTTTGGCGTTTTTGCTACCTTTGGCCCGGCTTTGTTTTACGAAGCCAAATTCCGAATCTCCCAAGCCAGAGGAATTAGATATATTGTGGTAGAACCAAAAAAAACCTCTATTTCTTCGTCATCCTGGAGAGAACCGCAAGGCGGTTCGACTCCAGGATCTAGTGATTCTGGGCAAGCCAGAATGACGGATTCCACTTTTCCTGAGAATTCTTCGGAAAAAATTCTCACCCCTCCTGATACTGATTTTAGTATTTTGATACCAAAAATAGGAGCAAGCGAAAAAGTCTTTCCCAATATCGATCCTATTAAAGAAGAAGAATTTTTACCCATTCTGCAAAAAGGAGTTGCCCATGCCAAAGGCACTGTTTTTCCGGGTCTTCCCGGCAATACCTACCTCTTTGCCCATTCGGCAGATAATTTTTGGAATGTCGGCAGATACAATGCCGCGTTTTACTTAATCAAAGATCTCAAAATTGGAGACGATATTGTGATCTTTTTTGAAGACAAACGGTTTAATTACAAGGTAACCGATAATAAAATTGTCGATGATTCCGATGTATCAGACCTTATCAAAAGCCATCGAAGTAATGATCAACAGCTCATTCTCCAAACCTGCTGGCCGCCGGGAACAACGTGGAAACGGTTAGTAATAACCGCTCGTCCTAAAATATAAACCACGCTAAGTAATGTTCCAAGCAGGCGAGCTCCTTCACTTTGTTCGTCCGCTCTCCATTCCTCGCAATGACGTTGCTATCATGGTGCGCCGGTGGATGGGCAGAAGCGGATGACATTGTGGTAGGATATCGACCACAAAGTATCCGGTCTTTTTTAATGCTTACCATAACGGTACTCAAGCCTCTTTTTAAGTAGATTTTCATTAAATCCGCCTTCTTTAGTATGCTTTTCTTTAAGGGAAATAATAAGTTTATCTATTAAATAATTTGCTTGTTGGATTAGGGTTATAAGCAGATTAACCGCCCTAGAAGGCTCTATGGGGAGAGAGGGGAAATGAGGGTTAGAAGGGAGAGTAGTGTTATTTCTTATTATCTTCCATATTTCCCTTATTTCCCCAATCTCCCTTTTAGCTCTATCTTTATCCCAAATCTCTAAATTATTTTGCCGGGCATAAGATAAGTAGTCGTTAAGTAGTTCTTCTAAAGAGCCTCTTGCAGCTCCGGTAAGCTTTATGTAACCGGATAGACTTTGCTGCTTATAACCTTCGGGGATATTTTGCATTCCGCTTCTTGCAGCTTGATCCATTTGATCTCCGGTGGAGTAACTGTTCTTTTGGAGAGGTTTTCTATCGAGTATTTTTCAAGAGGTCTTAGCTTTTCAGAAATTGTCTTGGGCAAAGCTGAAATTGTTTGCTCCTGGTTTTTACCAACCCACCAACCAACGCTTGCAGAGATAACAATTGTAAGAACGAAACATACCAGGGCGGCGGTTTTGCTCACCATACATTGTAACACCTACGTCTAGCTAACCAGTGGGGTATATACTAGTGTTATTCTATGATAAGGGTTCACATTTTGGCTCTGATGATGATAGTTGGTAAAGAAGGGGAACATATAGGACTTTTTGTGATGGAAGGAGAAAGGTTAAGCAAGTGGGCAAAAAACGCTTTATTTAACGGAGTTTTCGGAACTGACAACGAAATTGTGTTCGTCTCTGAAGGAGTACCAGAAAACGACTCTCGATTTGCAGTTCAAGCAGGACCGATTTTGGTAAAAGACAATAGCGCACAATCCTTGAAACTGAAAAGTGATCAACAAGAAAGACGAATCGTTGTCGGAATTAGCGAAGAAGGGAGAGCTATCTTCCTTGTTATTTTTGATCCGAACTCTCTTTTTATAGGACCTAATCTTTCTGATCTACCATCTGTTTTAAAAATGTTTGAGGAAAAATCCGGAATAAAATTTAAAGACGCGCTAAATCTTGATGGGGGAACAGCCTCAGCATTTTACTCTCCAGATGTCTCCCTTGCCGAACTTTCCCCAATCGGGAGCTTTTTTTGTGTTAAATAAATGCAGTAGTAGATTTCAATCTGTGCTCAGAGAAGAGACTAGGCGTGTTTTGCCAAAAAACTTCAGTTTTAAGAGCTTGCGGTCAAGCGTTAAGAAAAAATCACACGCGGCTTCTGCGGTGGAGTGAAGCTGGATATTATCTTCTAGATCGTCAGTGGGATTTTCCAGAGCTCGCCTAAGGATATCTTGACGTAGGTCTATTAAGTTAAAATCATATTTTGGGGATTTCCCGCAGCATCCTGTATTACCGACCACAACTTGCAATCCGATATAAACTATGGAATGATAAATCATGGGAATAGACAATAATAATCCACAAAGTAATCCTAATCAGTTTACTCAAGAGTCAGCCCAACAAGATAAGTTAAAACAGAACCCAGGTAATGATTCTAAAAAATCGTTAAAGATAAATCCCTGGAGTTCTAAGTGGATGACTATTGGTTTGGCTATTGTTCTTGGAATAATAAATATACAGTTTTACTTAGATCCTAAAGCAGAGCCAAGCAGGAAGGTTGTAGCTACTGTCTTACTTTTGCTGTTTAGCGGTATTCTACTTTTTATATTCTATGTTTACACAAAACTGGCAAATAAGTTATATCTTGCTGAAAATCCATTCTTGCGCAAATTATCTCTGCTCCCGGGATTTATAGTTATTGTCGCACTTGGTTGGTGGTATTATGGGATTGCTGGTGCGGCCATTGCGTCATTTGCGCTGATTAGTCTCTTTCTCATCCGCGATAAATATATAAAACCCCAACTTTCTCCCAACTCACAAGGGTTTAGGAAATTTTTGTTTCATTTATATGCCACAGAAGATAAAGATTTTGCTAACAATTTAAGTACTCCAACACAACATCTAGCTCCTGACAAAAGCACAACATTTTTTTCTATAAACATACTAAAGAACAACCGTGTTCTTCAAACTTTTCTACTCTCTATAGTCTTTATAGTTCTTGATATCTTCTTTATAGGTCAATTTGACCCTGAATCCTTTATAGCCGAAGCATTGTTTTTCTTGCTTGTGGTTGTGCTATCTCCTGTTGCGCTTGCCTCTTTTACTCATGCGATTCTGCAACTTATCGACTGGTCACCTCCGGATGCTTCTGAAACTGACCAGACGATTTTTCAGTTTGCCCAACAGGGGTTTATGAAACGGTATGGGAAATATATTAAATATATTATTGCTGCTCTCTATATATTCTGTATTGCAATAGGTACATATGCTTTCCTAAAATCGGGCAAACCTAATCAAGAAATATCCCAGGAGCCAAGTGCTCCAATGGAAGCTTCTTCTTACCCAACAAAACAAGAAGTGACTACTAGCTGGAACACTTACAAGAGCGATTTTTATAAATTTTCATTTAAGCATCCCTCAGAATGGGAGGTAGAAGAAATAGGAAGTTACGGTAAAGAGCCTGGAGGTTATGATTCACTGGTTCTGACCACGGGTGGTAAAACGATTTTAAGTATTATTGTTTATTCCGAAACCGCATATATTCCAAAGTCTAATGATTTTGAGAGAGTTATAGCGAGTTCGATTAAAGTAGGCGGAAGTTCAGCAATGCAATACGACATTGAAGTGACTGCGGATCCCAAACCACCAGTAGAACTACCATATCCCAAAGGAGCTAAATATACGGATATCTATGTAGAACGAAATGGTGGTGGATATTTAGTAATAGAGTACGCAGACGAGGGAGTGTCTGAAATATACAAAGAAGTTATTAAAACCTTTAAATTTACAAAATTTACAGAATGAGGATATTCTTTTGAATATCCGAACGAGCTTGAATGGTCAATTCATGACCCTCAAGATGAATTCTGATATATTGCCATACCTAGTAGGTAGCGAGTTTTTGATTGAGGAATGATTCAAGTTTTTCGATTGCGATTCGTTGTTGGGCAGTGGTTAATTCAATTCTTCCGTGTCATTGCGAGAAGTACTGAGCTTGTCGAAGGACGACGAAGCAATCTCCTCCTTGTCATGCTGAACTCGTTTCGGCATCTCATCTTCATTGTCATTTCGAGGCGGTTCATTGTCATCTCGAGGAACGAAGTGACGAGAGATCTCCTGGGTGTTAATACTCCGTTTTTATCATACCGCCTTAGCGTGGTAATGGATACCCGAAGTAACTTGGCAGCCTTTTGAATTGTGAGCAGTTTATCTTCCATTTTTCCTTTGTCACCCCCGGACTTTCCTTTTGTCATGCCGGACCTGATCCGGCATCTATAATAGATTCTGAAACTAGTTCAGAAGACAATATAATTAAGTGTCATCCCGAATTCATTTCGGGATCTCTGAGACCCTGAAACAAGTTCAGGGTGACAGTAAAATATTAATAATTTAGGTCAGTACTTAGCTTATTTGGATAGCTTTAGATAAGTTTATCTATTTAACTATGAGGATTTTTCACAGGCTTGTCAGGAGGCAAAAATCAAAAAATTATCCTTATCTTAATCTTATCAATCTTATCAAAAATTGTCATTGCGAGCCCTTGTGCAAAAAGTAATATTGTGCTACAGTAAAAAGACTAAATTTTGCTTTTTTAAAGCGGGGTGTAGTTCATCGGCAGAACGCACGGTTCGGGACCGTGAAGCAGGAGGTCCAATTCCTCTCACCCCGACCATTCAAGACTTTCTGAAAATTTGGAAGCGATTGCGTGCTCGCTCCGCCCCGCAGGGGCGGGGCTACGCTCGCATTTTTCCTTATATTTCGGGATTAAATCAAAGGGCGGGCAAAGCCCGAACTGGACTTTTCTGCCCAGCATTTGGCGGTTCGTTCCAATTTTTTCCGCAAAGCTTTTTATTTCATAAAAATCTTTAGACAAAGCAAGTTTTTCGGCGTGGTAAGCGTCTTTTATCCAATTTCTTAATGGTTCGATCCAATTGTTTCCCTTTCGCCCAAAATCAGACTTTTTCTTGTTGAGGTCTGTTTTTGTTTTGATAAGCTCGTCTTTCTTGGCAAGATAAGTTTCCTTTTCAATAGTGCCGTCAAGAAAGGCGTTTACGAGCTTATCAAGCGGTCAAGTATCCAATTCTTTAGACAGTTATTCTCACTTCCTCTAAACGATTTTCGTACTTTTGCTTAAACATAACCGGTGCCATTTTTAAGCTACCGTGTATCCGCTCATTATTGTAATAATAAATCG
>MFPD01000028.1 GCA_001784115.1 Candidatus Levybacteria bacterium RIFCSPLOWO2_02_FULL_37_18 | reverse complement strand
TCTATTATTTTCAATACCATTATTCGATTAGGTAAAGGCTTTTCTACAGTACCATTTAGCATTAGGTAAGACTAGTAATTGACAACAGCCTGACAATTGAGTATAGTTAAATCCCAGAATATGGGATTTTTTATGGGTAATTTGGACACAGTTCAAAAAGCTCAAAAGATAAACTGTAACTTTAAAGGCAAAGATATTCTTTCTTTAGATCAATTCTCTCCCGAAGACCTCGAAATCCTTTTTTCCCTAACCCGCAAAATGAAAATAATGGAAAGCAAAGGAAAAACCTCTGACATCCTTGCAAAAAAAATGCTTACTCTTATCTTTTACGAACCTTCCAGTCGAACCTTTGGTTCTTTTTGTGCAGCAATTAAAAAACTTGGTGGGCAAACAGTTGAAATACAAAATCCAACTCAAGTCTCATCTGTTGCAAAAGGAGAAACACTTGAGGATACTATTCGTGTATTCGAAGCATATTCAGATGCAATTATTATCCGCCATCCCATTGCAGGAACTGCAAAAGCCGCCTCAGACGCGGCTTTTTTTATACCTATTATCAACGCCGGAGATGGTACGGGCGAACATCCAACTCAAGCTCTCCTCGATTTATTCACAATAAAAGAACAATTTCACGCATTGAAAAATTTAACTGTGCTTTTTGCAGGAGATATGCTAAACGGCAGAACTGTTCATTCTGTTTTACGAGGTCTTTCCCTTTTCAAGGGAAATTCTGTCTATCTTTTGTCTCCTCCATCACTTCGCTTAACGCGAGCTGATTTTACAATGTTCTCTCAAAGAGGACTAAAGCTTATCGAGATAAATCACGAATCTCAAATTCCAAAAGAAGTTCACGTTTGGTATTGGACGAGAGTCCAAAAAGAACGATTCTCAGATTTAAAAGAATACGAAAAGCTTAAAAACACATTTACGGTTACCAAAAAGCTTTTGGAGAAGTATGCAAATAAAAATATGATACTTATGCATCCGCTTCCTCGAGTTGGAGAAATAGATCGAGAAGTAGATAAAGATCCACGAGCGCTATACTTTCGTTCGGAAATTCGAAACGGCATGTACACCCGAATGGCCCTCCTGGCTCTTGTTTTAGGAAAAATTTCATGAACGCAAAACTTATTCTAGAAAATAACTCCGAATTTGAAGGAGCAAGCTTTGGCGCCGAGCTAAGCTCGGCAGGGGAAGTGGTTTTTTCAACCGGCATGGTTGGATATCCTGAGTCTCTGACTGATCCTTCGTATGTGGGACAAATTTTGATATTTACCTATCCAATAATAGGCAATTACGGAGTACCGGATAAACAATTCTGGGAATCCGACAAGATTCAAACTTCGGGAATTATTGTTTCAAACTACATTGACACTCCTTCTCATTTTCAAAGCAAAATAACGCTTTCCCAATGGCTTAAAAAAGAAGGAATACCGGGGCTTGAAATAAAAGACACCAGGCTTCTTACCCAAAAAATTCGAGAGAAAGGAACCATGCTCGGAAAGATTATAATTAATAAAGACATAAAACTCTACGATCCGAATTTGGAAAATCTGGTGGCAAAAGTCTCAACAAAAAAAATTACCAAGCACGGAAGTGGAAAGAAAACAGTTCTTTTGTACGACTGCGGAGCAAAAGCAAATATCGCCCGTTCACTTGTTAAGCGGGGAGTTCATGTCGTCACAGTTCCCTGGAACTTTGACCCATTCCAATCTGAACTCAAATCCGCAGGTGTAATCGTATACCACCCCAAGGGTGTAAGCGTAAATGGTTTTGATGGGATTGTGATTCCAAATGGGCCAGGAAATCCTAAGATGGCAAAAGAAACAATTAAAATTATAAAAAAAGCGCTTAAAAAAAATATTCCTATATTAGGTGTTTGCCTAGGCCACCAGTTGCTTGCGCTTGCTGCAGGCGGAGATACTGCCAAACTTAAATTTGGCCACAGAAGTCAGAATCAACCATGTATACAGGAAGGAACTAAAAGGTGTTATATTACTACCCAAAACCACGGCTTTCATGTCAGTAAAATCCCAGAAGGATTTAAACCCTGGTTTACCAATGCAAATGACGGCAGCAATGAAGGATTAATCCATGAAAAGCTACCCATTATGTCTGTGCAATTCCATCCCGAAGCCTGCCCCGGCCCAACAGATATGGAATGGATATTTGATTATTTCCTTGAAAAAGTCAAGTGACCTAAATAACGTAAGAAACATATGAACATACGAAAAGTCTTAATATTAGGCAGCGGTGCTCTCAAGATAGGAGAAGCAGGGGAGTTTGATTACTCTGGCTCACAAGCTATTAAAGCCTTAAAAGAAGAAGGTATTAAAACAGTACTTGTAAACCCGAATATCGCGACTATCCAGACTTCAAAATTCTTAACAGATACTATTTACTTTTTACCTGTTACTCCCGAGTTTGTCGAAAAAGTAATTGAAAAAGAAAAACCAGATGGGGCATTACTTTCGTTTGGCGGACAAACCGCCTTAAATTGCGGATTATCACTCTATAAAAAAGGAGTATTCAAAAAACACAATGTTAAAGTTCTTGGTACTCCGGTTTCTGCAATTGAATTAACAGAAGACAGGAATAAATTCGCTTCGCACTTACGTAACATTGGAATTCCAACTCCAAAAAGCCATGCTGTAACAACAGAGCAACAAGCCCTAAAAGTTGCTCAAGAAATCGGATATCCGGCAATGGTTCGATCGGGATTTGCTTTGGGCGGGCAGGGAAGTGGAATTGCAAGAAACAAACAACAATTACAAGAAATTGCCAAAAAAGCATTTGCGTTTGTCCCGCAAATATTGGTCGAACAATATTTACACCACTTTAAAGAAGTTGAATACGAAGTTATCAGGGACAAAGACGATAACTGTATAACAGTCTGTAATATGGAAAACATGGACCCTTTAGGCATTCATACGGGTGAATCTATTGTCGTGGCACCGAGTCAGACTCTTAATAACTTTGAATATCATTTTCTAAGAAGCAAATCAATCGAAATTGTCAGAAGTTTAGGAATAGTAGGTGAGTGTAATATTCAATTTGCACTAAACCCCAGACCAAGTGTCAAATCAACAAATCAACAAATCAACAAATCAACAAATTTGGAAATTGGAAATTGGAAATTGGAAATTGGAAATTCTCCAATCGATTATTACGTCATCGAAGTCAACGCCCGTCTTTCCCGGAGCTCCGCCTTAGCAAGCAAGGCGACAGGATACCCCTTGGCATATGTCGCAGCCAAATTGGCGCTTGGAAAAAATCTTACAGACATTAAAAATAAAGTGACAGGCATAACCCAGTCGTGTTTTGAGCCGGCTTTGGATTACATTGTGGTAAAAATTCCCAGGTGGGACATAGAAAAATTTAAAGGGGCTGACGAAAAAATCGGCACGAGCATGAAATCGGTCGGGGAAGTCATGGGAATTGGCCGGACATTCGAAGAAGCATTTCAAAAAGCAATCCGCATGCTTGATTTGGATCTAGACGGAGTCACAAGCGACGTACTGCTAAGCAAAGATAAAACAATTGAAGATCTTCTTACTTTTCCTACTCCAAAACGCATGTTTGCCATTGCCAAAGCTTTTTCCAAAGGAGTCTCAGTTGAGAAAATATATGACCTCACCGGAATTGATCCGTGGTTTTTATACAGAATGCAGCACATTGTGCATACAGAAAAAAGAATTCCGAAAAACATTAAAAATCTAACCCCTGATCTTCTTCTGGAACTAAAAGGGTTGGGCTTTTCCAACAAGCAAATCGGCAAAAAAATGGGTGTCAAAGGTCTTGAAATTCGAGCACTCAGAAAAAAACTCAACATCTCTCCTTCTATTTTCCAAATCGATACATTAGCAGGAGAGTTTGAAGCCAAAACAAATTATTTGTATGTTACCTATAATGGAAGTCATAATGATATCAAGCCAACTGGCAAAACCGGCGTTATTGTTTTAGGATCTGGCCCCTATCGAATCGGCTCATCAGTTGAGTTTGACTGGACAAGTGTATCTGCTGTCCTACAACTAAAAAAACACAATAAGAAATCAATTATCATCAACTGTAACCCGGAAACCGTTTCCACTGATTATGATATTTCCGACACCCTGTATTTTGAAGAACTTACGTTTGAGCGTATCTCTGATATTTATGAATTCGAAAAACCACTGGGCATACTATTATCAGTCGGCGGCCAAACTCCCAATAATCGCGCCAGATCACTCCATGCTTCTGGTTTTCATATTTTAGGCACGCATCCTGACAACATCGACAGGGCAGAGGATAGGACAAAATTTTCAGCCCTCCTTGATCAGTTGCACATCGATCAGCCGGCATGGAACAAATTTACCAATCTTTCCAAGGCTTTAAAATTTTGCAAAGAAGTAGGATTTCCGGTTTTAATCAGGCCTTCGTATGTACTGTCAGGAACCATGATGCGAATCTGTCATTCGTCCCAAGAACTAACAACTCTTTTGGAAGATATTACTGTCGTATCTTCCGATTATCCTGTAACTGTTTCTAAATTCATTCAGGACGTAAAGGAAATCGAGCTTGACGCCGTTGCCCAAGACGGGAAAATAAAAGCTTTGGTAATTTCCGAACATATTGAAAACGCCGGAGTCCACTCGGGAGACGCGACAATTGTTCTTCCACCCCAAAGGGTGTATAAAAAAACACGACAAAAAATTGAAGAGGTTTCTAAAAAGTTAGCCCAGACTCTTAAAATTACCGGTCCTTTTAATATTCAATTTTTAGCAGACAACAGCGTTTCCGTTATAGAAACAAATCTTAGGTCGTCCAGAACTTTTCCATTTATTTCAAAAGTAACAGGTACAGATTTTATTCAGCTGGCAGTAGATGCCCTCTTCCATGCTATAAACGAACGTCATCCTGGTAAGGTCGCTTCAACGACCGCATCCAGAATCTCAAAAGGTACTGATTCTGGACAAGCAAGAATGACGGGTTCTGAGTTGCTCGGAACCAACCTTCCTTTCGCAGCTGTTAAAGTCCCGCAATTTTCCTTTGCCAGGCTTACCGGTGCCGACCCGCTTTTACACGTGGAAATGGCCTCAACAGGAGAAGCTGCATGTTTTGGGGAAGACGTTGAAGAAGCATTCTTAAAAGGAGAGTTAGCGGTTGGAGGAAAAATTCCCAAAAAAGGCATTTTCTTAAGTCTTGGCGGAGAAAAAAATAAAATAGAATTTTTAGAACCTGCCCAAAAACTAACCACTTTACACCTGCCGTTATTTGCTACAGAAAAAACAGCCATTTTTCTCAAAAAACATGGTATAGAAACAAAACACATTTACAAAATCCATGAAAAAAAATCTCCCAATGTTTTAGACTTTTTTCAAAAAGGAATTATTGACTTAGCGGTAAATTTGCTTGAGCCCGGAGCAGGAAAAGATGATGTAGATCATTACACAATTCGAAGAGCGGCAATTGACCACAATGTGCCTGTTTATACAAACATCCAAAAAGCCAAGCTCTTTATAAATGCCATCACTTCAAAAACTTTTGACGATCTTCTCATTAAATCTTGGGACGAGTACGTCAAAAACTGATTTCCATTTTTTTTCGATTTTTTCGATATCGTCTACCTAACACGATACGGAATCGTCTAGCTATTATGAATATTTTTGAATTGCTAAGAAGGACTGCGGAGCGAAAAACGCTCAAATTACATCTCGACGAGGAATGGAGAGTTGACAATACTGTTTCTCCTGGTATCAAACATTCTATTCCTTATGCGGTAGCGGTCGCCCCAAATTCAAATCAAGCACAGGCCTTAAAAGAAGATTGGGACGCAAAGTATCCCGATAACGGACATATTCTGCTCGTTATGACAAGGAATACCAAGCTTACTACCGAATGGAGAGACTGGACAGTTGGTCCTGTTTTCACAGAAGATTTAAAAAAAGAACCTCAAGTTCTTCTTGAGGAATTATTCGCTCTTCAAAACAACAAGGAACCCGATCCATTTCTTGCAGAAATGAAGTTTAGAGCCTTCCGGGCTCGTAGAGGTCAAGACCCTCAAACCGATTCCTTTGTGTAATCCACACCTTTAACGCGTTTTCTTTATATTCAATATTGAATATAATCGGACTCTTTTTGTCATTGGTTATATAAAGATTTTGGCGGGCATTCACTTCATAATTTCCCGGATTATAGAATATTGAAACTCCATATTCGCGCTCAATTTCGGGAATTTCGCGAAAATCATGATTTGTTGGAGCTATGGCTTGTAAATCTGCAAGCACGGCAGCTTTATATAAAAGCGAAGCTAAATGACACACGCCGTCTCCGAATAAATACCCGTCGGTTTTAAATCCATCGGCAAAACTAAAATGAGCACCGGTTGTTGTAATCTCAGAACCCTTAAACTCGGGAAGCACGTCTTCATGAAAAGCAAAAGCCTGCCCGGGTCTAAGTTCAAAGGAATATTCAAAGGGTTTTTTCACTTCATTCCAGTCAATCTGGTTGTTTTTAACCTTCCTTTGTAAGTAGGCTAAATTAAGCAGGATGTTATCCTTAAATATTGTATTTATATACGAATCAGGATAGCGATTTGCCAAAGAAATAGAAACATTTGCTAGTGGTTTATCTGCCAAGCCAAGCATGTTTAAGCTAAAAATCGAGCTAAAAATAAGTGGCAAAATAGGCGCAAACATAAAAAGGAAGTATACCATACTATAGGTTAAAATTCAAGTATTCACTTGTTTTTTTAAGCCTGTCAAACTACAATCATGGTATGGCAATTCTACGACTACCCGGCCTCATAGACCCGCACGTTCATCTTCGTGACCCAGGCCTTACTCATAAAGAAGACTTTTTTACGGGTACCTCCGCAGCACTGGCAGGCGGGTATACAACAATTATTGACATGCCTAATAACAAAATTCCCATTACCACCAAACAATTACTCAACGAAAAAATCAAAATTGCCAAAGAAAAAATTGTCTCTGATGTCGGGTTTTACTTTGGGTCAATGGGGGATAATTTAGATGAGTTTGAACTTGTAGCAGATAAGGTTTTAGGCTTAAAAATTTACTTAAACCAAACAACCGGCAATTTTACTCTTGATTCACATAAATTAGAACAAATATTTAAAGCGTTTCCTCATAATCTTCCTGTTTTAATCCATGCAATAGATGAATCCACTGAACAAGTAATACAAGTTCTTCACAGCGTAAAACGACCCGTGCATATTGTTCATGTAAGTAGTAAATTCCAACTTGGAAAAGTAATCGAAGCAAAAAATAATAATCTTCCAATTACCTGCGGTGTTACTCCTCACAATTTATTTCTTTCAGAAGCAGACCAACAAAGGTTGGGACCGTTTGGCATGATGAAACCACCATTAAGGTCTCAAAAAGACGTAGAATTTCTGTGGAAGAACTTAATGGCAATTGACTGTATTGAATCCGACCACGCTCCGCATACAACTGAAGAAAAGATGAAAAGTGAGGTAAATAATTTGTCATTGCGAGCACAGCGAAGCAATCTAAATGGGATTGCCACGTCATCCGCCAGTTGGCGGATTCCTCGCAATGACATTCCATATGGCGTCCCGGGCTTGGAAACAACCTTACCATTGTTACTTACTGCTGTAAATGAACAAAAATTAAGCATTGAAGACGTAATTCGTCTCTGCTCAGACGGCCCTAGTTCTATATTCGGAATTAAGCAAGATGAACAAACCTATATCGAAATTGACCCTAATTTGAAATTTGAAATTGGAAATTTGAAATTCCACACAAAGTGTGGCTGGTCTCCTTTTGACGGCATGAAAGTCAAAGGAAAAGTGGTTAAAACATATCTTAGGGGAGAAAAAGTTTTTGAAGACGGCCAAATCCTCGCCAAACCAGGATCAGGTGGAATTATTCCCTAGGTGTCCTATCTATATCACCTCCCAGGTGAAATAGTTATACGTACAACTTAATTTGATTATCCTACAATAGTATGATATGATCTTCCACTATGATTTTAGCAGAAAGAGTTCCGTCGGCTCGTTTTGAAACACCAACTTGGTTAACCGATCCCGGATTATTTGTCTCCCTGTATCGAGGCGCGTCTGTTTTGAGCAAAGCTGAAATGTTGGATAAGCTGTCCCATAGCGTTTTTGAAGCAGACCCTCAAATATCCACATTAGCCTTCTACCAAAAGATAGTAGGCTTTTTGCCGCTACGCACACCCGATGCTGAACTTGAACAAGCCATTCAAGCTTACCGCAGTCCGAGTCTGGAAGAACAAAAAGCCGGAAAAGTCGTGGCGGGTTTCTGGGCATTAAGAACAATACTTACTGTTGTTATGCCTGACGCGCGGCTCGGGGAGGATGAAAAGGAAATTTTGATAGAAGACATGCTTTCCGGCGTTGTAGCCGGAGAGCTAAGTCTGGCTACGGGAGCCAAAGCTCATGGGTTAAGTGTTCGGGTAAACCGGTTTGTGCAAAAGTATTTGGATACCCGTCGGGAATTAAGAGAGAATGAAAGACTGACTGCTGATTTTCCTCCAACTCAGATTGGGTGGGAGGATCCTTGGGAAGGATATACCCTTAAGGAAAGAAACACCAACCTCTGTCTGGCTAGAGAGCAGGCTCTGACCCAGCGGGAGCAAACTGTTTTGGAGGCAAGATTTGTAAAAGGAAACACTCGTAAAAAAACTGCTGCCGAAGTAAATCTAAGTGCAGAGCGCGTTCGCCAAATTGAAGAAACAGCTCTGCAAAAGCTGGGAAGACCAAGGTATGGTCTGGATATTTTAGACGCTCATGCAACAAGGGAAGCACAAAAACCAAGAAGTCTGCGGGTGTATCAACTTAACCCCACAGCAAAACAGATACAAATTGTATTGAATTGCTTGCCAGAAAGATCAACAGCAGGAAGACTGCCTGTTACCATTTCCACAATGAATAAAATAGTGACAGAAGGCTATTATTTTAGACTGAAAGACCTGCTCTTAATGGACTCAGGGCACATAGAAACAGTTATGGGCTGGCGATCTGTTAGAATTAGAGAAGCTCTAAGGTATCATCTTAAAGAGCTCTTTTCTGAGTTGCTTACGGGCAACGCTCCCTGGGCAGGTGAGAAAGCAGAGGAGGCGTGGCATGTTTTAACTGACTTAGAGGCCCAAAATCGGAATATGAGCTTTCGGAAATGAAATACCCCTTAGTAACTCCGGGCGCGTTATCAAGGGAAACAAGACAATTTTTAGACCAGCTGAATTCTCAGAAAAATCTTTCCCAGCTTCAAAAAGCAAAAATTTTAGAAAAATATGTTCAAAAAACGTTTTTATATTCCTTGGATACACGTTGGGCTGATTATTATCAACAGGCAGGATCAATAAATGATTTTATTGTAAGGATTTTTGAAATGAGAAAAACAGACTGTGACGTTGCAAACACAGCACTTATTGCGCTTTTACGAAACCAGGGAATACCGGCACGAATTGCATTTGGATACGCAACTCCGGAAATCTCGACTCCGATGCCACCAAATTAAAAGCATCGGAATACCACGGATGGACAGAAGCATTTATCGATGGCAAATGGGTATCTTTGGACGCAACACCAAGCGAGATGGATCAATTTACAAGAAAAGCATTACAAAGGAGAAAAACTGCCGGGAATAAAAGAAGGGGATAAAAGGAAAAGGACCCGAATCTCTTGACGAATGGACAAAAGCTCTTACCAGTCTTCGTCTAAGTCTTCGGGAATTTAACGCCGAGTTTGGATTTGGAGTTAATATATTAGAACTTGTACTGCTTTCGGGCGCACAGTCTACATTATTTTTTCTCTTAAGAAGAAGCAACTCCAAAAGAGCAGAACAGCTTAAAGCTGAGCTTGCAAAAAGAGTTACGCATTATTTTGGCAAAGGAATAAACAAACTGGGAGGAGTCGAAGATTATTTCTGGGAAAGAGAAGTGAGAAAAATAGAAGGACAGACAAACGATGAGTGGTCCAAATGGAATCTGTTTCCGGGACTCGGCTTACTACGATTAATTCCCATGGGTTTTAAAAGAGCACGGCTTAACGCGTTACCATACGAAAAAACAAATCCACAGCCGCCAACTACCAATTCCCCCGATTCAATTGAGTTTCTCACACACGTCCTTGGCTATAAAGAAAAAGATGTCCTAGAACTGCTTTTTACCGATGCTTATACTTTCATGCGCGGCAGATTAGAAGAAAAACGATATAACGACATACTGGAATTTTTCCAAGGCAAACTTGAGAATAAGTGGCAAATAACAAATGCTGCATGTGAAATGCTAGATAAAATGCCTCAACCCATTGCCACTGATCTTGAAGAATGGGAAAGACAATGGAGAATAATAAAATAACGTCCGACTGTTGTGTATCATAAATACCGAAGGTACTACGAAAAAGAAAAGCAGGAAAGACAAAAACAGATAAAAAAACATCCTTATACAAAACCCTACAATTTCCGTCTATTGACACGAGAAGAAATCGTAGAAAAGTTTGAAGAATTAACCAGATGGCAATTAGTTATCTGGGAGCTTGACCGAATGCATGAGGAAGCATTAAAAAGTCTGAAAGAACAAAAAGCCTTCTTAAATTATTTATTCCCGCTGTGGAAGGTTTTATGGACGTCTCTCAACTGTTTGTTGGTAATATGCGTATAGATTTGGGTTGTTGCAATGTTTTTGTGTCCCAACATTTCCTGGACAGACCGCAAATCCGCACCATTTGTCAAAAGATCAGTAGCAAAACTGTGGCGTAAAGTGTGAACAGTCGCGTCCACCGGGAGTCGAGCAGCTCGCACATACCGCTTCACAATGCGTTCGACCGAACGAGACGTTAATCGCATTTTTTCTCCTCCGTTTTCTTCAATCTTTTTTCCCGAATAGCGAATAAACAACGGCTTATACCCGTCCTCCCGAGCGTCTAAATACTGCTTTACCCACTCAGCAGCTCTGTCAGAGACAAAAACCACCCGCGCCCGTCCGCCTTTGCCAATTACTCCAAATTCTCTCCGTTCTAAATTTACGTTGTCGTGATTTAGCTTACATAACTCCGAGACCCGAAGTCCGGTAGAAAAGAGGAGTTCTAAAATCGCCCGGTCCCGCTTCCCTTCCTCTTTTGAAGTATTTACAGAAGTTACCATTCGGTCGATCTGTTCACGTTCTAAAAATTTGAGTGAACGGCTCTCGGTCTTTGGTAAATCTATTTTAGAAGGTTCTAGCGTCTTGTGATCGTTTTTTATTAAAAAGCGAAGGAAAGAACGAAGCGCAATCACATAATAATTTTGTGTCACTCGCTTTAATGTCATTCCTTTTTCATCAGTTCTGTTTGCTAAAAAAACTCTGTATTTGCGCACATCGCCCAAACTTAAATCTTCTATTGATTTACCCGGCAGGGTAGAGGAAAACCATTGTTTAAAAACGTCCAAATAATGCCGGTAGTCACGAATTGTGAGTTTCGAACAATTCTTTTCTATCTCCAGATATTCTAAAAACTCGTCTATAAGTTGGGTAAAGAAAGCAGTCATGTCGCACAATCTATTATGATAAATAAAAAATGTCCTGTCAACCCATCAACCCAATGTTACACGACATTTGAATTGTTACATGTAAACGAAGTTTCAATTGTTACATAATCTTAATCACTTTCCGGAAAGGAGGTGATAAAGATA
>MFPD01000027.1 GCA_001784115.1 Candidatus Levybacteria bacterium RIFCSPLOWO2_02_FULL_37_18 | reverse complement strand
CTCGGTTTCAGCATCTCCATTTTATAGATTCTGATTCGCTGCTTTCAGATAGTTCAGAATGAGTCGATAAAAAAACACGTGGATTATCCGAGGGAAAAAATATTCCCAAGCCACTATCCTACAGCTTCGACAACAGTTCAAAAAAATGAACCCTCTCCCACCCTTACTCCTTCTTCAGGCGCTTCCAACACTCACACCTTCTCAAACGACTCCTAAACCTGTTGTCGAACCGTCTCCTCCTGCTCTAGAAATCTCTCAACTCGGACGGCATGGCAAGAGCAGGAAAAAGAGCAAGGTAAAAGCAGGATAAACCTTGGCCTCGTGAAAAAAGGCTTAGTTTTATTCCTGATTCCTTAAGATTCAGGATTTTCTACTCCACATCTTTTAGGGCTAATTCTTTTGCCTTTTCCCGAAAAAATGATTTTAAATTATCAAGCTTTAATGGCTTGATCATTTTCGGCAATACATCAAACTCATCTATTTTTAGCAGATCAGAAGCAATTAAAAATGGTTGCAGCCTCATTCTAAATTTTATTCGAACTCCCTCAATCAAATCCCAAATGGTATATTTGTTTAATAGAAAATATAAATCAACAAAATCCTTAATATCTGTCCGTTGAGCGATAGTCAATAACTTGTTTGCTGCAATATCAGATAAGCTATCCACTTCAATTCCGTCATACATAACTCCTTTTTCAAGTCTCTTGTAAGGATATAGAGCAAAATCAACTTTTAACTTTGCATTGTTTGCAAAAACAAGATTAAATACATAAACCACCTGAGAAAACCTAGAGTCAAATCTAAAATTATGAGTCTTGCTCCATTCTTCCATAATGGTAAAAATGGTTTGATTGTCAAATTTGTTCTCGCTAAAAAAATCTAAATCCTCAGAGTATCGATGCTGAAGATAGTACGTACTTAACGCTGTACCGCCTGTGAAATAAAAATTGGACGCAACAAGCTTGTTTTGTCTTACTACATCCAAAATGGTGTTTTGCTCTTTCGTGAGGAGATGTACTTTCCCCATATTAAAAGTTCTAATAATCTTTTTTGCAGTGTAAAGAGCTGTAGTTTATCCCAATTTTTTTTTACTTCGGAAAGATTGATTTTTTCTCCTTCATCAGGACCATAATTAATCATTCTTTCCAGAATTATCCTTCTACCGCCTTCGGTTTTCTTAAGCTCATTTATATCATAATCCCAAATCTTTACCATACCCGCATTATAACCCATTCCTCCTCTTTTTGTAAACTTTTATTGAACCTGTTTTAGCGCCCTCACTTGCAGTCCCCGAACAAATTCCCCATGTTCAGGCTTCTCAAGTTAGGCAAAGCAGCAAAAGCGGGTCTATTACAAATATGGTGGTAAGCGTACTTGACAACATACACCATCTTTGTTATGGTGTATGTATGAATAGATATCAGATCTACTTAAACCCAGACTCAGTTAATACTCTTGATGAGCTTACCAAACTGACAAATCTTTCACGCTCTAAAATCATCAGGGATATAATAGACCGTATGGCCAAGGTTTATGGGAAGCTATTGGAAGCTCACAGCAAGAAGCTAATGAAAAATAACTCCCTGCTTAAAATGGCAGGCTTTGCTAAAGGTCCTAGTAGAGATATTTCTACAAATGTAAATAACATTTATCTTAAAGACTAACAATGCGCAAAGTTTTTATAGATACCTCTGCCTGGATTTCCTACTCTTTATCAAAACAGCCCAAACATTTAACTATCAAGAGTCTAGTCAAACAGCTTTCAAAGAAAGGCATAATAATTCACACCTCAAATGATGTGATTGACGAAACAGTAACTAGGCTGATTTATGATACTGATCTTAAAATAACCAAAAGGTTCATTAATCTAATCAATGACGGAATAAAAAATTCCAACATAATAGAGCTTTGGGTTGATGAGCAAATACAATCAGAGGCGTTTGAAATAGTTCAAAAATTTTTTGAGCATAAACTGTCCTTAACAGATGCCACAACTATTGCTTTAGTTAAAAAATTTGATGTCGAATCAGTCATCTCTTTAGATTCAGATTTTAAAAAAGTGGGTATTTCTACTTTACCCTAAAAGTCAATTTTGGCATTTTCTAAATATTCTTCAACGTCAAAGATGGCCAAGAAAAACTGTAAAAGAAAATAGCAACTGATCCACATAAGTATACTTTTCACGAAATCCACATTATTTTGATCCTGTCTGACTCGCTTTGTGGGGGTTGAAAAGAGATTTTTCACGATATACACTCAATGCACAGATAAATATCCAAAGATAGAGATATCATATATTTGAATCTATACTGCCAGTATGACGCTTGTCCAATCGCAAATCGCAAATCGCAAATCGCAAAACTACAATTTAAATCTAAAATCTAAAGACGTAAAAGTCCGGGTTTACCAATTTGCCTTAGCAATAATAAAGTTTATAAACTCCCTTCCTGATAAAAGAGCATTTTGGTCGATTGGTGACCAGTTTCTTCGCGCTGCTGCTTCGATCGGCGCAAACATGATGGAAGCTCAAACTGCGAGTTCACGACGCGATTTTATTAAATTCTACGAGATCGCTCTAAAATCTTCTAACGAAACAAAATACTGGCTATGTTTATTAAGAGGCTCTTGTCCTGCATTAAAAACTGAATGCCCAATATCTTTTAGAAGAATTAACAGAAATAAGTAATATGTTGGGATCTAGTGTTTTAACCTTAAAAGGAAAAAGGTTTTAAGATTTCAGATGTAGATTTGACATTTGAGATATCAGATTTGAGATTATTATGGAAAATCATCCCATCCCCCAGAATGTTACCGGGTTTCAGTTTAAGCTTATCGGCAACATGACGATTAAGCAGTTTTTGTATTTAGCATCTGGGTGTGTTATCTCATGGATTTGCTATGCCTTGCCCTTCCCGATTTTTGCAAAAATTCCTTTGGTAATAGTTCCTGCTTCTCTAGGGTTTTCTTTCGCGTTTGTACCAATAGAAGGCAGGCCTTTTGACGCCATGCTTTCCTTGTTTGTCCATGCTTTGTTTGCTCCGGATCAGTATGTCTATGGTAAAATCGGAAAACCAATAGACATCTCCGTACCAATTCCTAAAAAAACAACAGCCCGAAGTCAAATAAACCAACAGCAGATTTCTCAGATGGTCCAAACAATCACGAAAAAAAAGATTGAAAAACCTAAAACCAAACTTGATGAAAAAGAAGAATTATTTATTAAAACGGTGCTGGCAAGCCCCATACTTGTAAACACAAAGCCTGCCTCCACACCCCCCCCTCAGATTATTTCCATGAATCCTGTTTCCGGCTCAACCTTTGCCTCACAAACTCCAACACCTGAGCAAGCCCCTCAGCCAAAAAAAGATACGCCCATTCACATTGACAAAGAAAATCCCGAGGAGTTGGAAAAAGAATTGGAAAAAGAATCAGAATATCTTAAAAAAGAACTTGATCAGGCCAAAGAAGAAGAAACAGCAACACATACCGTTGTGGCACATCAAAAAACAGAAGAACTGCAAAAGCAGCTCGAAGAAATCCTGGCTCAAAAAAAACAACTAGAAGAAGAGCTCATAGCTCTAAAAGCTAGGTTTGAAGCTCAAAAACCACGCGGAAGACGTCTGGGACCCTCGACAAATACTCCAAAGCCGATTTCTTCGTATGCTCCGGAAGTTCCGAATTTAATCACCGGCGTTATTAAAGACCCCAGGGGAAATGTCCTGCCGAGTATTTTAATTGATATTCAGGATCAGGAAGGAAATCCTGTCAGGGCGTTTAAGACCAATGTTATTGGACAGTTTGCCTCAGCCACTCCCCTGCCAAACGGCCGCTATAAAATAACGTTTGAAGATGCTTCAGGCAGGCATACGTTTGATCCCGCGGAACTCTCTGCCACAGGGGAAATTATTCCTCCACTTGAAATTGTTGCAATTGACCATCGGAATGAATTAAAAAAGCAATTATTCGGAACATGAGCAAAACAAAAATTCACGCGACAACTCAATACTTTACCGAAATCGCGGATATAGTAGATACTGTGGTTGCTTTAACCAACGGCTTTGCGTGTTCGATAATCGAAATTGAAGCAACTAACTTTGCCCTTTTGTCCCAAGCCGAACAATACGCCAAAATCGCAGGATACGCGGGCTTATTAAACTCGCTTTCATTCCCCATTCAGATCTTGATCAAAAGCAAACGGGAAGATATTTCTTCGTATCTTAAGCTACTTGACGGAGAAGCCCAGAAAGCAAAAGAGCAAAAGCTTGGTACCTATATTACCCAATACCGTCAATATATCGGAGAACTGGTAAGACAAAACAGCATTTTGGACAAACGCTTTTATGTCGTTATTTCTTTTTCTTCTTTAGAGCTGGGGGCAACTCATGCCATAAAAAGCAAAGATTTTATCACGCAGGCAAAAGCATCGTTAACCACAAAGACAAACGCGCTCTTAGAGCAAATTGCCCGCACTAACCTAAAAGCAAAGGTTTTACAAAAAGAAGAATTGGTAAGATTGTTTTATTCTGTATTTAATCCCCTCCAAAGCGACATTGACGCGGCAACAACATCCGAAGATATCCAAATACCTGTAGTAAAAGGGGCACAAAATGGCAAAACAACCTAATCAAAACATATTACAAAACCTTGAAAAAGGCATGGTTTCCCTGCCTGATCTTCTTGCCCCTTCTTCGGTTGAAGTTGATTTTCGCTACATACGAGTTGGGGACATGTTCTATCGCACGATTTTTATGGTTGGTTACCCAAGATACGTATCTGCCAACTGGCTTGAACCGCTGATTAACTTTGATCACTCACTGGATCTTTCCATGTTTATCTACCCGACCGAGTCAGGCGATATCTTAACCAATTTAAAAAGAAAAATCGCGGAAATGGAAGCAACACTTTCTTCCGAGCAAGAAAAAGGCAAGGTGCTTGACCCGACTATTCAGGCAGGTCTTGAAGACGCGTTAGCGCTTCAGGAAGAACTTGCCAAAGGAATTGAGCGGTTTTTCCATTTTAGCTTTTACATTACCCTTTCTTCCCCTACGCTTTCTGATTTAGAGGAAGCGACAAAACGCTTAAAAGCAACATTGTCGTCTGTACTTTTGGTTGAAAAAACTGCCACTCTGCAAATGGAAGACGGAGTAAAATCAACTATGCCTTTAGGCCAAAACAGGCTTTTTATCACCAGAAACATGGATACGTCTTCCTTAGCGTCAACATTTCCATTTACGTCTGCCACACTGACTCAAAACAAAGGTGTTTTATACGGCATAAACGAGCAGAATGGATCTTTAGTCATTTTTGACAGGTTTTCTCTGGAAAACGCGAATGAAGTCGTTTTGGGCAAGTCGGGTTCGGGAAAATCATACCTCATTAAACTTGAGGCAATGCGGCAGTTTATGTTTGGCACGGAAGTAATTATTGTTGACCCGGAAGGAGAATACACGGAATTAACCCGCTCTCTAAACGGAGAGATTCTTTCTTTTACTCCTGCCTCACCTATAAGAATGAATCCGTTTGATCTTTCCGGGCTTTACCAAGAAGGAGAAAATGAATTAGGACTTAAAATTTTGTCTTTGCACGGGCTTTTAAAAATAGTGGTGGGAAAACTCGATGCTGCCCAGGAAGCAATTCTAGACAGAGCTTTAGTTGAAGCCTACCGGCAAAAAGGCATAACCCCTGATCCTGCGACCCAAACCAAAGAACCACCTTTAATGGAAGATTTATACAAAACGCTTTTGGGCATGGAAGATCCTGTTGCTAAAAACTTAGCGCTGCTTTTAGAACGATTTATTAAAGGAAGTTTAGCAGGCATTTTTAACCAGCAATCTAATTTTAATATCACCAACCCCATGACTGTGTTTTCGATCCGGGGACTTGAAGAAACCCTGCGCCCCATTGCCATGCATATAATTTTAGATTTTGTCTGGACGAGAATTCGAAAAACACTCAAAAAAAGGCTTTTGATTTTAGATGAGGCGTGGTATATGATGAGATATGAGGACTCTGCTTCGTATGTCTATAGTATTGCCAAACGGGCCAGGAAATACTACTTAGGATTAACAACAGCTACTCAAGACGTAGAAGATTTTTTATCAACTGACTATGGTAAAGCAGTTTTGTCAAACTCCTCTATCCAAATTCTCTTACGGCAAGGCACAGCTGAGGCTGACATTGTTTCTAAAACCTTTTTTTTAACCGAGGGCGAGAAGCAACTCTTGGTTGGTTCCGGCATTGGAGAAGGGTTATTTTTTGCCGGACAAAATCATGTTGTCATGAAGGTTATGGCGGCGCCGTTTGAGCATACGCTTATTACCTCAAATCCGGAAGAACTCTTAGCAAAACAGCAAGCCCAACAAATTCCTCCTGCTAATACAACACAACAGGCAAACATCTCTAATTCATAGGGAGTAAAAACTCGAATTTCGTGCTTTGGTATTCGAATTTGTTAAAAAATTAGGTTAATTTTCTAATATGGCTTATAATACACAAGCTCAAAATCAAGATTCTCCACCACAAAGAAGCAGCAATCTAGACAGTATTAACAGCGTTCTTGATTCAGCCGGAAATGTTTTGCGCACGCTAAAACAAACTCAACAATTGGCAAGACTTGCCAGGCTTGGAAGTGCAGCCAGCGGTTTGATTGCTTCTTTTCCCGTGTGGGGACCGATTGCTGCAATTGTTCTAGTTATTATTATTACCATAATTATTATCATTAAGCCCAAAACAGCTGAGGCTCCGGGAGACACAGAAGGTCCTGACATACCATTGCCAACCGGCATTGTCAGACAACCGGAAGTCCCAGGCTTAACCATTGAAAAATCCGCGGATCCGACAGAACTTCCTGATGAAAACGAAGAAACTACGTTTACCACTGTTGCCACCTATGTCGGCACAAATGAAAAAAATATTATAATTAAAGACCCTGTTCCTTCGAATGCAGAGCTTATCAGTGCAAGCGGAAATCATGAACTTAACGCTGATAAAACTTTGATTACCTGGAAACTTGATCCTGATGTGAATTTGCCAACCACAAACCCTGATTCAGGCGAAAAAAAATATACCTTTACCCTTACTGTCAAACCAAAAGAAAATAATATCAACATTGACAATACAGCGTATGGAGAATCAGCTGGAGCTACTCCAACAACAGATATGTGCTTATCAGCCAATAATCCCTCTCGTCTTTATGTTGATCTTCCAACTGGCAATCCTGCGGGAATTAATTTTGGAGACCCAGCTTGTACATTTGCGGGAAATCTTGGAGAACGAACAGACAAATTGGGTGAAACACTTAACCGGCTTGATTCAGTTAACAAAACACTGTGGTTGTTCTTAGCAGATCGTGAAAGCTCATATTCTCCCAATGCATACAATGGCGGTTCCTCAAGCGGAAAGGGAGCATATGGGCTTATGCAAATGAATCCTAATGGAAAAGGAAATAACCAATATGATGCCGGTGACGTAGTATGGGAAAATCAAATAGAAAATGCAATCAATTATAATAAATTAACTATTAACAATAGTTTTTGTTATTGGGAGCCTGTTAAGCACGATACTGCTACAAGACAAAGGTTTAGTCTTACACCTTTAGATTGCCCGTATAATTAACATGAGAAACAAAATTTTATTAGGACTTATTATTCTTTCAATTCTTTCTTTTTTAGTTCTTGTTATTTTAAGCATAAAAACTCCTCAAGATAATGCGCCAAAAGCTTTCCCTGCTCCAACACTGTATATTCAGCCTCTTCCAAACAAACAAGTATCTGGCATTATTTATAATTCAAGCTCAATTGTCAAGCTTGCAGACAAGATCGATCACCGACGGCCTCTAAATGAATCGGAGGGGAATATTCGCGCAAAACTAATAAGTCAGGCTTTAAAAAATAAACAAGTCGTTAATATAAATGTTTCATATGCAATTTACTATTCCAAGTCGTATGATATGTTTCAAGTTGAGATTCTTTCAGAACATATTGCAAAGGTAAAACAAGATGTGACCGAGTGGTTTAAGGATCAAGGATTTAGTCAAAGCGGAATTTGCAATTTGCCAATTATGTTTGTTTTACGTAGTTCTCTAAAAAATCAGCTTCAGAATAAAAATATAACATTTAGTTATTTGCTGGAAGGATGCTAAGAAAACCCATGGCTCAAATGTCAAAACTCAAAACTATAGCTCAAAACTCAAAGCTTTGTGGTCGCCTGATTATAATTATGGTAATTGTTATATACTATATGCTTCATTCAACATACTCTGTTGCTCAATCGTATAGCAATACTGTCAGAGTCAAAGTTGGCACTCAGCCTGAGACCTCTGATTTTGCCAAAGCTGCCCAAGATGTTGCGAATGCATACAAAGCCTGCACTCCCGAAGACCCGCCTGGAGGAAAAACAAAACTAAACGGCAATACCCGCACTAACAACGCTGTTGAGTCATGCACCTTAAACCTTCTTCAGGAAAGAGGATATTCCGGAGATTTTGTGGAAAAATTCAGCAAAAGACGAGAAAGAGCAAAGCCGAATGGATGTGTGGAGTGTTTAGGATTTAACGCCATATCTCTCACCCTTGCTTCCGGCGACACTACTACTCTTCTTCAAAATTCACCGGTAGAAATCTTGGAGAATCCTTCTTTGTTAAACTCCGATCGCAGCTCACTCCTTACCTATACAAGGACAGACTCAGACGACATACAACCAGGAGACATAGGCTTTGCAAGTGGATGCGATAGTGTTGGATCAGCAGGACACGCGCTTATCTTTAAAAGGCTTTTGCCGGACACCATTCGCTTTGAAGGGATAGAATCAAGTTACCCGACAACCTGTTTTGTAAATGATGCACAAACTCACCCAAAAGATTGCTATACTTTTTTTAGGGTCCGGAAAAAATGAATATGGAAAAGTTGTTTTATTTCTTGGGTGCGCATAAAACCATGCTGCTGTTTGCTATTACGGGAGCAGCGCTTGTTTCTCTTTTTTGGGCTTTCTTTATCTTTAACAAAAGACAAAATATTCCTGACCAAAGCCTTCCGTTTCCCACCGCGTACCCTTCTGCTCAAAAACCGTCTCCTTCTCAAGTTCCATTCCAAGCAGTAGAGACAAGTCCCCAGAATAATGAAAAAAATGTATATCCGGGAGAGATTGAGGTTTCCATTTTTACGAATGTCTATATCCAGTCCAACAAGTCGTTTATCTTAGAATTCTCCCCTCCTCTTCCGTATTACTTTAAAATAACCAACACGTTTCCCGCAAAACAAGTCATTGCAAAAATTTATGGCGGATTACAAACAAATACAACATATACAGCTGTTTTAAAAGATAGCTTTGGAAAAACCGTATACTCCTGGAACTTTACCACCTCCATAACTCCTGCTCAATCTTCTTCATCGCTGCAGGTTGATAAAGAAAAAGCATACCTGGAAAAATACTATCCGCTTGTGGATTATACTCCATACAAAACCGGTAGTTTTGATATTGTCTATAAGACTAAATCAACCCTTGAGGTAAAAATGAAGATTTCTGATCGAGAAAAAGTAAAACAGGAAGTTATTGATTGGATAAAAAGCCATGGCGTTGATCCCACAACGCATAGTATCAATTACATCAATAGTTTTTAGGCTGCTTTATTTTCTCCCACAATCTCAGCAATAGTTTCTAGCGTTTCTTTATCGATAAATACTGCTCCATGAGCATCTTGTGGATAAAGCGACCATACAATTGGCAAAACTTGTCGAATCTTATTCCCTCCCGCTTCTACAAGCGCGCTTTTTAATAACGCTGATTCCTTGGGAACAATTGTGTCGTTTTCAGTTGTAAAACAATATACTTCATTTCCGTCTTCAACAAATTGATCAAAAAAGGTATCAAGGTTTTTTCTATAGTCTTTATCTTTCCAAAGATTAAATAAATACTGCGAAAGGTGTTCTTCCATGCCAATCGCCTGACGAAGAACCTGATGTACTACCCCTGCTTTTAATTTTCGAGGAATCGAAGGCTCAAGACCATATAAAGGAGACGATAAAAATATCACCAAATCGTATCTGTTGGGAAATTGGCTAAGGATTTCCAATAATGGAATAAATCCGGCGCTATGCGCAATTCCTATTCTTTTAACTTTCGGCTGCATATCAACTTGATATTCTGCATATTCAATTGCTTTTTGTTTGGTTCTTTCCGGATCCCTAGCGGTATCCTTAGGAGAATACAAATCCATACCTTCCTTTCCGTAGGTAAAAAAGAACGACTCGGACATCCCCCAACCTTTCTCAGCTAACCTTGTCCTGATTGCCACAAACTGCCTCATGCTTAAAGAAGCATTTAGTCTAAACTCCCTGTCATCTGACATAAATCCGGAAAAATAATCTATAACGCGTTCTCCTTCTTTTCTAAATCTTTTAAAATCACCCGTGTATTTATCAATAAAGCCCAGAAATCCTTGTTCTAAAAAAGAAACGGGGGTGACTGAGCGAACACCAAAAGCAGCTACCCATGTTAAAACATCTCTTCTTAATACAGTTGGTTCGCCTTCATGAAACCTGCCCATACCATGAGTCTATACTCGTCGCTCTGGTTTGTCCAGAGTCTTTTTACGACTGTACTCGTATTGGCATGATTAAGTGAAGAAAGGTGTCGTCATTTGGAATTTTAAACACGCCCGGGCTTAAAGATTCGGTCATTTCTAAGACAAGCTGATCAGAGGTACTGTTGGCAAATAAATCCAAAAGGTACCTGGCGTTGTACGCGATTTGATTTTCATCTCCTTGTATGTCAGCCTCTACTTCCACAATGTTTTCTCCAACCGACGGCGCATTTGCCGAAATAAATATGCGTTTATCCTTCATTTCAAACTTGACAACATTGGATGCTTCTCTGGCAAATACCGAAGCAATTTTTATTGCCTTCTCCACTTCCTCTCTGTCGAAAACAACCCTCGTTTGAAAACTGGAAGGAATGATTTTTTGGTAGTTTGGGTATTCCGCTTCTATAAGTCTTCCGACAATAATAGTGTCCGTGGTTTTAAATAAAATCTGATTATTGTTTTTTGAAATATAAAATATTACTTCCTCTTCGTCTTCTCCTTTTAGTGTATTGATTTCTTTAAATAACCTACTTGGAACCAAAAGAGGTTTTTCCCATTCTTTCTCCGCCGGTTTTTTATGAACAATTTTCCCAATATATCGTTTTAAAGATAACCTATATCCGTCTGTTGCAACCAGTAAAAATGAATCTTCCTCTTGTTTTATGTAAACGCCCGAAAGCGCGGGTCGTGTTATGTCGCTGCTTGCAGCAAATACAACCGGCACAATACAGTCTTTTAAGTCTTTGTTTTTAAAGCCAGTTAGTCTTCTTCCTGTTTCTTCGTATAGCTTTGGAAATTCTTCTGCTGGAATTATTTGTAAAGTGCTTTTTGTTTTTGAGGTTTTTATGATTAATCCTGAATCTAGGGTTTCAATTGTAATTTTCTCTGGAGGCAAAGAAGATATGAGGTCATAAAATTTTCGTGCCACAACGGTTGCGCCACCTTCTTCTTCAATGTTTACTGGTATAGAAACTTCTATGCCAATCTCAAGGTCTGTACTTTTTATGACCAGTTTTCCGTCTTGTGTCAGAATTAAAAAATTAAGAAGTACTGGTAATTGGGTTTTTGTGGATACTGCCCGTAAAAGTAAAGGAAGCTTTCTTGTTATGTTTTCCGAGAGAACATGTAGTTTCATACGACGATATATCTATTTGTAGTTGTAGTAGTATATAGGGAAATGTGTATAAATGCAATCCTGGAAAGAATTATAAACATAAACGTAATTAAAAAAATGATAACAACCTGTTGATAAAAATGTGGAAAACATGTAGATAAACACAATGGTAAAAGTTTTTCCCACCTTATCCAATGAGTGTTTTAGTTATCCCCCTGACCTCATCAAACAAAGCAGATTTTTCTTTTTCCATGAGTAATCGCTCGATTTTTCCGCATCCGTGCATAACAGTCGTGTGATCTCTTCCTCCCAATAAGTTTCCAATCTCAACAAGCGGCAGATGAAGTTCTTTTTTGAGTAAATACATGCAAATTTGTCTGGCCTTCACCAAGAAAGCGTCACGTTTTATGCCTTTTAACTGGGTTGGTTTTACATTGTAAAAACTGCATACAGACTTAATAAGCTCATCGGGTCTTATAAAGTGTTTTTGTTCGCCCGTTTTATTTTTTAAAGAATTTTGCGCCAGTGAGTCGGTTAATGCCTGTCCTTTTGTGGTTGCTTCTGTAATAAGACGAAGCAGCGTGCCTTCCAAAAACCTTGTGTCCTCAATGTCTTGCGCGATAACCTTTGCTACGTCAATCGGTAAATCGTACCCGTATTTTTTAGCCTTAATGAGCAAAATGGCGCACCGAAGTTCAAAATCAGGAGGTTCTATGTCAACGGTTAAGCCTCCTGAAAAACGGGAAGAAAGCCGTTTTTCGAGTTTTTTAATTTCTTGGGGAGGCCTGTCTGAAGACAAAACAATCTGAGCGCCTTTATCAATTAAAATATTAAATGTGTGGAATAACTCTTCTTGGACCTTGTCTTTGCCGGCAATAAACTGTACATCATCAACAATAAATACATCGGTACTTCTGAATTTCTTTTTCATCCCGTGTGTTTGATTACTCCGAATTGCCTCAACTACTTCGTTGGTAAAATCCTCAGATGTTTTATACATAATTTTTATGCCCGGTTGTTTTTTGTTTATCTCATTTGCTATTGCATGCATTAAGTGAGTTTTTCCTACTCCGGATGGACCGTATAAAAACAGCGGGTTATACGATGTTCCTGGATTTTTAGTAACAGTTGAGGCGGCAACGAATGCGAGCTGATTACTGTCTGATACCGCCAGGGTTTGAAAGGTGTAGTCGCTTCGAAACCTGGGTAAAAAATCTGAAGTTTTTATCGGTTGAGGCCTTGCTGCTTCTTCGAGTTGATTCATAGTGTGTACGAATAAGGGCGCATTTTTTATTTCCTGTGTATCTATCGGAAGAGACTTGGGAACAAAAACAACATCAGCATCTTCCTTTGCTTGTTTTTTAATAGCTGCTTTAAGAAGCATTAAATGCTTTTTTTTGATCATGTCAATGATGATGGTTGAAGGGACGCTAATGTTTGCTACCAGCCGGTTTCGCGAGGAATCTTTTTCCAAAGACAAAAGAGAGGTGGACTTAAATAGCGCCAGGAAGCTTCCTTTGGATATTTCTGTTTCAATGCTGGCTAAAATATTGTTCCACATGGGTTTTAGATCGTTTTTCATAGAAATGGTAACATGCAGTGTAATAATGTGGACAACTTTTTGTCAAGAGAGTAAAAATAGATAGAAGTAGATCAGGCGTTAATATAGAATTTAGAATGCAGAACCATATTTGCTTGTTTGATTAATTATTTGTTATACTATTGAGACATGGAGAAATTCAAGGCCAAAATTAAAAAGGTAAAGCGGAAAAGAAAACATGGATTTTTGTCAAGAATGAAAACCCATAATGGTAAGCGGGTACTAAAAAGAAGAAAGGATAAAAAAAGAAAACGACGATCAGTATAGATGTTAAAAAAACAAAATAGACTTGTGCTTGGCACCCGGTTAATGCATTGTGCGTCTTACACAACCCCCCTGTTTACTTTAAAAGTTAGTAAAAACGGATTTTTGTATAACAGATATGGATTTGTTGTTTCTAAAAAGATTGACAAACGTGCGGTAAAAAGAAATAGAACAAAAAGAATAATTAGCATGTGTATAGAAAAAAATCTTGGTATAATACAATCAGGCCTTGATATGCTATTTATTGTAAAACAAGAAATAATTCAAAAAGACCAGCAAGAAATTTGTTTTAGCGTGTTACACGTATTAAAAAAAGAAGATTATTTGAAATGAGGATAATCCTTTTGTTTTTCATTAGTTTGTATCAGATGTTTGTATCAAAAATTATAAGCCAGATGCTTGGTGTTTCCGCAAAATGCCGCCACAATCTTAGTTGTTCGGAATATGCTAAAAGATCTATTGGCAAACATGGAATTGTTATTGGAGGATATAGGTCGATTCGAAGGATACTATCATGCCAACCCTTTGTAAACTCAAAACTCAAAAGTCAAAGGTCAAAAGCAAAACTCAAAACTCAAAAGTTTTTAACATTAAGGAATAATTTTGCCTTTTGATTTTTGCCTTTTGCATTTAATGTATGTTTGATACCTTTTTAGTTGAGCCGATTATTAATGTTTTAATAGCAATTTATAAGGTGCTTGTGTTTTTGCATATTCCATCTCCCTTGGGTTTTTCTGTAATCTTGCTTACTGTTTTAATCAGATTTATTTTATACCCCTTTACCGCTTCGCAGTTAAAAGCTTCAAGCAAAATGCAAAAAGTCACGCCTCATTTACATACATTAAAAGAGCTACATAAGGGTGACTCAAAGCGCTTGCAAGAAGAAACGATGAAGCTTTATAAAGAGCACGGAATAAATCCGGCTGCCGGATGCCTTCCCGTTGTCATTCAACTTCCTATAATTTGGGCTTTGTATTCGGTGCTTGGGAAAATAGTTGCCTTAAAGCCGGACATGGTTCTTTCCGAGATAAATAAAGTGCTTTACTTTGACTGGCTACAATTAACAAGCACATGGGATGCTCGTTTTCTTGGCATTCCGCTTTCTCAAAGCCCTTCTCAGCTTATACAAACTATGTATTTAATAATTTTAATTCCTGTTGCCACGGGAGTATTTCAGTTTATTCAATCAAAAATGATGTATGTAAAAACTCCTGTTCGGTCAAAAAATAATCCGTCAAGTAGCGGAGATGATTTTTCTTCTGCTTTCCAAACGCAGTCTATGTATATATTTCCTGTCATGATTGGATTTTTTTCCTACTCCCTTCCCATTGGCCTTTCTTTGTATTGGAATACGTTTACTGTTTTTGGTATACTACAACAACATAAAATTTCCGGACTTGGAGGATTAGCTGAGTGGGTAGAAAAATTAAACAAAAATAAAAAATAACTATGGATAAAAAAGAAGAAAAGAAAGTTTTTAAAACAATAGAAGATTTGCTTAAAGCGTTAGAAATTGAAGGGACGTTTGAGCTTTCTTTTGACAATGAAACCCTTCATGTCTTGTTGGATACAAATGACATGGGAATTGTTATTGGGTACCACGGCGAGGTTTTGGAAAGTCTTCAGTTGATTGCCTCTTTGGCAGTTTCTAAAAAACTGGGAAAATTTGTCAGGGTTTCTATCGAAGCAGGAGATTACAAGAAAAACAGAACTGATTATTTAACAAATCTTGCTCTTAAGACAAAGGAACGAGTGCTTTCCGAGCAAAGAGAAATGTCGCTTTCTCATTTAAAATCCTGGGAACGCCGGATAATTCATATGCTGCTTGTAGAAGATAACGAAGTGGTTTCAGAATCTACCGGAGTTGGAAGAGACAGAGCCCTGGTTATAAGACCCCGTTAACCGTCATTGCGAGCGAATGAATATGATCGCGGCAATCTTTTTTGAACACAGACTGCTTCGTCGTTCTAAAGAACTTCTTGCAATGACAGAGCTACTTCTTTTTTATTCAATTATTCTTTTTCTCCCTACTCAACTTGGTCTTCATTTTTGGCCGGAGTATTCAAAAGTTCTTGGACTGCGAATTGACTACCTTTCCCCCACGATATACATGACTGATGTATTGATTTTATTATTGATTGTTTTATGGCTCATTGACTCATTTTTGTCATTGCGAGGAGTCAGCTGGTGGAGAAGCAATCTTATTCCTGTCATTCTGAACTTGTCGTTCGACTCCGCTCAGGCCTTGAGCCTGCCGAATGGGATTCAGAATCTCTTAAGATTGCTTCGTCGTCCAGCTTTATTCTTGACTCCTCGCAATGACATTTGTTATTTTATTTTCTTTCTGTCTCTTGGAACCGGAATTGTTTTTTCCAAATTTCCCCAACTGGGATTGTATGGATTTATAAAACTTTTGGAGCTTATTTTCTTTGGGTATTATACAGCGCTTAAATTCAGGTTTAGCAATAATCGGTTGATTACACTTTTTAGCATAGGAGTTGTATTTGAGTCTTTTCTTGCAACTGCCCAGTATCTGCATCAAGGATCTCTACAGGGAATATTTTATTTTTTCGGCGAGCGATTTTTTAATCCTCAAACTCCCGGCATTGCGAATGCTTCTTTAAACGGCGCGTTGGTTCTTAGACCATACGGAACTTTTTCCCATCCGAATGTGCTCGCAGGCTATCTCCTCATTGTCTTGCAAATGCTACTCAATACACATACGCGTTCTGTCATTGTGGAAAAGAGATCCCTCACTTCGTTCGGAATGACAAGCATTGTTACTTTTGGTTCGGTCGCATTGTTTTTAACAATGAGCAGAACTGCAGTTCTATTGTACATTTTAATATTTGCATATCGGCTGATTGTTCAGTTAAGAACAAAAATTAAGACGTATTGGCTAATTGGATTATTTGCTTTTTTACTTTTTGGATTATTCTTCTTTCCCCTATTCTCTCGGTTTAGTATCCAACTAAGCGACGAATCCATAGTGTATAGAACAGAACTTAATAAAGCAGCATTATCTATCTTCAGAAATCATCCTTTGTTTGGAGTAGGCTTAAATAATTTTCTTATTAATCTGCCTGATTATATAAGTTCAAACACAAAAACAATACTGCTCCAGCCGGTGCACAATATTTATTTGTTACTATTGGCGGAAACCGGAATTGTAGGATTCACATTCTTTATTTGGTTCATTTTGAACGCGGTTCGTCATTCCGGTTTGTCCCGATTCAATCGGGGTGCACCCGGAGCCACACTACTTTTCACAATTTTAATCATTGGTTTGTTTGATCATTATTTTCTTACACTACAGCAGGGGCAATTGCTTTTTTCTTTTATCCTCGGTCTTTGCTACAATAAAAACAATGGCTATTGAATTTCTTTTTACACTGCCCCTTTTTTTGCCCAACACGCTGTATCACCGTGCTTCTCGCGCCAAAAAAATACACAAATACCAACGAGATTCTATGTATTGAACATGAATAAAGCTTTATATATTTATACGGATGGTGGTTCTCGGGGAAATCCGGGAGAATCGGCAATCGGAGTATATGTTGAAAACGAACACGGGAGGCAACTTCTGTCCGGCGGAGAACCAATTGGTATCGCAACAAATAATATTGCAGAATACAAGGCAATTCTTTTTGCAATTACGTGGCTTTGTAAAAACAAGAAGCTTTTAGACAAGGATACAAAAATATATTTTTTCATGGATTCACAGCTTGCGTACTCACAACTTACTGGTTTATATAAAATAAAAAATGCTGCCCTTAAAAACCTCTTGTTTAAAATCAGAGAAAAAGAAGCAGAGCTGGGTCTTGTTGTATCATATGCGTATATTTCCCGCGAGAAAAATAAAAAAGCTGACTCACTTGTTAATATGGCTCTTAATAAAGCCAAATCTCTATAATTACAAATTTTTACCATGAAGCAGCGCGTATTAATTCTGGACAAACAAGACAATATTGGAAATATATTTTGGCAATCCGTAAAAGACGCATATTCCTTTGTATTGGTAAGCAGTAAAAAACCAGAGGCGTATGTTAGGTCTGAGGATGACGTATATATCCACTATAAAAAAGAAAGAAAAAAACTGCCCGTAATTCCCGAGTACGAATATGAGTACATATTTGTCGTATATAACGGCGAAGAAGAAATAAAAAATTCACTTTCCGAATTACAAGCCCAAACAAGAAAGAAATGTATTGTTGTCCTGGAAAGAAAATATGCGCAAGATTTGCGGGAGAGAATTCGTGATAAAAAAAATATAATGTTTTTTATTCTGGGTGATGTATTTGGGAATATGGTTTCGGGGAAAAATAGAGTAGAAGAAATTCTTGTCAATGCATACGAAAAAGGAGTGATAGAAATTGCTAAAACGGGAGTAGAAACGATTTATCCTGTACATATGGAAGATGCAATACGCGTAATTACGAAACTCTTTTTTGACGAAAAAAAACACTCCGGAATTTTTTATATTTTTCAAAAAAACCCGCCCACGGAGTTATCTTTTGCAAGAGCGTTAAAAAAAATAAATCCGCTTTTTAAAATAGATTTTTCAAAACAAGAAACAAAAACACATCCGCAATTTTTTTTAGAAGAAGGGGAGTATTGTATTCCCGACGAATATCTTTTAAAAAAACGTTTAGAGGAGGTTTTGGAAAAAGGATTGTATCAAAAACCCAAAACACAATCATCTGAGCGCTCAAGACAGACAACAAACAGCAGGCAAGCAATACTCTTTATTATTGCCCTGTGTATATTCTTTGTACTTCTTCCTGTTGTCATAAGTATTTTAAGTTTGTCGCTAGGGACGTATGAATTAAAAAAGGTTAAGGAGAAAGCAGAAGAAGGAAAGTATGCGGATAGTAAATCACACGCAACGAAGGCCGTAAAAATATTTTCTTTTGGAAATTCTTTTTCCCCATTTGTGCTTTTAGAGTCATCATATGTTGGGCAGAGAATACATGTCCAAAAACTTACAGACTCTTTACAAAAAGGAAAAAGTTTGAGCAGTACTGTTGTTAAGCTGCATGATGCATTGGGCTCTTTAGCCCACGTATTTCTGGGTACGGCAAAAAAGCCGCAAGAAGATTTTCTTATTTCTCAAAGATTGATAAAAGAGTCTATTTTAGAATTTCAATATTTAAAAATAGATCCATTGGTTCCGGGTGATATTAAGCAAAAGCTAGAAAGTATCCAGGATCAAACAGTACTTCTTGAGCACATAAACGAAGTCCTGCTCTCCGTACTGGGAATCGATAGAAAAAAAACATATCTTTTGTTGTTCCAAAACAATATGGAGCTTCGAGCAACAGGAGGATTTATTGGATCTTATGCGACTGTGTCTTTTAATAAAGGAAAGATGGAGGGTTTTTCAATTGAAGATGTGTATGAAGCAGACGGAAAATTAAAGGGACATATTGATCCGCCTGAGTTTTTACAAAAATACATGGGCATAAAACATTTATTTTTACGAGACAGCAATTACAATATTGACTTTCCAAAAGCAGCAACAGTTTCCGCATTTATATTTAAACAAGAAACAGGAGTTGATATTGACGGTGTTATCGGGATAGACGTATCTGTTGTAAAACAGATTTTAAAAGCAATCGGAGAAGTAAAAGTTTTAGATTACAACAAGACCGTCACCGAAGAAAACGTATATTGGCTTACACAGGAGTATGCGGAAAATTTTTTTTTCCCAGGATCTACCCAAAAGAAAAATTTTATTGCTTCTTTATTTATCGCGATACAAAATAAAATTGCGACTCTTCATTCGTATACTCAGCTGCTTGATGCTTTATATCTGTCAATAGCAGAAAAACATATTCTTTTTGCGTTTTTAGACAAAGATATGCAAAGGCCATTTTCCGTAGCCGGTGTTTCATCGGCAATTCCTGCTACGGTCTATGAAAGAGAAAATGAAATACAGGATTTTGTAGGCATTAACGAATCAAACATTGGAGGGAATAAAGCAAATTATTTTGTGCAAAGAAAAGTAGACCTATTAACAACTCTGTCTAAAGAAGGAAGTGTGTCGGGGAAATTAAAAATAAATTACAAAAACATTGCAGAACCAAATACAAAAGAAATTGATTATAAATTCTATGTTAGATTTATCCTGCCAAAAAAATCAGAACTTTTATCAATTGGTATTGATGATAAAACTCAGGGTTTTGTTCTTTCAAATGAACAACAAATTAAAAACAAAGAGGGGATAGAAGTTGAGAAGTATGAGCAGGGGGAAAAAACAGTCTATGGTTTTTATCTTACTGTTCCAAGTAGCTCTGAAAAAAAAGTAGTCATTACGTACCGGTTGAAAAATACTCCGCAAATCGGAAAAATTGTATCCTACAAACTCCGCATTTTTAAACAGCCGGGAACAGAAGAAGATATATGGAGCGCATCATTCGTATATCCAAATACCTTTACGCTTTTTAAAAAAGATGATCGTATGATAACAGGAGAAAAAATTGCATGGGCTAAATTTCCTTTGAAAAGAGATACTCAATTTAGAGTTGACTTGGTTCGAAAATAATCAGGCTTGATTTCTATGCCAGAGATATGCAGATTTTACAATGGTTTCTATGTCTGAATATTTGGGAGCAAAAGAAAGCTCTTGGATAATTTTTGCAGGATCTGCAATTAAGACATTCGGGTCGCCAGGTCTTCGATTTTTCTCCTCCATTTTTATTTTTGTTCCTGTTATGCGTTTTACCTCTTTAAGTACCTCAAGATTGGAATATCCGATTCCTGTGCCAATATTGTAATAACACTGTCCTTTTTGTTTTTTTAATTTTTCCAGCGCCAGTAAGTGCGCATCGCAAAGATCAAGTACGTGAATATAATCTCTGACACATGTTCCATCGCTTGTTTTATAATCAGTTCCAAACAATGAAAAAGATTCATTACGCAATGCAGCTTTTATGGCGTTTGGAATAATATGCGTTTCTGGAGTGTGGTTTTCTCCCAATGATCCGTCAAGTGATGCCCCGGAGGCATTAAAATATCTCAACACTGTAAAAGAAATATCTCTTCCTTGGGTAAGGCTTGATAGAATTTCTTCCATTTGCAGTTTTGTTTTTCCGTATGGACTTGTTGGATTTTTTGGATGATCTTCGGGGATGGGAACTTGTGTTGGGTTTCCATATACGGCAGCAGTCGATGAAAAAATAAACATTTTTATATTATGTTCGACTGCAGTTGCAAACAGAGCTTTAGAACCCAATACGTTATTTTGATAGTAAAGCTCTGGATTTTTTGTTGATTCTTCAACGGAGATGTATGCAGCAAAATGAATAATGGCATCAATGTGTTGGCCTAAAAATAATTGTTCTAAGTCATGCGTATTGCCAATATTTAGCTTTCGAAAATCAGCCCGTTTGTCTATCGCGTTTTTGTGGCCTCTTTCCAGACTGTCAACAACGAAAACAGCGTATCCGTTATCAAGTAAAACTTTGGTCATGAAACTGCCAATATATCCGGCTCCGCCAGTTACAAGAATGTTCATACTTGTTTGTCATTGCGAGCCTCGCCAAAGGCGGGCGAAGCAATCTTTCTTATAGAGATTTTTCGTTCTTCAATCAGAACTCGGAATGATAGATGTAATTGTATCAAGTATGAAGACTAATGAACAAGGGATAGTATCAAACGAAAAACTTCTAAAAATCCAAAGAGAGCAATTGCAATAAACGCCAGTGTCCCCATAAAAAGCATAAGAGGATGTTTGACAACGGCAATTGTTCTTTTTGGAGAGAGAAAGAGAGCAGCGGTTAAAAGCATGTGTCCTAAAAAAACTCCGATTGCAAATCCGAATACATTAATAACGGAAAACAAGGGAATATATCCGGCGAAATCATCAAGACCTAAAATAAAGGGAATTGTAAAAGAAAAGAATGCAAGCCGTATCCATGGCATCTTATTTACTTTTGCGATGCCAACACGGGGAACAAGCTTATTTAAGACAGGAGAGAAAAGATGATTAATTTTTTTAAACGGATAAAAGAGTAGTTTCATAAGAGTAGTTGCCACGGGTATTTTGTTTTTTTTAAATTCTTCAAAACTTTCCTCGGCCATCTTCAGCAACACAAACGATGCAAGGATAATCATAAAAGCCATAAGAAGGGTCACTTCTCGGAAAAAGTTCCAGATTGTCAATACCGCCAATGTTCCGAGCGCATTTCCGACAGTTGTACCAATTTCTATTGCAATTCGATTTTTCCAGCCCGGGTTGCCCCTCATGAGATTCCCTATAAAAATCGCAAAATCAATGGAGGTTTTTAAATAGATGGTAAGCCCCACGAGAACGTCCCGTTTTCTTAAGCTAAATTGAACTTTTTCCTGCGTGGGTAAAAAATTGAGAATGAGCATAAACCCGTAGAGGAAAAGGCATAGAAATAAAAAAGTGACAACTGTTAGAATAAGAGGGATACATTGTTTGTGAGAAGTCCTGGTCATTTCTTCTTTCTGAAAGAACGTATTGCGGCAATGAATTGCTGTCGTTGTTCTTTTGTTTTGAATGCGTGGTAAAAGGGTGGTGCAACGGAGACGAGAATAATAAGGCCGATGATGGGAAGCAGATATTTATCTACGTCAGGAATAGTACTTCCTAAGAAATACCCTGCATACGTAACTCCAATAGCCCATAATACACCGCCAAAAATATTGTAAAAAAGAAACTGTGAATACTTCATGGATCCAATTCCCGCAACAATGGGCGCAAATGTCCGGATAAACGGCATGAATCGGGCCAAAATAATTGCTTTACCGCCGTTTTTTTTGTAAAACTCTTCTGCGCGCACGAGATGATCTTTATGGAAAAAAAGTGAATCTTCTTTTGTGAATAGTTTTCTACCAAGTTTATGTCCAATAAGATATCCGGCGCTGTCCCCTAAGACAGCTGCTAAAAAACAACCGAAAGCAAGTACAGTTATATCCAAATACCCTTGAGATGCAAGAAATCCTGCCGTAAACAGGAGGCTGTCTCCGGGGAGAAAAAAACCAAACAAAAGCCCCGATTCAATAAATACTATGCTAAAAACACCTACATATCCGACGGCTTTAATGAAGCTTTGCAGGTCAAACATAAAAGTTAATTATAACACATACCATAGTCAACTTTACTTTGCGTTTTGGGCTTAATTATCCTTAGGATAATTTTTAAAGTGTGAGAACTTGAATGCGTTGGGGCACAGTTTGTTAAGTATACACCCGTCGCATTTTGGTTTTTTAGCAACGCAGACTTTTCTGCCGTGTTCAATTAGTAAATAGGTGAGTTTAAACCAATCTTTTTTATCATAGAGCTTCATAAGGTCTTGTTCGATTTTGTTCGGGTCTTTTTGGTCAGAAAGTCCCAGTCTTTGAGATAATCTTCCAACATGAGTATCAACTGCAATTCCTTCAAGTATTCCAAAAGCATTTCCTAGAACAACGTTTGCAGTTTTTCGAGCAACACCCGGTAGCTTAGTTAGTTCGTTCATAGTTCGTGGTAGTACTCCGTTGAACTGTTCAAGAACGAGTTTTGCAGCTGCCCGAATATTATTGGCTTTATTTTTATAAAAACCTGTAGACCGTATATCTTGTTCCAGTTCAGCTATTGGAACCTCGGCAAAGTTTATTATTTCTTGAGTTTCTGGTGTTATTGTTCGATCAAGGCGTGAACTGTCATTGCGAGGAGCTTGTGACGAAGCAATCTCTTTAGACTTGAGATCGCCACGCTTCGCTCGCGATGATAGATTTAGGCTTCTGTATTTTTTAAACAGTTTTTTTGTCACTTTGTTTACCATCACGTCAGTACATTGTGCTGACAATATCACCGCAACCAACAATTCCCATTCATTCGAATAATTTAAAATGATTTTAGCATTGGGATACTCTTTTTTTAAAAGATCAAGAATCTTTTGAGAGTTTTTGGAATCTTGAGTACTCATAGTTTATATTTGCGGGCAAGCAAGCTGAGCGGCTCCAACAATATAACTATTATGGATATGCTTGAAACTTATTTGTTTGTCATTATGGATTTTTGAAAGCGTTTGCTCAAGATGTGTTTTGTATTCAAACCCTTCCCAAAATAAACTTCCTTCCATAACAAAGGTTAAGTCTCGATTTAAAAATTCAGAAATTCCCGCAATTTGGGTTGCAACAAGTTCTGATGAGGAGTACAAGATTTGTCTTGAAATTTGTGAGTATAGTGAATGTGTTTCCTGAGCTAATATTGTTAATTCTTTTGTGTCATCAATAGATATAATAGGCAAATGCTTTTTGTGTAGCTGTAAGTTAAAGTGTTTGTACAAATACGCACCGGATGTTTCTTTTTCAAAAAGTGCTCTTTTTGGCAGCGAAGAATTTTTGTCAATTTCTTTTCCTTCTTCTGTTTGAGGGAATTTGTCAAAGTTAGCAGCTTCCAAATTCACCAATACGTATCTATCTAAAAAAAAGGCAAAATTAACTCCTGTTCCAACTATCCCGCAGGCAAGCTGATTATATGGCAGTTGTGTTAGGCCTGAGAGGAGAAGACAAACGGTATCATTTGCTGCAGTCACCTGTATTTTCCTTTTTTTCTTTGTGAGGATATGTTTTTCGATTTCTTTACACATATTTTTGTCGATTAATCCATTAAAGGTATTTTCTTTGGTTCCGGAGAGTAAAATTCCTTCTAATTTTGAATTGTTAAATACCGGCCTAAGGGGGTAGGCAAGGTTAAGCGATAATGTTGTAACACTGTCGGAAAGCCCTTGTTCTATAAACGATAAAAAGGCTTCTTTACTTTTAAAAGGTGATTGATTTTTTTGAGAAACCTCAAGAATGCGTAAATCTTTTCCCTGTTTTTTAACAAGCGCCTTTTTGCTAATACTTCCTCCGACCACAAGTACTTGAAATAATTCTCCATCTTTTACCAGTGATTGGGAGGCAGGCTCGTGTCTGATAAACGGAAGACTGGTTTTTTGCCCTTTGTTTGCCCTCTGAAGTTCGGTGACAAAGTTATTTTTAATAGTAATAAGATGGTGGGTATTCATGAAGTAGAATATTATAGAGCAAATCTGGATTTATTTGTTAAGGCATCCTCAAGCATAACCGGAACGAGAAGATTCCAGCTAATAAAATTCGGAGCTGCAATAGGGAGTCCTGTTTCTGCATCATAATTTTCATGCATGCCTCCTGTTTTTTTAATGTCATCCAAACAAAGCTTTGCCACCTTTTTTGCTACATCAACTGCTTCTTTTTGAAATCCATAATTTAGTAAAGCAGAAACAGCAAAATAATTTGCAATTGGCCATACTGGTCCTTGCCAGTTTGAATAAGGCTTTATAATATTAGCATTGTTATATTCTTTATCATCTTTGGCAAGGGTTCTAATGCCATAATTTGACCAGAGTTTTTTAGAGTTCAAAACATAATTTTTAATAAACTTGTTGGTACGTTCTTTATTTGCGATATGTGCCCAGAGGGGATGAAATGAGTTGTAGCTGACTCTTTTAATAAACGACCCATCACGACTGTCAATGTTGTAATAGATTCCATCTGATTCATCCCAGAGATATTTGTTAATATTATTTTTTATTTCTGATGCGCGTTTGGAAAAATAGTCATACTCTTTTGTTTTTCGAAGTTGTTCAGCAATTAAACTCATTGCTTTATATTCCTGGTAAACGAAAGTATTTAGATCAGTTGCCACAACAGAATTTTCCGGATATCCAAAACCTGAGACATTATTATCAGCTCCTGAAGCCATAATATTTGTCCATACACCTAAATTATACTTTTTATTCCAGACATTTTTTTCCCGATATAAGACCACTGTTTTTAACTGAGAAAAATGTGGAGCTATCCAAGAAAAATCTTTGAGGAAGTTAGAGGCAAAATATGCTCCTTGAGCCAAAAAAGGCTTCATAAGAAATGACCTATGTCCGCCTTCTGGACCGTCTTTTGTAATACAGCCTGGAATGTATCCATCATTTCGGGAATTATGAAGAAGATTAAGAGCGACATTCCTAAGAAAAATGCCTTCTGAGGGGATATCAGAGGCAAGTGCCATGCCAATAAAAAACGCATCCCAGTCCCATTGTTCTTCATAGTATCCGGAAGGAACCAGATAATCGTAGGGAAGTTCGCCTTGCGCTTTTCTTTTTACGCCAGCTTTAAAAGGAGCAAGTGTTTTCTTGATCGAATTCAAAAATTCTTGATCCTTTTTTAAAATAACAGTCATACAAAGGGATTATACAATATCTCTAAATTGCTTACTAGGGTATAAAATATAGATAATCTTGCGTAAACTAGTTAAAATAAATATAATGTTTTCACATATGTTAGAAACAAACGAATCAGAAGAGCAACTTAAAGCTCCTAAAAAAGAATTTAAAGGGCATTCTGCTTGGGTAGAGCTAAGCAGACCAAACCTTGAACACAACTGGAATGCTATAGCGTCAATTGTTGGTCCGGATGTAACAGTAATCCCAATGTTAAAAGCTAATGCCTATGGTCATGGAGCCGTAGAAGTCGGGAAAGTGCTTCAAGAATCAGGAGCACGATATGCTGGGGTATCAACGCTTGGTGAGGCGTTTGAGCTTAGATGCAATGGGATTAATTTTCCTCTTTTGGTTACTGACTATGTCGATCCAGAAAACCTTCCAGCAGCATTGAATATGAATGTTGCTTTAACAGTCTCTCATGTCCAGATGTTTCCTGAAATTGAAGACACGGCGAAAAAGTTAGGGAAAAAAGCAAAAGTGCATGTTTTTGTAGATACAGGCATGCATCGTGAGGGAATTTGGCCACCACAAGAGGCGGTTGAGATTGTAGAAAAAATTCACCAGTCTTCACATGTTGACCTAGAGGGATTGATGACTCATTTTGCCGACCCAACAAATCCCGATCTCACAAAAACTTACAAGCAACTGGGTATATTTAACGAATTCTTGGATAATGTAGAGAAAAGAGGTATCCAGTTGCCTCTTTACGTACACGCAGCAGAAGGAGCAACTATCATGAGAATTCTAAAGACATATACGGGAAGATTTACAGCAGTTCGTCCAGGAAATATTGTGTATGGTTTTACGCCGGGTAGCGAGGATTTTTCCCAATATATGAAATTTGCACCAAAGAAAATTCTAACTGCAATTAAAGCAAAACTTGCAGGCTATAAAACAGTTTCTAAGGGTGAGGAAGTAGGGTATGGAGGTACAAAATTAGATGAAGATACAACAATGGGGATTGTAAATGTGGGACATGCCGACGACTACCGTCCTCGTGATTCAGGAGGATCAATGCTTATTCACGGAAAACGAGTTTCTATTTTAGATAGAGCAGCAATGAATCAGGTGGTTCTAAAGCTTCCAATTGATGAGACATATTGCTTAGGTGACGAAGTTGTTATCGTAGGTAAACAAGGAGATGAAGAAATTACGTTGGAGGAACTCGCGGAGAGTATGGAAACAAATGTTATACGTTATGTAACAAAGCTTCAACATACCACACGATTGCCTCGTGTAATGACAAATAGTTAGAGATATGGTATATAACTATTATGGTAACTTCTCTGGAAGCCAATAGATTCCCCGTAAAAACCGTAATAAATCCCGACGCACAAGAAGAAACACAATCTTCTCTTATGATTAGAGATTATTACAAATCGCTTCATGCCCGTGCTGTTGTCTTTATGGATAAAGATGATACGACTATTCATATGGAAGTTGGGGAGCCAACTGATCCACGGCTGGAGGAAGTAATCAAAGAAGCGCAAAAAAAAGGAGTTGTTGCCAGTTACGATTCTGACTCATCATATGTAGATTTGGAAGGATGGCTTGGAATGAGGGGATTATCGATTGCTGAGCGAGGTGGGCTTGTTCGTTTTCCTGATGGACGCGAGGTACACTTGGTGAGAAGCGGAGATTGGTTTAAGGAGTTAATAGCACGATTTGCAGAAAGACTTATAGAAGAAAAGGAGTTAAAAGATACTACGGCAGTTCTTCATCTTGATCCATGGCCTTTTCTTTTTGCCGATACTCATATTCCTGGGCAACATAATCAGTTAGTAATGGTAAATACGGGAAGAAAGGTTTCGGCAAGTTTTGTTACTGGCCTTCTTGATCAGGTTCAGGGAGGAAAAATTGTGAGACATACGCCAGAAAGTGCCAGATTTCATCAGGAAATGGCAGCTATTTTACTTGAAGAGCGTGATCGGTTAGCTTCGGAACGTCCATTTCCAGATCCAGAGGGAATGGTGGATGATGTAAATCACGAATCAGAGCTAGTTATTGTAAAAAGTGCCGGTGCGTCAAAGCAGAGGGCAATGGGTTACCTATCTTGGGTTCTAAAGCCTTTGGGAATTCCCGTGTATCATATTGGCGACAATCCAGTTTCGGATAATATGACTGAAATACCAGGTGTGGTAACAATGGCTGTAGGAAATGGCGGACTAAAAGATTGTCCTGGAGTAATAGCTGCAAGCCAGCCAATGGCCTCAGGAGTAGTTGAGTTATTTGAGAACCATATTATTCAGGATTTAAAATAATATGACAGATTTAGAACCAAGATGGATACCAGAGTTAAGAGGCCAAATGCCAGTTCCTGATCGTTTTTCCCGTGCCGAACTTTTGGGTGTCCATGGAAACTTTATTTCAGAACTTAAAGCAGCACATGCTGCATACAAAACTGGCGCAGAAAATACCACAAGCCTTCCATTTATTACAGATAGATTTAATCTTCCCAAAAAGTCTTTAGTTGCAGAAGGTGAATTGTTTGAGGTGCGTATGCTCGGAGGGAGTGATGGGGTAAGAGTTCTTTGAGAAAAAACCGCTGGTGGAGTTAGGATTGTTGAAAAATTCGGTCCGGAAAAACTCCCGCGTATGCAAACGTTGGAAGAATTACACACATTTTTTGAGGAGACAGTAGACCCGCGAGTACGTGTTGTTGCAGTTAACTTCGCAAATACCATGAAGCCAGTGTTTGATGGAGAAAAACTTGATGGAGTTATTACAGAAATTGACGATACGAGATCTATTACAGCACCAGAGCTAATTGGAAAAGCTCTGGGAGCGGAAGTTGGGAAAAATCTTTCTGAAAAAAGAGGCTCTCCTATTACTGTTTCCGTAGCAGGTGACGGGCTTTGTCAGGTATTAGCTGGAAAAACATTCTCTTATGGGGACAACATTGCATTTGGCGTTGTTGGAACAGGGTATAATATGGGGTTTTTGCTTGATTCTGAGACATTTGTCAATCTTGATGCGGCAAGTTTTGATAAATTTCCCATGACCCCACTTGCAAAACATCTTGCCGAGCAGCCAGGGTCTGGGTGGCCGTTTGGAAAAGACGTAAACGGAAGTAATCTCTATAAACATTTTAATGATGCAATTGAAAAAAGAGGTGTAAATCACCCTCCGATTTCTTCAACAAAAGAATTATCCAATATAAGCGAGAAAAGAATTCCTGGGGTTTCTGATCTTGCGCAAAGCTTTATTGATCGTGCAGGGCAATTGGTTGGGTGTCAGGTTGCTGGGGTCGCGGATTTTAAAGGAAAAGATATGTTATTTGTAATGGATGGGAGCGTTTTCTGGAAAGCTCATAATTTTAAAAAGACAGTTGAGGAGACGGTCAGGCAATTAACAGACAAAAAAGTTGAATTTGTTGACATACCAGATTGCGGTATTGTCGGAGCAATCAAACTTGTAGCATAATATATCTATGAACGACAAAAAAAGAGATCATCCGGTCTGGATGGAAATAAGCAGGAAAAATATTGAGTATAACTGGAGATCTATTCAGGAAACAGTAGGGGAAAAAATAACAATAATACCAATGATAAAGTCTAATGGGTATGGCCATGACTCTGTGTTAGTTGGGAATATACTTCAAGACCTCGGTGCTAAGTATGTGGGGGTATCGGCATTTCGAGAAGCAAAAGAGCTACGACAAGGAGGAGTCAAAATTCCCTTGCTTGTTTTAGACTATGTAGATTCTAGTAATATTGTAGAGGCTCTAGAATTAGATATGGTTTTGGCGATTTCAGATAGCGAAATGTTTCCAGCTATAGAAAATACTGCGGGAAAAATCGGTAAAAAGGCGCGGGTTCATTTATATGTTGACACTGGGATGCATAGGGAAGGGATATGGCCAAATGAAGAGGCAATTATGCTTGCAAAAGAAGTTCATGAATCTCCTCATGTTGACTTAGAAGGTATTATGACTCATTTTGCTACAGCAGGAGATGATGACCCAAGCTTTGCCTACGAACAATTAGAAGTATTTAATCATTATTTAGATGAGCTTCAGTCAAATAATATACCCTTACCGTCATATATTCATGTTGCCAACGGGGCATCTGTTATGAGATTGCCAAAAATGCATAGAGATGATCCTAAGAAGCGATTAAGTGCAGTAAGACCTGGAAATATAATTTATGGCTTACCTCCGGGAGACTTTCCATTCGCTTTTACTCCAAAGCGAGCAATGGTTGCGCTAAAAGCAAAACTTGCATGTGTAAAAACGATTCCAGCTGGTTCTACGGTTGGTTATGGGCGGACATGGAAAGCAGAGAAAGATACTCGTATAGGAATTGTGCCTATGGGATATACAGATGGTTATAGGCGTAGTCTTTCCCATGAGGTGGGTTGTATGCTTGTGGGTGGAAAAAAAGCTCCAATTATTGGTCTTATTTCCATGAATCAAACAGTTCTAAAGCTTCCAAATGAAGGAGATTTTGCGTTAGGTGATGAGGTTGTTATTATCGGAAAACAAGGAGATGAAGAAATTACTATAGAAGAAGTAGCAGAAAAAATGGGTACATTTTGGTTTGAGTATATTGTAAATATTAACGGAAAAAGGATACCTCGGATGCTAATCGATTAAATTTTTAACAGCCCTGCTTCGTCAAGCTGTTGGACAGAGGGAATTGCGCGTTCCATGGGGAATTCATCGATTTCTCTTGTTTGGGTTTGATTATTAAGCCTGCTGCCTCTTCGGCTATCTCGAAGCCATCTATTTAATCTAGTATAATCTTCCATGCTGAATTCATGAGAAAATTTACCAGTTTGTATCATGTATTCTGTAGTAGCTCTCCAGAATTTAGGAATAACTTCTCCTATCATCCACCATTCTTTCGCGTCAGTTTGTGGTTCGTCAATTCTTTGTTGTTCGCCTCTGCGTACATTACCTACAAGGGGTAAGACATCTTTTAAGAATTGCGGATCAGAACTGCCAAGGGTAGTATGTTGTTCTCCAGCAAGAGAGATAATGCGAGCAATTTCAACACACTGTCCTGTTGCTCCCATAGCTCTTAGCTCAGAGTCTGTAGCAATAATAAGTTCTCCTGTTAAGGGATGGACAATAAGATCAGGCGTTACACTTAAGGCAAGGGCAATTTCTCTTTGCCTTTCATTTAAAAATGGAGAAACAGAGTCGACTTCTGCCATATTTCCAAACACGAAAATAGATTCGTTATTTCTATTCTCAGAGCCAGTAAATATACCTTGTTGTTCTCTTCCGTCTCTTCGTTTTTTATTTAAGTCAATTGCAGCCCGTGCGACAAGTTGAAGGGGTCTGTAGACTTTTCTGTCTTCTGTAGGATCTTTAAGTTGTGTTCCTTTTTCGTCAGCCGTCTTATTTTCTACCTGAGCCATGCCAATTAGATATTTTTGCAGGGATCCTCCTGGAATGGATTTAAGGTCTGTGTCTGAAAAAAGAACATGTTTTGGGGCAAGTCCTGCTTTTTTAGCTTGGAGAAGCAAAATACGAGCAATAAGTACATCAATTCCTTTTCGGAGAGGAGGTTGTCTGGTGATTTCCTTGCCTTCTAATACCTCTGGCGGTATTGCAAGAATTTCAGCAAGAGCTCTTCTATCGACGACTTCCGTAAGCACGTCTCCGCGTCTTAATACATCTACTCCCATAGCTCGTGCGGTATCTACGGAATTGTCAGTGGAGTTGGCATCTACAAACAATACATTTCCTGCTCCATTGGTGCTTTCTTGCATATAGGCAAGATTAGGGGCAAGGTTTCCATTTTGCGCTTCGTTTCTTCCGCATCCTACCACTAGTACTTCAGAGGGCGAAGAAAGGAAGTTTTTAACATCCTGGCCATTTAATTCCCCGTTGTAAGGGCCAACTGTTACTTCTTGTACGGCTGTTGCCAAAGGAGACTCGATTACTCCATAGAGTGCATCCCTTGATCGCTCAGGACTTACTTGAACAAGTTGAGCCTTGAGTGCTTCTCCTGTGAGCATTGCTCCATGAGGAGCAACTATCCCTCGTTCGGCTGTTAATGCTGGCATATCGGACATAAGTTTAGTATAAAGCAAAATTTACTGCTTGACCAGTGTAAGACAGAAACCTGACAGTCATTTTTAGGGGACAACGGTGTTGCGAAAAGATTTTGGAATCATTACAATAAGCATGAACGCGTATGGACAAAACTGTTATAGAGGCAACATTTCCCTTAACGTTTCGAAAAGAAGAGGCAGCAGAGTTAGGAAAACAGTTAAAAAATAGAAGTTCGGTTGTGCTTGTTGGCATGAAGCGGGTGGGAATTAATAATTTTTTAAGGTTTTTTTTATACCACGAAAAAATAGTAAAAACTTATATCAGCCCCACTCAAAAACACCTGTTTATTCCTGTTGATTTGAATGATTTGGTTGAAAAAGAAATCTTTCCTTTTTGGAGGCTTACGTTTAAGCGGATTATAGATGCTTTAGAAGATTCTAACTATCCTGTTTCAATAAAAACATATGCTGAGGAGTTATTCTCAAGTAGTATTCAATCCCAGGATTTATTTTTGACTATCGACGGAGTTAGAAAAACCTTGCAAAAAATCGTTGAAAACGGCATTTTTCCAAATATATTTTTTATTCGGTTTGATCGCATCAAGGATGCGGTCACGCCTGAGTTTTTTGCTAATTTACAGGGATTGCAGGATGCAACACATGGGAAACTCGCGTATGTATTCACCAGTTTTCGGCGGCTTGATATTTTAGCTCCCGAGGTTTTTACACGAGCCTCACTATCTACATTTGCCCAAGAAATGTACATGAAACCTGCTAAAAAAGAGGATATGGAGATTATATATAAAACATACAAAGATGAATACAAGCTTACGATTTCACCTGCTATAGAACAATCAATTTTTGATTTAGCGGACGGATATGTTCAGTATTTTCAGCTTGTTTTAATTTTTTTACATGAAGGAAAAAAAGAGGCAAAAACAAAAGCAGAGCTATTTGATCTCTTGTTAAAAGATGAGCGAATTAGTCTTCAGTCAGAAGAATTATGGGAAAGCTTGTCAGAGAAAGAAAAAGAAATTATTGTAAAAATAAGCAAAGGTCAAGCAATTTCTGATGAAGAGCGAAAACTGGGACGGTATATCTGGGACAGCGGGTTTTTATATGAATCACAAAACAACATTCGAGCACTTTTTAGTCCCTTATTTGATTACTACATACAACAAAAAGACAAAAAACCATTGTCAGAAAACGGAAGTATTGAATTTAGCAGAAAAGAACACGCGCTTTTTTCTTTCTTAAAAGATCACATAAGTGAAATTTGTGAACGCGAAAAAATTGTTGAAGCTGTCTGGCCGGAGGTAGAAGAGCTAGGCGTATCTGACTGGGCAATTGATAGGTTGGTTGCCAGGGTCAGAAGCAAGTTAAAACTCCAAAAAAGCCAGTACGAAATTCAAACCATAAAAACCCGTGGATATAAACTAGTACCTTCATAAATCGGATCGGGCCAGCCTCGCCGAAGGAGCATGCGAGTCTTAAGCGGGAATTATTCGGGGAATCCTCGGGAAAAAGTAACTTCTTCTACGTTCTCTTGTTCTATGCTACAATTAGCTTCATGGACAAGGTGTATGAACCCAGGTTAGTCGAAGAAAGATTATATAAGCAGTGGGAAGAAAAGGGATATTTTAAGCCTGAAGTCAATCCTGGTGGAAAACCCTACTGCATAATTTTGCCGCCTCCGAATGCAAATGGAGATCTTCATTTTGGACACGCAATGTTTGTCATAGAAGACATTTTAATCCGCTTTCATCGTATGAAGGGGGAGGCAGTTTTGTGGCTTCCTGGGACAGATCATGCTGGATTTGAAACGCAATTCGTATTTGAGAAACAACTCCAAAGCCAAAGCAAATCTCGATTTGATTATTCACAAGAAGAGCTTTATTCAATGATTTGGGATTTTGTAAAGTCATCTGGAGGTAAAATAGAAAATCAGCTTAGAAGGCTTGGATTTTCTCTAGATTGGTCGCGGGAAAAATATACCTTAGATCCTGAAATTGTCAAACTTGTGTATAAAACTTTTAAAAAAATGTATGACGAAGGACTTATTTACAGAGGATTTCGGCTTGTTCATTATTGTACAAAAGACGGAACATCTTTTTCTGATTTGGAAGTTGTGCATGAAGAGCGGAAAAGTCCGCTGTATTATGTAAAATACGGTCCGTTAGTGCTTGCAACAACTAGACCAGAGACCAAATTTGGAGATACTGCAGTTGCTGTTAATCCAAAAGACAAGCGATATAAAAAGTTTGTAGGAAAAGAAATTGAAATAGAAACAGTACTTGGAAAGGCAAAGATTAAAGTGATATCAGATGAATATGTGGATCTGCAGTTTGGTACTGGTGTAGTGAAAATTACCCCTGCTCATGATTTTAATGATTATGAAGTAGCCCAAAGACACAATCTTCCTCTAAAACAAGTTATTAATTATGACGGTACTATGAATGAGCATGCGGGGAAATTTGCTGGCATGTATGTGAAAAAAGCAAGGGAGGCAATTATTACTGAAATGAAGCAAAAAGAGCTCATTGAAAAAATAGACGAGGAATATGTTCATAGAATAGGAGTTTGTTATAAATGCAAAACAGTTTTAGAGCCGCTTCCAATGGAGCAGTGGTTTGTAAAAGTAAAATCATTTACAGAAAAAGCAATAGCAGCGGTTAAAAGCGGAGAAGTAAAGATTTTTCCTAAAAACTTTGAAACATTATATTTTCAATGGCTTGAAAATTTACGGGATTGGAATATTTCTCGCCAAATTGTGTGGGGAATAAGAATCCCAGCCTGGAAGTGTTTACGATGTCATCCTGAACTCGTTTCAGGATCTAACAATAGAACAATGGAACAATCGAGCAATGATGGTTGGGTTGTTACAGACGGTTCTAAACCAGAAAAATGCCTCAAGTGCGGTTCAAAAGACCTAGAACAAGATACTGACACCTTTGATACCTGGTTTTCATCTGGACAATGGCCAGTTGTGACTCTTAAAACCAGCAAACAGGGAGACTTTGAACGATTCTATCCGACTTCTGTAATGGAAACCGGGTACGATATTTTAAAAGCATGGGTATCAAGAATGGTTATGCTTGGAATATATAGCACTACTAAGGTTCCGTTTACACATGTAGTATTGCATGGATTGGTAAATGACCCGTACGGTAAGAAAATGAGTAAAAGTAAAGGCAATGTGGTAAACCCATTGGAGCTTGTTGAGCAGTACGGAGCAGACGCAGTGAGAATGGCCTTAGTGTACGGAACAGCACTTGGTCATGATCAGGCAATGTCATATGGAAAACTTGATGCCATGAAAAAATTTTCTAATAAAATTTGGAATATAGCCCGCTTCATTGAAATGAAACGTTCTTCATTGAGTCATCCTGAGCGAAGCGAAGGATCTGTTAATGCGTCAAGAGATTCTTCGGTCGCTGCGCTCCCTCTGAATGACATAAAAATACTGTTTAAGACTGCTAAAAATGACAATGATAAAGAGTGGATTGAGAAAACACAAGACTTATCCAATGAAATAACAATTTTTATTGATAAGCACCAATTCAACTTAGCAGCAGAACGACTTTATGAGTATATCTGGCATGAATTTGCAGATATTTATATAGAAGATGTTAAAAATCGTCTCGATGATAATTCATACTTAATACTTTATACTTTATACATAATACTTCTTAAACTGCTTCATCCTTTTATGCCGTTTGTGACTGAGGAAATTTACCAAAAACTGGGGAATAAAGATTCCATCATGATTTCCTCGTGGCCTGTATGAAAAAATTGCCGCCTAAAAAATTTAAAAAATCTGCAAATAAAGTTCAAATAGCTTCAGAAAAAAGATTTGTCTTGAGCAAAAACCAATTCCCGACTTTTTCCCGATTTATTACCGAAGCAAAAAAAATTCTAAAACATTGGAAAACAAAACAATTTTGGGTGGTAGTTATATCTGGAACGCTTTTGTTATTAATTATAGTTGAATTGGGAAAAGGCTATGAGTTGTTTAGTAAAAGAAAACAGGTGGAAATAGACAGGCAAAAAATTTTGCTGGAAATTGAGTTTTGGAACAAGATAATCCAAGATTATAAAGGTTTTAAAGACGCTTATTATAGAATTGCCCTCCTGAGGTATCAATTGGGAAATAAACAAGCTGCAAAATTGTATATAGAAAAAGCTTTGTCAATTGATCCATTTTTTGAAGATGCGAGAAGATTAAAAAAATTACTAAAGTAATTTTTTTAAGAATTTTCAATCTTCAATTTAAAATTACTCCCTCTTCTCTTCTGCTTTTGGTTCTTTTTTAGGAGCTTCGGCGGGTTTTTGTTCGGCTTCAGTTGGTTTCTCTGCTGGTTGTTCGCCCTCGGCTGTTGGTGTTGCTCCTTGGGTTCCGGCTTCGGCCGCGTCTGACGCGGCTTTTGCAGCTTCTGCTGCAGCTTCGGCAGCTGCAATTTCCTCTAATGTTTCTTTGCTGACTAATTCGTCAATTTTTACTACTACGTGTTCGGGATCAGACAAAACAGTTACAACTGATGGAACTTTTAACTCAGAAACTGCAATTTGGTCACCAACTGTTGTCAAGTGTTCAACACTGACTTCTATATTCTCCGGCAAATCAGCAGGAAGCGCTTCGACTTCGATTTCTGAGATTGGAGTAAGGAGTAATCCAAGTTTGTCTGTGACTGCTTTTGGTTCGCCAACAAAAACAAGGGGAACCATGGTTTTTACTTTTTCTTTTAAGTTAACCTGGTAAAAGTCTACATGAACAGGAGTCCTATCAACGTATTCAAGCTGGAGATTTTTAATTAAAACCGGCCTTATTTGGCCGTCTAACTGGACTTCAACGAGTCCTGTTTCTCCGGTTTGCCTAAATACAGCCAAAAAGTCTTTTAATGGAACTTGAACAGCAGTAGATTTTAAGTCTTTGCCGTAAATATTTGCAGGCAGAATTCCTTCTTTTCGAAGCTTCTTAACTTTTTTGCCTAAAACTGTTCGTTTTTCAACTTTTAGTTTTGGATGCTGAGCCATAAAAGGATATTATACGAAAAATAAACAAAAATAGCAAAAGAACTAATTTAAAATTTTTAATTTGAAAATTTAAATTTTTAAACATTCAATGGAAATTGAAAATTATGCGCATGATATAATTGTTTAAAATTATGCTTATACTCGGTATAGATCCGGGGATTGGGAGAATGGGGTGGGGAATAATAACAATTGAAAATAGTAAATTGAAAATAGTAAACAGTGGGTGTATTGAGACCAGTTCTAAACTTCCTGTTCCAGAGCGGTTACTTAAGATACATAAGACACTTAAGGAACTTATTGAAGAGCACAAACCGGACGCGTTGGCTGTTGAGGAATTGTTTTTTAATACAAATGCAAAAACCGCGTTTGTGGTAGGGCAAGCAAGGGGAGTAGTTTTATTACTTGGAGCGCAGTTCAATTTGAAAATTGGAATATACACACCGCTTCAGGTAAAAATGGCACTAACAGGCTACGGCAGAGCAGAAAAAACACAAATGGGAAAAATGGTAAAAACGCTTTTAAATTTAAAAGAAGTCCCCAAACCCGATGACACAGCAGATGCCCTCGCTGTTGCCCTCACCCACGCGTTTTCTTACAAAAAACACTTCAAATAGCCTGTAACAGTTCACACTTCTAACATAAAACTGTCATTCTGAGACTGAAAGCAGAAGAATCTTTTACCGAATAGATCCTTTACTACGTTCAGGATGACGAGATCGTGTCGGAAGCGTGAACAGTTACCTGGTATGGATTGGCATTTAGAACTTAATGACATGCCTTTTGATGCAATTAAAAAAGGCAAGAAAAACAGGGAAGAATTGATACAGGAGCTCTATCAACAAATCGGCAAATTAAAGGTTGAACGAGATTGGATAAAAAAAAGATTGGACTCATTGAGG
>MFPD01000026.1 GCA_001784115.1 Candidatus Levybacteria bacterium RIFCSPLOWO2_02_FULL_37_18 | reverse complement strand
CTGAGGGTCTAACTGCCCACCTCGCCTGTATCATTTTAAATGTCGCAGAAGCGTAACAATTGAAATGACGCATCACAACCCAACGCTTCTAAAACCAGACCACATCGTCTACCTAGTACGATACGGTATCGTGTTAAGTAGATGATGTGGTTACCAATTGACAAGCAAACAGATGGTGCTAGAATAAGTAACAGAATGGACGAGTTTCCAAAGCTACTTTTAGACAGCGGTGATCCGGACGAATACAGGGAAATATCTGATCTTGCCAAAGAGAAAGGACAAGAATTGTGGGGAGCAACAACCAATCCAAGTCTTATTGCAAAAAAACTATCGAGCCCGCTTCGCCAAGGCTCCAGCGAGGCGAGTAAAAAGATTACTCACAAAGAAGCTTTTGAGTTACAAAAGCAAATTGTCTTAGAGATTATCGATATTGTCCCCGGAGCGGTTTCCGCGGAAGTCTATGCAGATGAAACCACGAAAGCAGAAGAAATGATTGCTCAAGGCAAAGAAATCGTAACGTGGCACGAAAGAGTATTTGTAAAACTTCCCACAACCATCGAAGGTTTTAAAGCTAGAACAGAGTTAAGAAAATTAAGCGTGCCCATCAATAACACTTTAGTATTTTCCCAGGAACAAATTTTTGCGATTTGCTTGCATGAAAAGATTGCAACTTCCTCGCAGGCCGCAGTGACACAAAAAAAGTGGCCGTGTTTTATTTCGCCGTTTGTCGGAAGACTCGATGACATTGGTATAAACGGCATGGATTTGGTCAGAAACGGAATGAAAATAAAAGAACTGTTTAAAGGGATACCGTCTGGTACCCCCTGGATGCTTGAAGCAAGCGTTAGAAATAGAACTCATATACAAGAAGGCTTTGACAGTAAAACCGAACTTATTACCGCTCCCTCCAAAGCTTACAAAGACTGGTTTGGTCAAGAATCACCCAAATCACCCAAACAACCCCAATCGTTCCAACTTACCCCAATTCCACATTGGGAACCCCCGGAAGAACTCTTACAGATAGATACTGCTGAACAGTTTATGCAAACCATTGAATCAGGAAAATTAAATATCCGGCACGACCTAACAGACAAAGGCATTGTCAAATTCGCCAACGACTGGAAAGCGATTATCGCTTGACAAATACTATATACTGGTATACGCTGACTGAGTATGGAAGGAACCAGTAAATTATCGCCTCAACACCTAATTTCCAAACGAAAATTCTTGATTGGAGCTCTTACCACATTGGGAGCTATTTTGGGAGGAAAAAAAGCATTCCAAACCCATCCTTCTGAATCTCTCCATCCTGCTGTCGAACAACCACCGGGAGTAGCGGTAAGTAATCTCAGCCCTTATAAAGACTTACTCGCGCCGTTTGCTGCTCAGGGAAAATTCATGACGCAGCCAACAAAAGAAAACGGCGTGAGTGTTTCGAAAGTGACTGAAAACCCAGAACTTATTCGGATTTCCCGCTTTACCTATCCGTCTGAGTATGCTCGTCGAAAGATGACTATTCGAAGATATCCGTTTCATAATACGCAAAAAGGCGAAGAAGGCGCGTTCGAAATTGACCCAAAACAACTTAACCCCCAAGACTTTGTCCTTATTCGGGTTTCCGGCTCTGACTATGGTTATGAAAGTACAAATTTAAAAGATAAAGACGGAAAAATCCTTGGAATTGTTTCTCCATGGTATATGTTTGTCAAAGAACTTCCAGGAAAACCAAGGAGCTGTGTTACAAAACCTTTTGTTACTGTTAATCCTCTCACCAAACAACCCATACAACAAAATGAGCCTCCATTTGTAATCTCAAGATATATGTTTGAGCCAAATCTACCAATTCAAACTCCAATACCAGCCTCAACCCCTTCCCTCGCGCCGCAAAAGTAAATAGGGGATGTCTATAGCTTTAAAATGGTAATTTTAACTCAAGATTGAGGCTAATTCCACAGAAAAATACTAAAATCTGTAAAAAAATTATTACATGAAAACTTATTAAAACCTATAGTAGGGGAATGGGTCTGATTTTTTGACTAGGAAATAAACGGGAAATATTGGTAGAACCGAACAAAACAGGGAATAAATTTTCAATTTTCAATTTTCAATTTTCAATTTTTTAGCCACTTCTCCGGCATTGCAGCTTCCACAGTGTCGTAAAAGTTATATTGTACGACATAACTTCTTTCGTTTCTCCAGCTGCTTAAAACCCTTTTTTTTTGTAAAATCCAAAACCCTTGTCCCGTTAGCTGCATTACAAACAGGGAAACTAAAGTCCTGTCCTCTCACTAATTGGTATTTATTTGAAGTTTGTTTATTGGTTTATTAGTTTATTTGCTTATTCCCGAAGGGTCATTAGGGCCTCTCCTCCGGGAGAGGTTTGGCACTGTTACACTTAGACTGTAAAATCAATCCAAACGTCATATTTTAGCCTCATCGCGTCAAACGCGATTTTAAAAACAGCATTCGTATTTTTTTCGTAGAGGAGTGAAGAGACGAAGCAATCTCGAGACGACAAAGGAGGGCTGTGAAAACTCACGGTTGTGAAATTTAATACTTATCCACATTAAATTTTGTGAAAAGTCCTATAATATAACTATATCAAATTATATCATATATAATTATAGGCCTAATTTATCTTACAATTCCCTTACCCTCCTCTCTCCTCTTCCCCACCAAAAAGCAGAAGCTTTTTGGAATAATCAAAAATACTACAAATTTCAAATATCAAATTCCTGCCTGCCGGCAGGTTCAATATTTTATTTGAAATTGGATTATTTGAAATTGGTATTTATTGGTAAGAGTATCCCGCGCAGAGCGCGGCCTATCCTCCCCATGATGTAGAAACAACTAATACGCAAAATACAATCGCCGCAACCCACACATACTCCCACAAGACTCCTCTGAATAAGCGCTTATCAAGCCATGCATGTACAAGACCAAGCGTAGTATAAAAAAATCCCGTCAAAAACAGAGCTATAATTGTAGGATTCGTCGGCCAAAACCAAAGTATAAGAGAAATTTCAAATAAGCATAAAGACAGCGCGAGCGTCCAAAATATCCAGGGGTACAAGGAAGTTTGAAGCGTATAACTCCATAAAGAATGAGTTATTAAAAACACGCTGCAAACGAATATTAAAAGTGTTGTGGGTACAATAAAAGCATGAAGCGAAAAAACAATATTTGCCAAAAAGAAATAAGATAAAAGCGTAATAACAAACGAGACTATTCGAGCGCTTGACAAAAGAGCAATAGAGCGACTCGCGGACACGACAAAAATGTTTTGACTTAAAAAAAGCGAATACAAGCCAATTGCATAAAGCGTTGTAGTAATTGTTCTTGTAAGTAATCTCGCGGGTACAAGAAAGTAAAAAAGTCCAAACGAAAGACTGTAAAAAAACGGCAGAATAAATATATGCCGCGGGATTGATTTTATTTCCTTATCATGTATAGACCAATATAGGAGAATGTCCGAACATATTGAAAGCAAAATCGAAACTAAAATCGCCGTTTTACCAAAGAAATACTCTGAAGAAAGTAATCCCAGAGAAAGGAGCATAACGGAAATAATACACTTTTGTCTCTTGGTAAGTAATGTTACTACTCCTCTTTTTCCTACCAAAAGCTTTTTCTTTTTCTTAAATGACTTTACGAAGCTTTGCAGATTATAAATGTGTTTTCGCAGAAAAAAAGAAACAAGTACGTTGTTCATTAAGTGAATTCATCCGGAATATCAAAATTTGAGTACACTTTTTGTACATCGTCTAAATTTTCGAGCTTATCCATAATCGAAATGACCTTACTTGCTGTTTCTTTATCTAAAATCGGGACGGTAACAACTGGTTTTCGGATGAGTTCGGCATCAATAATAGAAAGTTGAAGAGAAAGCGCTTCTTTTACCTTTTTTAAATCTTCGGGTTTGGTGTATATGAGTACCTTCTCCCCTGCTTCTTCAACGTCTTCTGCGCCAGTATCTGCAGCAAGCATAAAAATATCATCAAGTGAATGGTTTTTTTTAACTGTCAGCATTCCTTTTTGACTAAATTGGTATGCCACAGTACCTTGCGAGGCCATAGTTCCTCCGTTTTTCTCTAAAATATTTTTGATTTCCGGAGCAGTTCGAAGTTTGTTGTCGGTTGCCGCTTCTATGATTAGTCCTACACCGGCTGGACCGAACGCTTCGTATACAACATCTTCTATATCCCCGCTTTCCCTGCTTTCTGCTCGCTTTATTGCCCGCTCAATATTTTCTTTGGGCATGTTAACACTTCTGGCTTTTTCAATTAAAAGCCGTAATTTAAAATTACTGACAGGATCTCCTCCCCCGCCGCCCTTCGCCACAGCAATCGAGATCGCGTTGGCAAGCTTTGTAAATACCTGCCCCCGCTTTGCGTCCGCTGCTCCTTTTTGTCTTTTAATTTGCGCCCATTTCGAATGACCGGACATATAAAAATTAACCAATAATCAAATAAACAAATTAACCAATCAACAAATGATTAAGTATATTGGAAATTGGATAATTAGATGATTAGTTGATTGGGTTATTATACCCTTTCGTCATTGACTTTTGCAACAAACTGGTGATAAAATTATTCAAATTTTTTACATGACTGCAATAAAATCCCAAGCAATCCAGACTGCCTTAACCGGTGACTGGAATAACGCTATTCTTCTCAATAAAAAACTCATTAAAGAAAACTCTAAAGATATTGATACGCTTAATAGACTCGCGTTTGCTTACACGGTTGTCGGAAGATTAAAAGAAGCAAAAACTACCTATCAAAAAGTAATAGGAATTGATAAAAAAAACCCTATTGCTCTGAGAAATCTCAAGCGACTATCCGCAGTTCCTGCATCTGTTTTAAACGCCACAAAACCTAAAAAAGGCAAGAAAGGGGAGAAAAAACAGACTCAAACACCTAAAGCAATACAGCTTGTTGCCAATACCAATAACATCTTTTTGGAAGAATCAGGCAAAACGAAAATAGTCGACCTTGTCAACGTCGCGGAACCAAAAGTAATATCTACACTTCTTACCGGTGAAAAAGTTTTTTTGCGGGTAAAGCGTCTAAAAGTATTTGTTTTGGATGATAAAAATAGATATATAGGTATGATTCCTGACAATATTGCAAAAAGACTCATTGCGTTTATAAACGGCGGAAATATGTATGAATCATACGTTAAGTCAAGCCAAAACAATCATGTAAGTATTTTTATAAAAGAAGTAAAAAGAGCGGATAAATTTAAGAACCAACCTACGTTTATATTGGGGGGGAAAGGCAAACCAAAAATAGAAAAATTCCCAAAAACAGAAAAAACTTCAGATGACCATCAGAATGGAGACGAAGACTGATATATAACTCTTCCGCGCTCTAAGTTTTTTTGCGCTTCTTTGATAATGTGCGACTTTCTGTTTTGGTCAATAAGAGATAATACTGCAAGAACAAAGGAAACAATAGAAATCACTCCTACAATAGTTAAAAACATACATTACTCTAAAATACAAATTTGGAAAGGCTTTTTTTTCCAATCACTACTATTATATCAGAAACAAAAGAATCTTGAGTTTCTATAGATTCTTCTTTTGGAATCAAAGACAGGCTATCAGGCGGAACCGGAGTTGGAGTAATTATTTCTGCTTCCCTAAATCCGGTTACCTGTAGAAGCTTTGAGAATGTATATGATTTTTTTGTCCGTTTAATAATTTTAGAGTCTTCTTCATCTGATTTGCCGGTAGAAACAGACACAACCGTTCCACCCATATTACTAATAAACCGTGCAAGTCTATTTCCCAAGCCGGAAACACCGGTTGCATTTACAACCGCAATTGTTGCGTTTTCTTTTTGCAAATCAGTATCCGGAAAAAAAGAACTGCTAATTCTGTCTATTGACGACTCGGTAAGACTTTTGGAAACCGCTACAAATTTAACCATATTTTTATGCACACCTTTGCTAAACCAGGCAAAACGAACAATATCCATGATCGTTAAATCGGTTTTAAGCTGATTGTATTGCAGAATTAATTTCGCAAGTATCAAAGAAACATCTTTTCCTCCAATATCTGTTTCGAGTTTTAACAACCCTACCAAATATCTATCTTGACTCTCTGAAGTTAATATCACGTGCCCGTCAATAGGAACTTCTAAAAATCGGGAAACAGGGTTTACTGCCGGTCCTTCGGGAAGATGCAAAACCGAAAGCATGCGAGAGCTGGGTTCTAAGGAGATGAGAGCTTCTTCTTTTTGACCAGATTTGGAGACCTGAATAGTAAATCTATGGTGCCCGTCGAATTTGCTCTTGGATACTAAAATAATCGCCCTAAAGACAAACGAAACGAATAATAACGATGCTATGCCAAGCACAAAATAAAAGGCAATTTTTTGCGAGTCAACGGTAGACTTCTTTTTTTTTACTCTCATTACATAATTTCTTTCCCTGCCTCTTATTTAATTTGGAACAATCACCACTGGTTTTTTTTCTTTTTTTCGATTAATTTAGGAAGAATAAAAACAGGAGCGTTTGAAGACACCGGAGCATTGCCTCCTTTTCCTTTTTTTTGTTTTTTCTTTTCGCCTTTAAAAAATCCCGTACTTCCCATACAAGTTCACCCCTTTCGGAAAGAATATACTAACCTTTCGTAAAGGATATGCTAATACTAGCAATTCAATTTCAAAAACTCAATACCATAGTTTAGTTTTACACCCTTGGGGTGGAAACGAAGCTCCACCTGCGGACTAAGGTGTCAAACTAAAGTCTTGAGAAATTTTTCGAGTTCTTCTGGAAGTGAGGCTTCGAAGGAAATACTCTCCCCCGTTTTTGGATTGGTGAACGAAATTTTTGAGGCATGAAGAAACACTCTGCCGAGTAATTTACGGTCATTTCGGGCGGTTTTTCTGCCGGCATATAAAAAATCTGCAAAAATTGGATGGCCTATGTGCTTTAAGTGAACTCTAATCTGATGCGTCCTTCCGGTTTCTGGAAATAATTGAACAAGACTTAGTGGTTCTTCTCCCAAATACTTAATACTTAATACTTTATACTTCGTTATCGCATCCCTTCCGCCTGCTAAAACTCCAAACCTTTTTCGATTCCAAGGCAGTCTCCCAACCGGAACACGGATATCCCCTTCTTCCGGCGCTACGATGCCATGAACAAGGGCTAGATATATTTTTTTTACAGTTCTATTCTTAAACTGTGCCTGCAGATTCTCAAATGAGCTGGGATTTTTTGCAATAATCAAAACACCCGATGTCTCTTTATCTAACCTGTGAACTATACCAGCCCTGCTTAAAAAAGTATCACGAGTACCAAGTGTATCACGAGTACCACGAGCTTCTTCTTGTGATACCCGTGGTACTTTTAAATATTCCTCCACCCATTCCTGCAAAGTCTTCTCGTAGTGTGTCGTATCAGACCTATTTACTGTAATTCCTGCAGGTTTGCTAAGAACTAGAATATCCTTATCCTCGAAAATAATGTTCATTATGTATAATGTCATTGCGAACGATAGTGAGTGCGGCAATCTCTCAGTATAGATTGCTTCATCATTACGTTCCTCACAATGACAATAACGTGATCTATCGTTTTTTAAATATGTTTGTGAATTTAAATTGCAACTTTTCTCTTTTTATAAACAAAATTGAACTTGCTACTGCCGCAATAACCAAAATACTCCCCTCTCCTTTAAGTAAAGTAAACAGGTATTTTGGATTACCAATTGTTTTTGAAAGAAAAGTTAAAACAGAAAACGCCAAAACAAATAATAACAAAATGCTCCCGTCTTTAAATTTTTCTTTAAGAAAAAAATGTAAAAGCAGGAAAAACATAAGAATAAAAAGGATAGTAAAAACAAGTTCTTTCCCAAAAACAAACCATGTGCCAAAAGAAAAAATAAGAGACCCAACCCTAACACCAAAGGAAATTGCCCCAAAAAATGAGAGCGAAAATATATCCAAGATTCTATCAATAACCGATATTTTTTTAACACCGCAAATAAGTAACAACCCTGTAATAAGACCTGCTACTGCACCTAAAAGAGATAACCCCGGATAATGCCAGATTGCCAAAAAAACAAGCGGATTGGAAAACGCAGCGTTAAAATCAAACACAACAAATAATAATCTTGAGAAAAAAAATATAAAAGGAATCAAAAGAAAACATATATTATATATCTCCTCCATGGGTATATTTTTTCTAGTAAATACAAAATCCTCTCTTGAGAGTATAAACAAGGTAAAAAGAAAAATTACAAAAGCAAAAAAAAGTGCAATGAGTACTGCCATAATTTATTGAGTCGCAAGAAAATACATGCCAATTATTACTAAAGAAATTGAGATTCCAATCAATACTTTTGCTACTCCAAACACATCTGCCAACCCCCCCACCACAATAATCGGAAGCAAGGAAACAGCGCCGATTAGGGAATTCAAAAAACCGTAAATTTTCCCTCGAAATTCATCAGAAGTTTCTTCTTGTAAAATAGTGTTTGACGGCACAAAAACAAACGCGTTTGCAATCCCTAATAAAAAAGCAAGCAGTATGACAATATGAAATATGTTTATTGATAAAAAGGCGGGCAATATGTTATTAAGCTCTTGAAAAAGTCCTTTTGTTGCCGCTTTGGAGCAAAACGGGAGCAAAAATAACCCGATGCTTGATAAAAATATTCCATACAATACGCTTTTTTCTTTAAAACTTTGTTTCTTGATATTACTTAAAAAAACTGCACCAAACACCATTCCCATTGCAGCCGGTGCCACAAACATAAGCGGAAATTCTTCGACACTAATATCTAAAATCTGTTTGGCGTATCCGGGACCAATAACGGCAAACGTAAGAATGAGAAGCGAAGAAAGGGTAAGTAAAAATAAACTATGAGAGATTCGTTTGGTTTTTGTAACTAAAGAAAGTGCTCCTTTTACTTCTTCCATAAGAGTCGGTGACAAACTGACCGGCATTCCTTTTTGTTTCGAGACACGTATAAACGATACAAAAAAAGAAGCAATTACAAAAAGTACTGCCAAAAACACAAAAATATGAGTTTCACCAAAAAACAACAAACTTGGTCCAGAAAGGGCGTAGGCAATAAGCATTGATCCGTAAATTCCCATGCCAAAAAGTGCGTTTGCGGAAAGAAGTAGTTCTTTTGGTACAATTTGAGGAATCATGGGGGTTTCTGCCGGAATAAAAAATTGAGTTACGATTGACATAACAAATGTCACAAGATACAAAACAAACAAATTATGAGGAAACAACAAAATGAGTATTAAGATTCCCGCTCTCATAAGATTAGTTAGGTTTAACACTGTTTTTTTATTCCACCTGTCCACGTATACTCCGGCAAGCAGTCCAAATAAAATCGCAGGCATGGTAAACGCAATGACAACGCCTGAAACTGCAGTGTTAGAACTTGTGAATTTAAAAGCTAAAATAATGAGAATAAAATTTGCCATGTTCATGGCAATCTGGGAGAACACTTCGGCAAGCCACAAGGCAAAAAATGACCGTATGCCAAGAACCCGAAGCATGGTATTGTCCATAAGCGTCTAGTTTTCTAAAACTATCCTATGCTTTTTCGCTGTACTGTCCGGTACGTGTATCAATACGAATTACGTCACCAATGGTAATAAAAAGAGGAACTTTTGTTTTAATGCCGTTTTCTAAAATCGCATCTTTATAAATATTTGTGGCTGAATTTCCTCTTAAAGAAGGCCCTGTTTCTTCGACTTTAAATTCCATTTTAGGCGGCAATTCTAAAGACAAAGGCTGGTTATCCAAAAATGTAACAAAAAAAGTCCCTCCGTCTTTTAAATATGCGTGCTCTATTCGAGAAAGAGAAGCAGGGATTTGTTCAAATGTCTTCGGATCCATAAAATACGCAAAATCCGAATCTTTATACAAATATTGAAGTTCTTTTCTTTGCACCGAAACTGAGTTTACTTTTGCACCATTAATAAACCCTCTTTCCGTGGTAGATCCGCTTTTTAGATTCTTAACTTTTACTTTAATAGTGGCACTTCCCCTTCCAAGCTTAATATGCTCATACGAAAGCACTTGGAAGATTTGACCTTCATCTTCAAAAATTGTCCCTCGTTTTAAATCAGTAACAGAAATCATAAAATTAAAAATCCGAATACCAAAATCCGAAATACGAAACAATATCAAAATAATAAATTATCAAAATTCAAAACTATTTAGAAATTTTTATTTTGAAGATTCGAATTTGTTTCGAATTTCGATATTCGATATTCGAATTTACTTAATTCGCTTTACCCTAATAAGTCCCGAACACGGTATTACCTCTACTCCCCTCTTTTCAAGCTGATCAAGGTATAAGTTTGCGCCAATTGAATCTGCCGCCATGTGCCCGCAGTCAATTACATTAATATGAAGTTTTCGAAGTTCTAAAACCGCGTCTTCCGGAACATGCATTTCGATAATTGTCCCAATCCCTGCTTTTGCCATCTCCACATATAATTCTTTAGATGGGTTTGTCCCGCCGGTGAAGCTGACGACAATTTTTCCTGCCCTGCTTTTTTCCGACCCTGAAACAATTGAAGGTCCGGCTTTACCCTTGACTGCCTCGGTAAATTCCGGGATTTCATTTATTGCATCCAAAATTTCTCCAACGGTATCAAATTTCTTTTTACCAATAAACTCGCTCATAAAATGATTTCCCACATTATCCCAAATCGTATGAAGCGCCAAAAGTGGAATATTAAGAAGCCGGGCCGCGTCTACTGCTTGAGAATGATTAATCGGACCGATTTTTCTTTTGACAGCAGATTTTCTCTGGTCAAAAAGAGAATGGGCAACATTCACGGGAACGCCGGCTTGCGCAAACATATCAACCTGAACATCCATAACCTCATCAAGCGATGCCAAGGCATGACCACTTGGATGATGTGAGATAACCAGATCGATTCCTTCACTCTTTTGATTGAGTCTGTCGGCAATAAGAATCTCTGCCCCATCCGCATCGATACCAACCATGACTTTTTTTACTAAAAGTTTGGGATCGCCAAAAAGGATTCGCGAATCAGAATATGGATTTGTAAATGATTCTTTATCGAAAAAAATTTTCTTTTTTTCCGGAAGATCGGCAAAGGATTTTTTACGTTTTTCCAAAAGCCGTTTTACCGAAGACAAACCCCTTGGATCAGCCTTCATACCCATCTCAACGCCTAATTCGTATAATTCTTGAAGTGTCATAGACAAAAGTATATAATAAAGAAGTTAAAAATGCAAAAGGCCGAGTGGCGGAACTGGCAGACGCGCACGCCTCAAAAGCGTGTGGCCGTAAGGTCATGTGGGTTCGATTCCCTCCTCGGCTACCAAATCTGACATACTACACAACACTACTCTTTAATACAATCTCTCTTGACAAATAACGTATTGTAGCATAAAATAGTATCATATGGATGACATATTAAAACAATTACAATCTAAAAAGGAAAAAATAGATATTCATAAATCACTCACCAGTGAACTTTTAAAGAACCTGGAAGAATGGTTTCGAATAGAATTAACCTATACCTCAAATGCCATAGAGGGAAATACCCTAACCAAACAAGAAACTGCTCTGATAGTTGAAAAAGGAATTACTGTTGAGGGCAAAAGCCTGACCGAACACCAAGAGGCAATCAATCACGCACAAGCGTTTGATTATATTAAAACTTTGGTCGTTAAAAAAAGAGAAGAGCTATCACAAGGAGATGTTTTAGACATCCATCGTATTATTTTAAACAAAACAGATGATGTTAATAAGGGAAAGTACCGAACAGTTGTTGTACGACTCAAAGGTTCTGAAACGATTCTGCCAAATGCTTTAAAAGTTCCAATGCTCATGGAAGAATTTATTACACAATTACAAACGGATTTATCTAATCCAATCAAAGTTGCCATGGATGCTCATTTTAAACTGGTGAGTATTCACCCTTTTATTGACGGCAATGGAAGAACAGCACGACTACTTATGAATCTACTGCTAATGCAAACAGGATACCCTCCAGCAATTATCCGTAAAGAGGATAGAAGCGCCTATATTAACTCTTTAGAAAAAGGCCAGACCAAAGGCAACTTAGAAGATTACTACAGCTTAATATTAAAAGCAATTGATAGATCATTAGATGTATATCTTGAGGCAATCGAACCAGAAAAAGAAAGTATGAAAGAGAACATTTCAGAGAAAAGATTCTATACTACCGGAGAAGTAGCAAAACTATTACAGGTTGATCCAGAAAGCGTAAGACGTTATGTCAGACGAGGAGATTTAAGAGCCGTTAAATTAGGAGGAAAGTTTATTAGAATCGATAAAGCTGATTTAGATACATTTATTGAAGATTCGAAGAAATAATTTTTAGTTTCTTTCAATACATATATTCGTATAACAAGCAAACAAAATTGCCAGTATAAGGTGTACCCCTTTGTCAAGACAGTAAACGGCTGTTTCTTAGACTAAGTTTTCCTCCTTT
>MFPD01000025.1 GCA_001784115.1 Candidatus Levybacteria bacterium RIFCSPLOWO2_02_FULL_37_18 | reverse complement strand
AGACTATTTCCCATTGAGTTATTTCATCAACTGCATTAATGTAGTAGACATCCTTTTGACTAACAGAATCTACTCTAATTGAGCCTGGATGGCCATAATTTTCTGGTTTTTGAGTAATTCCTATTTGAATTTGTCGAGCCTTTGTATGATTTATCCAACCACTTTTGTAAATCGGAGAATGTCGAAGGTTTGTTGAATGGGAATGGGGAAACTCCTGAAATTGTTTGATACTCCCGATGACCAAAGATTTCATTCTCCCGTCTTAATATTTCCAGAGTTGCTTTCTCCGACATTCTTAAATGCAACTCATCTGTTTTTTCTAAAAGTTTAATATCCATAGTTGTATATATTTTATGAGCCTTTGTCATTTGGTAAAGTTGTCTTATTAATTTTTCAATCTCTGCTTTTTTAACAAGTCTAAAAAGTTGTGTATGTTTATATCCTGCCTGTGATTTTTCTTATATAATTAATGACCAGTCTCTTTTCCTTCTTTTTAAAAGACCTGACCCTTTTACTCGATTATTTTCAATACCATTATTCGATTAGGTAAAGGCTTTTCTACAGTACCATTTAGCATTAGGTAAGACTGTAGTAAGTATTTTAAGTATAAATGTGCTAAAATTTCAACAATTCTTATGAGAATTGCGGTTTTTTACAATCTATTTTTTGGAGGGGCAAAGCGAGTGGTATTTGAACATGTAAAAGGATTAAAAAATAGAGGACATATTGTCGATGTATACACCACAGATGGGAGAGAAGATTTATTTGATTTTTCAAAAGTTTCAGATTCTTTTTTTAAATTTAAACCGGAAAACAATCATTACAATTCCCCAATTTTTAAAAGATTATGGAAAGACATAGGGGTATTTTATTTTCTTCAATTTTTACATAAAAAGATAGCAAACATAATCGATAAAAAAAGATACGATATAGTATTGGTTCATCCAGATAGAGATACTCAAGCGCCGTTTATTTTAAAATATTTACAAACACCATCCGTCTATTATTGCGAGGAACCGCTTAGAATAGTATATGATCACGCATTAAGATTTAAAGATGATGTATCTTTTTTAAATAAGCTTTACGAAGCATCCACGAGATATATAAGAAAAAAAATAGATAGAGAGAATACACGTCTTGCGCGTTATCACCTTGCAAGTTGTCTACATATTCGCGAAAGAATGATAGAGTCTTATGAGGTATTTCCTAAAGTTTCGTATCCTGGTATTGATACTTTTAAATTTCAACCTCTGAAAGTAAAAAAGAGAAAGCAAATCCTTTTTATTGGAAATAAAGATGTTGCAACAGACGGGTATGATCTTCTTCAAAGATCAATAGAAATAATTCCTCTTCATATACGGCCATCTGTAATTATTGTTTCATGGAAGAAAAATAAAAAACATCGACTTTCAGAGACAGAGTTAGTCCGCCTTTATAATGAATCAGTGCTAAGCTTATGTCTTGGTAGGCTAGAGACTTTTGGCCTTGTGCCGCTTGAGTCAATGGCATGTGGTATTCCAGTTATAGCAACAAATGTTAGTGGACATCGTGAAACGATAATATCGGGGAAAACTGGATTTCTTGTTGATTTTGAACCAACGGAAATCGCCCATAAAATAATGGAGTTAATAAAAAATCCAGATTTGGCTTTTCAGATGGGACAGAAAGCTCAGGCTCATGTACAAAAAGAGTGGACGTGGGAAAAAAGGGTTTTGGAATTAGAGTTGATTCTTAAAAAATGGATAGAGAAGAAATGAAGGTGATTGTTTCAGTTATTTTCATATATTTTAATACACCTAAAGAAATTTTAAATGCTTTAGAGAGTTTGTCTGAAAGCGTACAAAATATATCTTATGAGGTGTTAATTATCGATAATGCATCGGATCTTCCGCTTAAAATTAAAAAGAAAGAATATATAACCATAATTCGCAATACGCAAAACATTGGATATGGAAAGGCATTAAACCGGGCAGCAACATTAGCAAGAGGAACGTATCTCCTGTTTTGCAATAGCGATATTTTGTTTGGAAAAAACGCAATTAAAAGTATGGTTTTAGAAATACAAAAAAGAAGAAAAATTGGCGTAATTGGTCCACAAATTTTAAGCTCAAAAAAAACAATCCTACGAACTGTGAGTCGTATTCCTTTTTTACCTCACTCTTTGGTAGTATTTTCTTTTTTATCCAAACTATGGCCGTTTAATATAATTTACAAAAATTATCACTTATTAAATTTAGACTTAAAAATGGAAAAATATGTTCCTGCGATTGGTGGTGCATGCATGTTAATAAGGAAAGAAGTGTTTAAAAAAGTAGGTGGGTTTGATAAAAGATTTTTTATGTATTTTGAAGAAGCTGATTTTTGTTATAGAGTTTCTCAGACAGGATATAAAGTTTTATATTATCCAAAATCTAAAATTATTCATTATGTTAGCAGAAGTTCTTCGGATACAGCAATGCTCAAAAAAACCTTTGAATCGAGTCGCTTTAAGTTTTTTCAAAAATATCATGGCTTAATACCTGCTATATTGGGTGAACTATTTTTAAGAACATTTACACCAACAAATATTTTAGTGTTTCTAACACTTTCAATCTCTCTTTTTATGAATCTTTATAAAATAAATTCGGATATGATGTTTTTTGGAGATTTTGGCAGAGACTATTTAGCTGCACGGGATATGATCTTTAATAAAGAAATTCCGTTAGTTGGAATTCCTTCATCTGTGAAATGGCTTCATCAAGGACCACTTTCTATTTACCTTATCGGATTAGCATTTATAATTGGAAAATTTAATCCAGTTGCTCCTGCAATTTTATATGGACTCATAGGTGTGATAACGACTTCCTTAGTCTATGTTATTGGAAGAAAATATTTTAACAAACATGTAGGAATACTAAGTTCTTTATTTTATGCCACGTCACCGCTATCAGTAGTTAATGCACGAATGCCATATCACACGTCACTTATTCCATTTTTTGCATGTATTTTTTTTCTTCTTTTACAAGATGCTATACAGAACAATCGTAAAAACTTTTTTTGGTTATTTTTTTCTCTAGGCTTACTACTACAAGTTGAACTTTCAAATGCAGTAGTTTTTTTTATACTTTTAATATTGTGCTATTTATATAGACGTTTAATTACTATTGCAAAAGGTGTATTTTCAATAATAGGATTTTTATTAGGAATCTTGCCATTTATTATTTACGATTTTACACATCGATTTGGACAGACCTTAGGATTTCCACTATGGATTATCAATAGAATTAGATTATTTTTTGGTTTAACAATATCTCATAATTCTACAACTGCACATCTTCCGGGTGCACTTTTAATTACCAGGCAACAATTTGCCGGAGTAATATTCCCTTGGTCTCTATTTGTAGTAATTGTATTGTTAATTGTTGGAACGTATGTGTTTTCGAGAAATTATTTATATTCCAAAAATGTGAATCAGAGTTCACTTTTAATAACTATGCTTTGGATTACTATTCCACTTTTTGGATTTATCATTCACACTACACCTGGTCCAGCATATTTTCCACTTCTCTATCCAGCTATTGCATTGGTAATTGGCTATACAATGTATTTTTTTATAAAAAAAAATAAATTATTTATCATCATTTTTTTGTTATTTATTATATATAATGGGTATTTTACAATTAAAAATGAATATTTTCTAAGTTCGAAAACATCAAAACACCTACTTCCTCCAGATTTATATAGTCTTGGATATAATTTAGATGTTCAAAAAGAAATCGCACGATTTATAGTTAATAATTCCTATGACAGAAGTTTCCGGATAAATCCAGGTGGATCAATAGTACGATTTGAAACTTCTGTTGATAATTTTAAATACTTAACCTGGTGGATGGGCGGAAATCCAGATAATTCTGCAAACAGCATTTATACAATTTATCAAGAAATAAATGAAGTACCTAAAAACAAAAAGGTTGAATTCTCAAATACTGTCTATTTTGTAGTCAAAGATGAAAAACAGTAAATTGCTCTTTTTTATTGGACTTCTGCTAATTTTTATTTCTTCACTTTTTATTAATTTCTATTTCTTGCCAATAGATATTTTGAACAATTTTCCTACATTTAATCAAGGAAATTGGCAAAAATCAAAGAATTCTTTACTTGCAGATCCTGTTTTCCAATTTGAACCTTGGAGATTATACGCAAAAGAAAGAATCCAAAAAGGTGAATTTCCCTTATGGAATAACTTAAATGGAATGGGATCACCATTTTTAGCTAATTCTCAATCAGCAGTATTATATCCACTACAGATTTTTTATTATTTTTTACCAACTAAAGCTGCGTTATTTTTGATTCCTGTATTAAAACTATATTTCTATTTCTGGTTTATATTTTTGTATCTGAAAATAATTAACTGTTCGGGAAAAATTAGTTTATTCGGTGCGTTCGTTGGTATTTCCTCAGCATTTTCAATTGTGTGGTTGTTGTGGCCTCATACAAATGTTTTTATTTTACTGCCTCTATTTTTTTATTTTACTGAAAAAATAAAAAAAGATAAATCTAAAAAAAATTACCTTTTTCTTCTTGTATCAATTAGTTATTGCATAGGATTTTTTGGTGGCCATCCGGAAACACTTTTTATAGTTTTTATAGCCCACAGTTTGTATTCAATCCTAAGACTTAGATTTTTAAAAACTTTAAGATATGTATTTTTATCCGTACTTCTTGGGTTTATTCTGTCATCTGTACAGATGATTCCATTTCTTGAGTATCTTTTTAACAGCAGCTCATTAAATGAAAGAATTGAAGGAAATTTTTTGCCTTTAAAATCTTTTGTAATAAATTTTATTCCTTTTATCTTTGGTGCTCCTCATCAGCAGTTTTATAAGCCAATATTTGGTGTGAATTTTCAAGAAGCAATTGGAGGATACGTAGGACCGGTTACCTTAGCCTTGTCACTTTGGGGCGTGTTTAAATTTTATAGAGAACCATTGTTTAGAATATGGGGTGTAATTGTTCTATTATGCTGGGCGCTAGCATACAAAATTTGGCCTTTTTGGTTGGTCACCTTCTTACCGGTTTTAAACAAAAATGCAAATAACAGATTTGTTGGAGTTGCTGCATTTGGATTAGCAGTATTGTCTTCGATTACCCTTGAGCAACTATTTATAACAAAGGTAAAGATTAAGAAAATACATTTTACACTCTTTACTTTTATTTCAATTATTGTATCAATGCTAATGTATATTAGTATACGTTTATATTCATTGAATCAACAAATACAAGTGAAAAATTTTCTTGTTTTTTTACAGCTTCACTTAGGTGTAATCTTTCTTAGTTCATGGGTATTTTTTTTAATTTTATTGTTGATATTGCAAAAAAGATTTAAAAGATTTTTTTTAATTTTACTTATTCCTCTATACTTTCAAACAGGTTTTTTATTGTACGCGTACAATCCTTCATCCTCACAATATTATCCGGATAATTCGTTTTTTACAAACCTTAAAAGTTTACCGCGTGGAACAATTTTAGAGGTAGGGAATCCTAATTTTCCGGAGGATATTAATATTGCGTATCACATACCTCATGTACAAAATTATGATGCATTAGAAGTTGATTGGTATAAAAAAAAGTTTGACTCCCTTTTTCCTAATATAAATCAGTGGGGAAATCCCAATGAGGTGAAATTAGAAAATCTTAAAAAATTAGGAGTAACATATGTTATTTCTGATTATGATTTAAATCTTATAAAAGTTCCCTACCAGTCTTTCTACCAAAAAATATTGTCGATTACTAGAGATAAAGAATATGTTGTTCGTTTTAAACCTCAGTTTAATTCTTTAAAACAAATAAGAATACTAACAGCCAATTTTAACAGAATAAACACGTGTGCTGTTCGTGTTTCATTACGCTCAACAGAAGTTATTTCGCAAACAACTTTTTCATGTAACGAAGTCAGAGATTTTATGTATTACACGTTTGATCTTCCCGTAAATTTAGATAGAAATAATGAATACGAATTACTATTCGACTCAAATAATTCCTCTGAATTAAATAGGATTGGATTGTGGACGAATTCTAAAGGTATTCCTTATCTAGAGTTTTTGTATGACGTTCCTAATTCAGAAAAAAAGTTTGTGCACCTATTTGGTGAGAAAAACGTACGTGTATTTAAAGTTCCAGACGTAAATATTATTAACATGAAGGGAAGTTATCAAAACCCTTCAATAACACCAGAACATATAACATTCGAAACAGATTCTATCAATTTTGAAAAAGTAGTTATTAACCAGACGTTTTTTCCAGGATGGCGGGGGACGGTTGATGGAATACCAGTTTTAATAGAAAACGAAAACCCATTCATATCGCTACTTGTTCCTTCAGGAAAACATATTATTTCTATTTCTTATAACCCGTACTCTTTTTATATTGGAATTTTGATTAGTTTTATTTCGTGGTTGAGTGTTATTATTTATGTTTTAAGAAAGGAAAAAAATACGAGCAGGTTTATGAATTTTAGTCAGAAGTGGAACAGATGGGCGTTTAATATTAACAAGCGGGTTAAGTGGTGGGAGCACGTCTGGGTATTTTTTTTAGGGGCTATAGGTTCAATAGGCATAATCTTAATAGTGTCTAAGATTACAAAGATATATTTTAAAATGCCACAAACATCAGCTATTAATTGGTTGACAGTTCACAATTATCCAAAACAGCAAGACTATTTTTATATCATCGTCGGAATATTAGTTATTATAATCTTTAGTTCTTTTGTATGGTTTATATGGATTCAAAAAAGAAAATAGTAAGGTCGTTTGTAATAGAAAGTGTATTGATTGCCTTGGTTGCTTTGGCGTTTGGTTCTTTATTATTTATTTCGCCTTTCTATGGTGATCTTAATTTTATAGACGAAGGACAACTTGGAGCTTGGGTAAATCATATGTTATTGGGTAAACACATGTATGAAGATGTATACATCCCTTATGGTCCGTTATACGTGTATCCTCTTTTTGTTCTATTTAAGTTATTTAGCCCGTCAGCTTCCTTGATAAGAATATACATGACGATAGGAACAGTTATATCGATAGCAACAATTAATATTTTACTTTATGTTTCCAAGGTAAGAACGATAGAAAGAAGAGTAATTCTATTATTTTTAATTTTAATTCCCGGTTTAAGTTTTAGACAAGGGGGTGGATTTTTAGTATTGCTTTTTATTGCTCTATTACTTTTTTACAAGAAAAAATCTTTTTATTTTTTAACAGGAATTTTTAGCATAGTTTCATTTCTTATTAGTCCTGATATTGGTTTATTTTCGATATTGGTTTGTACTGGAATAATTTTTTTACGATTACTTTTTTCAAAAAAAATAAAATCTGAGATATTGAATTTATTCTATTTTTTAATAGGTATTGTTTTGGTTTCAAGTATTTTTTTTCTTTGGTCATCACATGAAGGATGGTTTAACTCGTATATGTATACCACAGCAGATGCATTGATATCTTTTTCGGGGATAAATAGTCCTAACGGTAAAAATTTTCCTGTTCCAAATGTAATCTCGTTTGTTATCTCAAAAGACGGATTTTTGTATTGGATGTTGATTGTGTACCTAGGAGCATTCTTTTATTTGCTTATCCGATTTATATTACGTTTATTATCCGAGCAAGATAAGATTATAAGTTTATTATTTTTGTATGGGATCGTATTGTATGTTGTTGTAATTGGCAGGCCTGGACATATCTTTTTTGTAATTCACCCTGTAATTATAATAAGTATTTTATTTATTACAAAATTACTTACCAAGGTAGAAAGTAATGGAAAAAGAGAGAAGTTTTTTACAGTAGTATTTCTTACTTTTTTATGCATATTTTACTTCAGACTGCTTCTTATCTTCAGACAAAATTTTGTTAAAGCATCCTTTACGCCTTTCGTTTTGTTTAGGGAGTTTACTAATCCGTTTCGCGTTGGATACATTGAAATAACCCCTAATCAAAGAAATTACATTCGTGACGTACAAAAATTTGTGAATACCAATACCACAAAAGCAGATTTAATTTTTTTCTTAAGTGACGAACCAATGATGTATATGTTAACAAATAAAATTAATCCTACACGCTATGATCTTCCATTTATGGCAAATATTATAGAAAAAAGATATGAGCTTATTTACGATTTACAAAAAAATAAACCTAAATTTATTTTCTATAACAATAACGCATGGGTTGTGGATGATGTAGATAATTTTAAGAGGATTCCAGAGATAAAAAACTTATTGGATACATTTTATACTAAAGAATACTTAACAAACAGTATTTTTGTGTATCGAATTAAAGAATAAAATCTAGTATAATCTTGTTTTATGCTGGATATAATTCTCCCAGTTTACTACGAAAAGGAAAACATAAAAGACGTGCTAAAAGGAATAGAAAGATTCGTTAAAACATCACATAGAGTGAGTCTTGTGCATCAAGACAGTAAGGACCCGACGTTAGTAGAAATAAAAAAGATAAACGATAAAACATTTTGTTTTAAACTAGTTAAAAGTAAATATGGTGTAGGTGTGGTTGAAGCACTAAAAACAGGATTTGAGCAAGCTAGAGGAGAAATAATTTGCATTATGATGGCAGACCTATCTGACGATCCGAAAGATATAGATGAAATGGTGGGATTAATAGAAAAAGGTTATGATTTTGTATGTGCATCAAGATACAGTAAAGATGGAAAAAGAGAAGAGGGACCGATAATAAAAGGTATTCTATCTTTTCTTGCCTGTAAAACTTTAAGGCTTTTTACAGGAATTCCCACAAATGATGCCACAAACGCATTTAAGTGTTTTAGGAGGAGATTGTTAAAAGAAATAAAAATAGAAAGTAAAGCTGGTTTTGAGCTTCCTTTAGAATTAACAGTGAAAGCACATAGCTTAGGTTATAAAATTGCAGAAATACCAACAACATGGAAAGAAAGAAAAAAAGGAAAGTCAAAATTTAAATTATTTAAACTCTTGCCATATTATTTAAGGTGGTATATATTTGGAATAAGGAGTTCGTGGTTTTAATGAGGTAGTTTTGTTAGTAATAAAATCCAAACTTTAAAATACTTAAGAAGGTTAATATACCATGTTTAATAATTTGCACATTTGATGCTCCTGTAATTCTCTTTTTGTAAGTAATGGGGACATTAATAATTTTATATTTCTTTCTTGCGGCTTTGATAACTAATTCTGCTTCGTATCCAAAATGCGGGGTCTGAATATGTATGTCATTTAATACAATTCGATTAATTGTTTTAAAACCAGCCATTACATCTGTGATTCTTTGATGAGAAAAATAGGAAGTTAGAAAAGAAAGTACATGACTTCCAATCAGCTTCAAAAAAGAAACAGAATTTTTTTCAACTCTTGAACCTTTTTGGTAGCGTGTACCTAACGCTAGATCATAACCTAACAAAAGAGGAGTTATAAGCTTAGGAATTTCTTTAGGGAGAAACTGATAATCAGCATCAATTTGAACAATATAATCACCTTTTAAATGGGGAATTGCATGCTTAAATGTCATTCCTTTTCCTCCTGTTTTTTTAATTCTTACAACAGATGCTCCGGCTTTTTTCGCAACAACTTCAGTATTATCGGATGTTTTTCCATCTACAGCAACAAGAACTTGCAACTCGTATTGCTTTAATCGTAAACAGTCTTTGACAATTTTAGCGATATTTTTTTCTTCATTTAGTGCGGGAATAAGAATAGATATCTTAGGTTTTTTAGAACTTGGTTTCATTGCTGTATAATTATGGTATTGTAACAAAGAGAAAAGGCATGGACAAGCGAGATTATATAATAATTTTATTTTTATTCGTGATAGGGATAGTAACGAGATTTCCTTTCGTTGAAAGAATGCAGTCACACTGGGATGGTCCACAGTGGAGCATCGGAATAATCAGATATTCTTTAATTCAAGAAACTCCCGCACCTCCTGGATATCCATTGTATATTGCTTTAGGAAAAGTTATAAACTACATTATTCATGATGATCCGCATAGTTCATTAATTTGGATAAGCGTGCTATCTAGCGCGGTAGCCGCAAGTTTATTCTATGTTGCAGGGAAAATTGTTTTTAACAAGACTGTTGGGTTAATAAGTTCATTGCTTTACCTTTCCGGTCCCACTTTTTATTTTTTCGGATTAACAGCATATCCATATGGTCTTTTAGTAGTTAATTCAATTTTATTTGGATTAATTGTTTACTATATAACGATTGATCATAAACAATGGGGAAGTATTTTAGGAATTTTATTTGCATATATACTCGGAATACGGCCACAAGAATTTATTTTTCTCTTTCCATTATTTTTTTACGCATTATATTACTTATCACAAAAACAAAGACGCATCGCAGGTATTTCGTTTGTAGTTTTTGTTTTTATTTGGTTTATTCCATTAATCTCCGCATCCGGAGGAACATTTGAGTATATTAGAATCACAAGTGAATTTGCTAAGAAAGGTGCGTTTCCATATCCCACGGCATTTAGAGGTCTGAATGATTATATGATGTTGGTAAAGGGTTTGTTTTTATCTTTTGGTTTGGGAACATTATTCTTACCATATTACGTTTTTACTTTAAAGAATAATAAGAATAGAGTTCATGTTATTCAATTGCTAAAAAATAAAATAGTGATTCTATTTATTCTGTGGATTGTTCCGTCATTGTTGTTCAATCTCTTTATAAGAAGCGATCATGCCGGTCATCAAATGACATACCTTTCCGGGATATTATTGTTAGTCACTTATGCAGTATGGAAGGTACTATGTAATAGATATTATTTTTCTTTTGTAGTTATAGTTCTTATGCTATTTAACTTGTTTACTTTTTTTAGAGATAGAGATCCTCAACTTAAAAAATCTTATATACCCACATCTTTTCATTACTCGGAGATAAGGAAAAATGACATTAGACTTTCAGCTAAAATTAAATATATAATGAGCAATTTTCAACCGAAAGAAACTTTATTGGTCACTTCTTCAAATCTTTGGAGACCGATAATGTATTATTTACCAGAATTTTTAATTTATGATATTCCTGGAATAACATCTGAAAATAAGAAATTTAAACATATTTTGCGAGTTTCAAAAAAATGGAGTTTTGAAGAGAAAATAAACAAAAATTTATCATTCCATATCCCGCTGGGATTTCGGTATTTAATTTTTATTGACGATGAATCAAATGATTGGAAAATAAATACAAAAATAAAAAAAGTAGTTTTAAAAGGAAACGCAATCCTTACTATAATGAAAGTAAAAGAATACGATAATTTTTTATATAAAAAAGATAAAATTACACAGTTATGAAGAAGCTTTTATATTTTGTTATTGTTACTTGGGTTTGTATATCAATAATAAGAACAATATACAATGTTTCTAAAATAGTTACCGAGGAAAAAGATTGGATATTCATAACAGAAGATCGGAAACGAGAAAAGATTTTTGGAGACCTACATCCATTTTTAAAATTCGTTGAAAAAAATACACCGCAAAATAGTTCAATATTATTTCTTTCTTCAGGTGGAAAAGCACATTACCTAGGCAGATATTATTTATATCCAAGAAAATTAATGTATGTTGCTAGTCAAAAAAAAATATCAGCTGTTTTAAAAAATTGTTCATGTTCATACCTTTTAATATATCAAACGAATGATTCAACACACAATAAAAACAAATCATTTAGCTGGCCTTCGGTACAAGGAAAAATAGTCGCGCAATATTCTTCAAAAAATGATTTTAACAATGTTGCAAGACTATATAAGCTATGAATGAATTCTTACTAGTAATTTTTATACTTATTTTTTTCACTTATATTGGAAAAATAGTTATAAGGGTATTTGGTTTTTTAAATGATTTTTCAGACTTAGATACCATACCTTTCTCTTTTGCTTTGGGTTCGGCGGTTTGTGCGTTTCAACTTTATCTTTATTCAAGATTGAATATTCACTGGGTTGTATTATATGTAGTTACTCCTTGGTTATTATTTTTCGTAGCTATTTTTATATTAAAGAAAGAACTTTTAATATTTCGCATTAGAAAGTTCAATAAGAAACTACGATTAAAAGATTATGTACTAATATTTTTTATTTTTATACTTATTGGATTTGTAGGCTTTGAATCTGCTTTACGGCCTCTTTCCGCGTGGGACGGATGGGCGTCTTGGCTTTTTAAATCAAAGATGTTTTATATCGACGGATCAATTAAAGCTAGTTCAATTCAGTATAGTCAATCAGACTATCCTTTGCTTGTCAGCTTGATTGGAACTTTTATATATATTGTTTTCGGAAAAGTAAATGATACAGCAGTATTACTTTATTTTTTTGGATGCTACACAATGCTTGGAATTGGTTTATTTACACAGTTAAAAAGAAGAATTGGAACAACAAACGCATTATTATTTACATTTTTACTCTTATCTTTGCAAAATCTTATTCGACATGGTGGTAGATTCGAAGCAGGGTATGCAGATATTCCTTTGGCTCTTTATATGTTTTTAAGCAGTGCCTTACTTTATCAATTTGTTAAGCAAAAAGAAATAATGACGTTTATTCTTCTACAAATTTTTTTAGGAATAACAGCGCTAATAAAAAACGAAGGTTTGTTTTTTTCTATACTAGCAGAGCTATTTGTTCTTTATTTTATTTTTAAAACAAAAAAGACGAATTTACTTCCGGTAATGCTTTTTTGGATAACACCTATTATTGATTGGAATATATTCAAATATTTGTACAATGTTCCCCAAAATTTTCTGTTAGTTAATTTACAAAATCACGTTCACTTAGATACGTTTTTTTCCATAATTTTTGAATTCTCAAAAGAGTTTATTAATTTCCAGAATTGGAATATACTTTGGATAGTATTCTTTTTTTCCTTGACGTATTCTCTCTTTAAGAGAAAAACTAGTATTTTTTATATTTTTGTTTTAGTCCAACTATTGCTATATATAATAGTATTTATGATAAGCCCGATAGATCCAGTTGTCCATGTTAAAAATATTGTCGATAGATTATTTATCCATGTTGCACCACTTGCTGTTTTTGCTGTCGCTTTAACCCACTATGATAAAGGATAAAATAATACTTAGTGCAGTAGTACTAACTAAAGACGAAGAAAAACATATTGTTGATTGCTTGGAAAGCATTTCTTTTTGTGATGAAATTATTGTTATCGATGATAATTCCCAAGATAGGACAGTAGAAATAGCAAAAAAAATGGGACTCAAATCTTTTGCTCATTCTTTGAATAATGATTTTTCAGAGCAAAGAAATTTTGGGCTTTCAAAATCTTCTTGTGAATGGGTATTATTTGTTGATGCGGATGAAAGAATACCAGAAAATCTTAAAAAAGAAATTACATCCTTAATTTCATCAAGTGGCCGCGATATAAAAGTAAATGGATACTTTTTAATGAGACAAGACGTTTTGTGGGGTAAAAAACTTGAGCACGGGGAGGTTGGAAATATAAAATTATTACGATTGGCGAGAAAAGATTTTGGAAGGTGGGAAGGTAAAGTTCATGAAACATGGAACATTAATGGAAAAATGGGAAGTTTGAAAAATGCCATCTTGCATTATCCCCACGAAAATGTATCTGAATTTTTAAAAGAAATTAACTATTACACTACCATTAGAGCCAGTGAACTGCATAAAAGTTCAATTACAGTTAGTTGGTACGATATTTTGTTATACCCAATAGGCAAATTTATTTTAAACTATTTCTTTAAACTTGGTTTTTTAGATGGAATTCCTGGTTTAATTGTTGCGATTATTATGTCTTTTCATTCATTTTTAGTACGAGGTAAGCTTTGGCAGCTCCAAAATAAAAGCTAAAATATGTTTTCTATAGCATTTTACATTGGGATATTTTCATATCTGATGTTCTCTTTAGGCCTTTTAAATATTTTACATGTTCCAATTGTTCTAAGTGTAAGTTTACTTTATGTCTCTGCTATCATTTACGTTGAACAGAATAATATTTATTCTTCTTCCATTCAATGTATCACATTCATAAAATCATTACCAAAGGGGTTACGGTTATTGTTTTTTCTTGTTCTTTTACAAGCAGGAACTAACTTACTGGGAACATTGGGTCCAGAACTTAGTTTTGACGGACTATGGTATCATCTTACCTTACCAAAGATATATCTCTTACACCATAAAATCTTTCATATTCCAGGTTCTCTTCTCTATTATTCTGACATGCCAAAGCTTGCAGAAATGATGTATGTGCTTAATCTTTCAATGGGAAGTGAAATCTTTGCAAAATTAAGTCACTTTTCTTTCGGAGTACTAACTCTTATATCGTTATATAAAATTTCAAGAAAATTTTTTAGTAAAAAACTATCCTTCTTAGCAGTTATTATTTTTTATTCAAATCTAGTTGTGGGATGGATGTCAGTTACAGCATACATTGATTTAACACGAACTTTTTTTGAATTGTTATCTTTTTGGGCTTTTTTAAACTGGCTGGAAAAAAAGGAAAGTAAATGGCTTATTGAATCCGGTTGTCTACTTGGTTTAGCAATTTCAACAAAACTTCTTGCTATTGGTTCAATTATTATATTCCTAATGTTAATAGCTCTAGTAAGTAAGGAAAAAATTAGAGATTCATTAATGTTGATTGTAACTTCATTACTCATTCCTTTACCTTGGTTTATTTTTTCTTACGTTTATAACAATAATCCAGTTTACCCGTTCTTCACAAAAACATATCCTGTTGGGCTTGCAATTGAACTCATAAATCCTGTTAGGTTTCTGCAAGATGTATGGATTGTTCTAGCCAAAAGCGCAGATCCTATCAATCCTCTTTATTTATTATTTTTACCTTTAGGAGTGTTTTTATATAAACAGTTTACAAAAGAAATTAAAATTATTGCGCAATATTGCTTTCTTGCTATGATTGTTTGGTATGTTACACCAAGAACAGGTGGAGGAAGATTTCTTTTACCATATTTGCCAGTTTTTTCTTTACTTTCAATTGCAGTTCTAGCTCAAACAAAAAAAAATCTAAAAAAAGTTTTTGTCGGTCTGATCATTTTTTTCTCTTTATTTTCAGTAGTCTATAGGTTTGGCGCAAACAGCAAATATATTCCTGTTTTATTAGGGCTACAAACTAAATCAGATTTTTTGTCCAAACATCTTAATTTTTCGTATGGAGATTTCTATGATATAGACGAATATTTCAAAATGACGATTAAGCCAACAGACAGGGTTTTATTATACGAATTCCATAATCTCTATTATGTTGACTTTCCTTTTATAGATTCAACTTGGGTAAAAAGGGGAGATAGATTTAATTATATTGCAACTCAAAATTCGGGAATTCCAGGTAGATTTGAATACTGGAATCTTATTTACTCTAATCCGAAAACTCTTGTAAAGCTATATAGTTTAGGAGGACAAGAATGGATGTATTGAAATTTTTGACAGTTTTGTTGCTATTATTTTTTCCTTTGGGAGAGGTAACCAGATTTTCAATTGGGAATTCAATAGCTTTTACATTAATAGACATACTTGTTGGAGTGTTGGTGCTCAATTGGATTGCTTTTATTGCTTTAAAGAAAATGAAAGCAAGGAGTTCACTATTGTATAGACCTGTTTTTATTTTTGTAGGCACTGCAATCTTATCACTTTTTATCAACTATTCTTTATTTACGCAATACGAACTTTTTGTTTCATCGTTATACCTTCTACGGTGGATTTTATATAGTTGCGTATTATTTATAATTATGTATTTTAATACAGAATTTAAAACTATAATTAAAAAACTGCTTTTGCTTTCTGGAGGAATAATTGTTTTGATAGGATTTATTCAATATTTTTTTTATCAAAATTTAAGGAATTTATTTTATTTAGGTTGGGATGATCATTTGTACCGATTATTTTCGAGTTTTTTTGATCCCAATTACGCAGGATCCTTTTATGTGCTGTATTTCTTATTTGTATTAGGATTTGTTTTTGAAGATATAAGAAAAAAAGATAGAAAAAAAATTACGCTATTTTCGGCAATAGAAATGATTACTGGCATTGCCATAGTTTTAACATATTCAAGGAGTGCAATGATTTCTTTATTGGTAAGCACTTCGATATTTTTTGTTTTAATTCGTAAAAAAAAGTTACTATTGTTGTCTTTTGTTCTAGTTGTTTTTATTTTTGTTGCTTTATCTCCATTCTTTTATATCGAAAATATTAATATATTCCGAACTGCTTCAGGCATGGCTCGTATAGAATCGATGAATAATGCTTTGACGATTATTAAAGATTACCCAATTTTAGGAGTGGGATTTAATACATACAGATATGTACAAATTAAATACGGTTTTAGAAAAGGAATAGGAGCTTTGGTAAGTCATGCAGATGCCGGAACAGATAATAGTTTTTTATTTGTGTTTGCTACGATAGGTGTTATCGGTTTGATCGCTTATTTAAACCTTTGGAATAGAATTATTAAGAAATTTCTCAATTTATTCAAAAAAACACACAGTGTTGAATCGATTCTAGTTTTATGTTCAATTATAGCTATTTTTATTGACAGTTTGTTTGTGAATAGTCTGTTTTTTCCGCCCCTTATGCTCTGGATGTGGATTTTGATTGGAATTATGGGTTGAATTTTACAGTTCTTTGTAATTCGGTTTTATTGCCTGCGTCATCTGTTGCTGTAATTTTAATCTTATTTTCTCCGTCTTTTAGTGCTAATGTATAAGAAAATTTACCGTTTTCTTCAACAATTGCCCAATAATCATTGACTGTTACTTTTACTCCTATATCTGTTTTTCCGGTAACTTGAACTGAGTTTTGGTCTTTAGAAAATGTTTGATTATCTGAAGGTGTATCTATAGAAAGTGTCGGTTGAGAATCTTTATAATTAATTGAGAGATTTGCAAAATCACTTTCTTTTCCTTCTTTGGTTTTTGATTTTACGCCAATAGAATTATCTCCTTTTTTAATTTGTACATCTTCAAATCGAAACGTATTGTCTTCTTTAACTTTTTGTTTATCAACCAAATCACCATTTACATAAAGATTTACTGACTCTGCATTTAATGCATTACCCAAGACTTGAATTTGAGCACTATTTGTAGCAGATGGCAGGGGATCTAAAACTGGAGGAGAAACGAAAGATATTGATGAATTGCTTGAAGAAGTTTCCGGTTTGTTTTTTATTCCGGCAACAAGAAGGCTGGTTTGGACTAAGAAGGGAAGTCCGTATTTTAAAATAATAAAAATTAGAACCATTGTTGCTACTGAGGTAAAAATAATATTTTTCCTAGTGCGTTGTTCGGTTCTTCTGGAAAGTCTTGAGCGTGTTTTCATAATTTCGGGAGCCGATGGTGAGAATCGAACTCACGACCTAGTGTTTACGAAACACTTGCTCTACCACTGAGCCACATCGGCAATAAGGATATTCTATGAAATTTAATACATTAAGGCAATCCTTCGACTTGCTCAGGACAAGATTATTTTTTACTTGAGAGGAATTCTTTTCCATGACCGACTGTTGTATTTATTGGTTTTTTTTCTTTGCAATAGAGGCAATCTTCTTCATCAAATGCTTCCGCTTTAAGCATCCCGAGTTGGGTAAAAGGGAATCCAATTGATTCAGCGTTTACCCTTTTTGGATCCCTATTGATCATGACACATAGCGAAACAATGTTACCTTCAGCATATTCTACTGCTTTTCCAACACGTTTTATGGATCCACCTGTTGTTGTTAAGTCTTCGACAATCAAAACATTTTTTCCCTTAACTAACTGGTCATATCCTCTTTTAAATTCTTGATTTTTATTAAATAATTGATTGGGATCAGAAACTTTTTCCGTAAATAAACTTAACACATCTTTGCTTGATAGCTTTGATAAATGATACGCGGTCCATTGAGAAAGAATAGTCCCTCCTAAAGCGGGACCCACAACAACTTCTATATTTTTATCTTTAAACTTTCGGGCAAACAGTTCTCCAACTTTCGACACCTCTTGCGTATGCGGATACAGCAGATCTTTTCTAATATATACACTTCCATGTTTTCCTGATGTATACACAAAATGATCATCTGTAATTATTGCGCCAAGTGTTTTTAATATCTCTACTACTTCCATCTAATTTCTAAATTGGTTAATTAGGTCTCTTAGTTTTATTGCTTCTTCTTTTGCTTTTTGGCTAAAATCATTTCCATTTGATGCATAGATTATTGCACGACCCACATTTATTATCAACCCTGATTTTTCTTCTGTTAATCCAAACTTGAGCGTTTGTTCAAGATTTCCTCCTTGTGATCCAATGCCTGGAACAAGAAATGTCATATCAGGTGTAAGTTCACGAATTTTTTTTAGTTCCTCCGGATATGTTGCGCCAACAACCATAAGACAATTACCATAGATAGTGTTCCACTCAATATTTTTTTTTGCAACAAACATATAAAGAGGTTCAGGAGAAGATATTTCTCTAGGTATCCTACCTGATACACCTCCCAGGTGTATGTCTTGAAAATCGGAAGATCCTGGGTTGGAAGTTTTGCAGAGAATTATTATGCCCTTATCTTTTCTTTTTAAAAAAGGCTCGATTGAATCGAATCCAAGATATGGATTTACTGTTATTGCATCGACACCTAAAAAATAAAATGCATATTTTGCGTACTGCTCTGAAGTATTTCCAATGTCTGCCCGTTTTGCATCAAGAATTACCGGAATTTCCGGATATTGTTTTTGAACATATTGAATAGTTTTTTTGAGCTGCTCGATTCCCCTTACACCTTCTGCTTCGTAGAATGCGCTATTGGCCTTGAATGCACAAACTAAATCCTTTGTCTCGTCAATAATTGCTTTATTAAACTCAAATAAAGGTTCATCTAATTTTAAAATATGAGGGGGAAGCTTAGAAAGATCCGGATCAAGACCTACACAGAGGAGAGAATTATTCTTCTTAACTATTTCTTGTAATTTTTGTTGAAAGTTCATTATATACTTTAATGATATATATCATTAAAGTGCTTAGAATTAAAGTTTTTATTTTTCATTCGACCCTTAGCTTTCCTCGAAAATCTTCAATTGTTTTGTAGCCCTTTTTTTTCATATAATCCTTGAGTTCTTTTTGAAGACGCGGAAATGCAGGAGTACCTTCTTGCATAAATGTAGTAGCTATTTGAACAGCAGATGCTCCGGCTAAAATAAACTCAAAAACATCAATACCTGTTGCAGCTCCACCAACGCCAATTACTTGAATTTTATCTTCAAAAAGCAAGTAAAATTTTCTCACATTAGCCAAAGCAATATTTTTAATGAGTCTTCCCCCAATGCCTCCAAATCCTCCTTTGGGTTTTATGGCCGGCGCTTCTTTTTCCGGGTCAATAACCAAACCATTACCTACTGAATTAATAGATGTAACAAATTTAACTGGATATTGTTTTAAAACTTTGGCAATCTGTTCGTAATGTACAAAATCAAAATACGGAGGGAGTTTTACTCCCCAGGGTTTTTTACAAATTTTAGAAACCGCAGCAAGTAGTCTATCCATTTCAATGGGGTTATATCCTACAATTGGTTTGCCAATGGTATTTGGCGATCCTGGATTAAATTCAATAATATCTACGTCTGAATTATTAAAAGCTTTAAACATTTCAACATTATCTTCTAACGTCATACCGCAAATACTTGCGACAACAGGTTTTTCGTATTTCTTTTTTAAAATTTTAGTAAACTTGATGTATTCTTTGTATCCAAGATTTGGTAATCCCATTGAATTAATTGAAGAGTTAGCAGGCAAATCAGCATATCTTGGGCCAGGATTGCCTTCTCTAAAGGCGATTGTGCATGATTTCATGGTAATTGCCGGTGATTTTGATTTTCCGATAATTTCTAGTTGTGGAAGTGTTTCATCGTTAGGACCAGAGGCATTAAATATACAAGAATCTAGTTTTATTCCGGCAATGGTGGTACTAATGTCAATCATATAGTTTTTCTTCTTTTTTTCATCTCTGCAACTTTAAGCTCCAGGAGAGATCTTCGAAGTTGAGATTGAATTTCCGCAAAATCCTCTTCCGAAAGTTTTTCGGAAAGTAATTTTTCTGCCCGCTCTTTTGCCTCTTGGGCTTTTGCAACTTGAATAGCATCACTTTCTATAGCATAATCTGCTAAAATTGTAGCTTGGTTTTTTCTAACCTCCAAAAAACCTCCCGTTACTGCGATATGGTGATCTGTTGTTGCTTTTTTAACAATTATTTCTCCATCTGAAACCTGGGATAAAAGAGTTATGTGACGAGGTAAAATAGCAATTTGGCCATTAGGGGTAGGGACAATGATTTTGTCGACGTTATCGTCGTATATAATTTTTTCAGGAGTTATGACTTGCAACTTTATGGTCATTTTTTCTTTGCATTTGTTTCTTTTGTTTTTCCCGATCTTTCAACTACTTCGGCAATTGTTCCCGCCATGTAAAATGCCTGCTCCGCAATATCGTCATGTTTTCCGTCCAAAATCTCTCTAAAGCCAGCAACTGTATCTTCTATTTTTACATATTTACCGGGTTGTCCGGTAAAGACTTCTGCCACAAACATAGGTTGAGATAAAAACCTTTGAATTTTTCTGGCTCTGGTTACAGTTTGTTTATCTTCATCGGAAAGTTCGTCAATGCCTAATATGGCTATAATATCCTGTAAGTCTTTATACCGTTGAAGAACTTTTTGTACACCTCTGGTAACGTCGTAGTGGTCTTTTCCAACAACATTCGGGTCTAAAATTCGAGAAGATGACGCTAGGGGATCAACAGCCGGGTAAATACCTTGCTCGGCAATTGAGCGCTCAAGCGTTATTGTTGCATCCATGTGAGCAAAAATGGTGACGGGTGCCGGGTCTGTATAATCATCAGCTGGGACGTAGACAGCCTGGACAGAAGTAATTGATCCGTGTTTGGTTGAAGTGATTCTTTCCTGAAGCGTGCCGACTTCATTTGCCAAGGTTGGCTGGTATCCAACCGCGGAAGGCATTCTGCCTAAAAGTGTTGATACCTCTGTTCCTGCCTGGGTAAACCGAAATACATTATCGATAAAGAGCAAAACATCTTCTTTTTTCTCGTCTCTAAAATACTCTGCCATGGTTAAGGCTGTTAGAGCAACTCTTAGTCTATTGGAAGGAGGTTCATTCATTTGGCCAAATACCATAACAGTTTTATCCAAAACATTAGCCTCTTTCATTTCAAGCCAAAGATCTGTACCTTCTCTGGTTCTTTCTCCAACCCCTGCAAATACCGAGTGTCCTTTATGCTCCGTGGCAATATTTCTAATAAGCTCTTTAACAATAACTGTTTTTCCCACACCCGCTCCGCCAAAAATTGCGGTTTTGCCTCCTTTGGTAAATGGAGCAATAAGGTCAATAACCTTAATTCCTGTTTCTAGAATTTGAGGTTTTGTTTCTTGATCAATAAGTGGAGGAGGCAAGGAATGAATTGGCCAAAAATCTACTCCTTTTGGATCAAAACTTTTTCCATCAATTGTTTGGCCAAGTACATTAAAGATTCTCCCCAAGGTTTTTGTGCCGACCGGTACAGAAATGGGAGCGTTTGTTCTTTTTACAGGGATTCCTCGTGACAGATCATCTGTAGATCCAAGCGCAAGCGTCCTGACTTCATTATTGCCTGTGGAAAACGTGACTTCCAACACCAGTCTTTTTCCATTTGAGTTTACCTCCAAAGCTTCGTATATGTCAGGCAAGTCTTTTTCGAAATATACGTCAACAACAGGTCCTGCAATTCTAATAATGGTTCCATATGAATTATTTTTACTCATATACAAACGCTGAGTTGCTACTTATGTCTAGTATCTCGTTGGTGATTTTTTCTTGTCTGGCTTTATTGTATTCAAGCGTTAACTGGGTAATTATATCATGTGCATTATCAGTTGCATTTTGCATTGCAAGCATTCTTGCTGTCTGTTCGGATACATAATTCTCTAAAAGAAAGTGATACAAAGACATTTCTATATAATGTTTAAGAAGTTGAGGAAGAAGCACTTCGATACTTGGTTCAAATAGTTCGGAGATCGTAATTTGTTGATCTTTTGTTTCGTCAGGGAGTGTAAGAGGTAAAATCGTTGTAACAGTAGGAATTTGGGAAAAGAAACTGGCAAATCTGCTGTATAAAATTTTGACAGTGTCAACCTTTTTTGACAGATAGTACTCATCGATTATTTTAAGAATAGGAAAAATCATGCCAAATCGAGGCAGTGTTGTGCCAAATGGAAACGAAGCAATAAGTTGATTTTTAGATCGCAAAGCCATAATTTCGATCTTTTTACCTACTGTTGTTGTGATAATATTTGAGTCGCTACTAAAAGACATATACTCTCTGAGTACATTAGTGATTAAGCCCCCGCAGAGTCCTTTGTCCGGAGACAAGACAATAAGCAACGTTTTTTTAGAGTCAACAGCTTGTTCGATATAAGGGTGTGTAAAATCTTCTTGTTTTAGCGCAGATAGACGTTTACTCCAAGATTCTAACTTTTCTACATATGGCCGAGATGAAAGAGCTGCTTCTTGGGCTCGTTTTAATTTTGACGTGGCAATGAGTTGCATGGCTTTTGTTGTTTTCGAAACATTTTGGGCTGTTTTAATTCTTCGTTTTAATTGAATCATGCTTGCCATATTACGCGTTAAATCCTTTCTTAAAATCTTCTACTGCTTTTCTCATGTGTCTAAGCGTTGTTTCATTTGGTTTTTCTCCGCTTGAAAGCGTTGTTAAGAGTTGTTTTTGAGAAGACAGTAAATATTCATGGAGTTCTTCTTCAAATCTTTGAATTGTCTCAACCGGGATATCATCCATTAGGCCGTTTGTTACAGCCCATATACTCATTATTTCCAATGATTCGGGAAGAGGTTTATATTGGGGTTGTTTTAAAATTTCGGTTGTTCGTTTTCCTCTTTCTAGTTGAGCAACAGTTGCCGGGTCAAGCTCGCTTCCGAATTGCGCAAACGCAGCAAGTTCTCTAAATTGAGCAAGTTCCAGTCTCATTTTTCCGGCAATGGACTTCATGGTGGCAGATTGAGCAGCACCTCCTACCCTGGAAACCGAGTTTCCCGCGTTGATTGCGGGTTTAATGCCGCTGTTAAATAATCCTGCTTCTAAAAAAATTTGTCCGTCGGTAATAGAAATAACATTGGTTGGAATATATGCCGAGATGTCCCCTGCTTGAGTTTCGATAATGGGTAAGGCAGTAATTGAGCCACCGCCGTTTTCTTTATTTAATTTTACCGCCCGCTCAAGCAATCTGCTGTGCAGGTAAAAAATATCACCCGGATATGCTTCTCTTCCCGCAGGTCTTCTTAAAACAAGCGATAATTGTCTGTATGCCCATGCGTGCTTACTTAAATCATCATACACAACCAACACGTCTTCTCCTTTTTCCATAAAATATTCTGCGATTGCAGATCCCGCGTAGGGTGCTACATATTGCAAGGATGCCTTTTCAGATGCAGCAGCTACTACCACAACTGTATAGTCAAAAGCTTTTTCTTCTTTAAGCCTGGCTATAATTTGGGCAATAGTACTTTGTTTTTGACCGATGGCAACGTAAATACAAATTATTTGTTTTTTGCCTTCTTGGTTTCGTTGATTAATAATTGTGTCAATAGCGATTGCGGTTTTGCCAAGGCCCCGGTCTCCGATAATAAGCTCTCTTTGACCTCGTCCGATGGGAATCATTGCGTCAATTGCCTTGATTCCTGTTTTTAAAGGAGTGTCAACTGGAGTTCTTTCTACAACTCCGGCTGCAACTCTTTCAAGCGGCATGGCCTTTCCTTTAGAAAGTTTTACTCCTCCGTCTAAGGGTTCACCCAGCGGGTTTATTACCCGGCCTAAGAAACTTTCTGAAACAGGAATGGAAAGTAATTTTCCCGTCGTTTTTACCTTATTTCCTTCCTTGAGGTCTTCACCTTTGCCGAGTAGAATTATCGAAACACTGTCTTCGTCCAGATGTAAAGCTACACCTATACTGCCATTATCAAATTCGACTAGCTCACCCATTTTGACTTGGGAAAGACCTGAGGCGGCAATAACTCCGTCAGTGTTGGTTTGGACTGTGCCGACATTTTGTAGTTTGGGACTATCTCGAAATGTTTTTAACCGTTTTTCCAGTTGTTCGATAATTGTGTTACTTTCAATCATAATACTTGTTCACTTGCGTATTGTTTAATGTTGTCTAATGTGTGTTTAAGATTTAGTTCATATAATATATCATTATCAGTGATTTTAATTCCGGCAATCAGAGCAGGATCGAATTCATACACTATTTTTTTGTCTGGATACAGTTTTTGAAATTGTTTTGTTGCTTTGATGTTTTTGCAGGGTACAGATATTATAATAGTTTTTTTCTTTTCCAGTAATTTTATCATGTTAATATATGTTTTTATATCTTTTCGCGAAAGCAAGGGTACGATTCTGCTTACGGTTTTTTTATCCAAATTCTTCCCTTTGTAACTCGCCAAGGCAAGTTTTTTAATTTCTTTTTTTGTCATATTGTAATTGTTTAATCGCTTTACTCATAATTTTTTCTTGGTCCTTTTGCTCGAATAAATGCTCAGACGCTTTCTGCAAGAATCCTATTGCCAAATCTGAAATATTGCTCATGAGTCTTTCTTCTGCTTTTTGGGTTTGTACATCGATTTGATTTCTTGCTTCTTGTAATAATTTTTCTGCAGCTATTGTAGCTCCCTCTTCTGCATTTTTAATAAGTTCAGCTGAATGGCTTTTTGCATCTTCAATTATTTTTTTTGCTTCCGTCTGCGCTTCTTTAAGAATTTTTTTTTGATGATTTAGCGCATCATTAAGACGTTTTTCTGCTTCGGCTGCATTTTTTAGACCTTCTTCGATCGCAAGGTGTCTTTTCGTAAGCATGGTAAGCACGGGTTTGTATAAAAACCGTTTTAATACCCACAGTACTATTAAAAAATTAACAACCTGTGCCAAAAGTAATATTGGATCAAATCCAAAGTTTTTTAAAAACTCCATAAAACGTAACCACTAACTTTTGTGGTGTTTAATGTTTTTATTTGTGGTCTTTCGTGTTATTTAGTAAACGCTAAGATTAATGAATAAATTGCAATAGCTTCTGCAAATGCCATTCCTAAAAGCATTGGCGGTAAAATTCTTCCTGCTGCTTCTGGATTTCTTCCGATAGCTTCCATTGCTTTTGCCCCGATAAGACCAATTGTAAAAGCAGGAATGATGCCACCGATTGCCATAATTAATCCGCCTGTAATAGTAATACTCATGTATGTATCACCTCCTCGTGTTGGGGGTGATGCGGTGTTGTCAAAATTGCCATAAATACTAATGTTAATATCGCAAAAACGAGAGATTGAACTAATCCGACAATGGTTTCAAGCAGTAAAAAGGGAAGAGGGAACAAAAATGCAAATAATTTTGACACGGTAGCAAGCGTAAATTCTCCGGCGAAAATGTTTCCAAATAACCGAAATGACAACGATAAGACTTTAGTTATTTCCGAAACAAGTTCTAACATTCCCACAAATAAATTAATCGGATTAAGAGAGAAAAATCTCGATACATAATCTTTTATTCCTGTGAGTTTTATAGAAAGCATATGGGTTGCCAGTACTGATACCAGCGCTAATGCAAACGTAACATTAATATCGCTCGTTGCACCTCTTAATATCGGAATGAGTTCTTTTTTTCCTTCAACGTCTTCGTAAAACCCTATTGTTCCAAATCCAGGGAGCAGGCTGGTGAGATTTGCAGTAAGAATAAACAGAAAGAAACTCATGACATAGGGAAAAATATATTGCGCAGCAGAATGAGCTATAGAATCTGTGAGATTTAACACAGACTCAAGAATTGACTCGACGGTATTTTGGAAAAAAGAGGGAATTGTTTTTATAGTTCTTGATACGTACAGGGAAATGCTTATAAGAAGAGAGTCAACAACTAACGTATGCACAACAGTATTGGTAATTGGAAACGTGCCAACAGTTGCCAGTATTTCAGGTGCAAATGAAGCCATATATACGAATAAAGTCTATAGACTATTAAGTCTATACGATACCATATTTTTATGAGGGAATAAAGAGGCAATTTTAAGAATATTGGGGTTTTTGTTTGGTTATGTATACTTTTTCAACGATTATCATGGGTCTGTCGTTTTTTGTGTCTACTTTTCCATCAATCATAATTACCGTATTTTTTATTAAAAAGCTCTTGTACTCTTCGTATACTTTTGGAAACACAATGCATTCGACAAATAGTCCTTTTTCGTCGGCCAGTACCAAAAATGCCATTTCTGAGTTATTTTTTTTCGTAAAGATTTTTCTGCTTGATTCAATTATTCCTCCAGTTTTAATTTGTGTGCCCTCTTTTTCCTCCAACAAAACTTCTAGTTCATGAGTGATCATAGTGCGAATCGTTGATAATGTTTCCATTTGGGGATGAGAAGAAAGATAAATACCTAAAAATTCTTTTTCGAAGGCTAGTTTTTCTGGTTCGGAAAAATCTTCAATAGAGGTAACATGTGGGAAAGCTTCTTTTGGCAAATCATCATTTCCAAATAACGATTCCTGGCCGCCCGTTGCTTGTTTTCTAAGCCTGTGTGATTGTTCCAAAATTCCAGGAAGAGCAATTAAGAGATTTGCCCGGTTACCGAATACATCCATTGCTCCTGCTTTAATAAGGCTTTCAAGAGTTTTCTTATTTACCTTAGATATGTCGACTCGGGCACAAAAATCTTCCAAGCTAATAAATGGACCATTACTTCGACTTGAAAGTATTATTTCTATGGCAGCTTGGCCTACGTTCTTAATAGCAGACAGACCAAACCTAATTGAGGTTTTATTTTCAATTACGAATTCAGAAGTTGATTTATTAATATCAGGAGCAAGCACTGGAATAGAAAGTCTTTTACATTCTGCTACGGCCTGGGCTATTTTTTCGTTTTTTGCTGGTCCTGTTGTACCTCTTGATTCAGCGGTTAAAAGGGCTGTCATAAATTCAACCGGATAGTGAGCTTTTAAATACGCAGTTCTAAAGGCAATCGTTGCATAACACGCTGCGTGGGCTTTTCCGAATCCATATCCTGCAAATGGCTCAAAAAGTATCCATAAGTTTTCCGCATTCTGCTTTTTTAAACCATTCATAACGCAACCATTAATGAATTTATCATGTTGCTTCTTCATTTCAGAAGGAATTTTTTTGCCTACGGCTTTTCTTAGTTTATCTGCCTCAAGCCATGAGTATCCAGCGACTTGAATTGCGGTTAAAAGTAAATCGTCTTGGTAGGTAATAATCCCATAAGACTCTTTGAGAACTTCTTCCAACTTTGGAGCTGGGTAAGAAATAAGCTTTGAATTGCGTTTTCTTTTTACAAATTCCGGAATATTTGCCATTGGCCCAGGTCTGTATAAAGCAACCATAGCCTGGAGGTCAAAAATTGTCGTTGGTTTTAATTCTTTTATATATCGTCTCATGCCAGCAGATTCAAGCTGGAATATTCCTGTTGTTTCACCGGAGGCTAATAGTTGATATGTTTTTGTATCATCAAAAGCAATTTCTGAAAAATCGATTTTTTTTCCTTGATTTTTTTCTATAAACTGCAGCGCTTCCTGGATGATGGTTAAATTTCTCAGACCCAAAAAGTCAATTTTTAACAGTCCTACACCATCTTCTCCGACAGTGTACATATCATATTGGGTGACAATTTTGTCTCCGTTTGTTTCTTTTTGAAGCGGAGTGTATTCGGTTAGATCTTTATCTGCAATCACTACTCCTGCAGCGTGTACCGAGGCGTGTCTTGCCACGCCTTCAAGTTTTTTTGCCACGTCAAGAAGGCGTCTTGTGTCAGATTCAGTAATGTACGCTTTTTTTAGATCAGGGCTTTGCTCTAAAGCCTTATCTATTGTCATGGCATGTCCCTGCCATCCGGGTGGAATCATTTTAGAAATTCTGTCCGGTCCTGAATAGGGCATCCCTAGGGCTCTCCCAGCATCTCTGACCGCACCCCTGGCCTCCATGGTACCAAAGGTTATAATTTGTGCTACCTTATCACTTCCATACTTTTGTGTAACATATTCAATTACTTCATCACGCCTGTCATCGGCAAAATCAAGATCAATATCAGGGGGAGAGGGACGCATAGGATTTAAGAAGCGCTCAAAAGGAAGCTTAAAAAATAAAGGATCTATGTCAGATATTTTTAGTGCGTAAGAAATGATTGATCCCGCATTACTTCCTCTGCCTGGACCCACAGTAATGCCATGATTTTTTGCCCAATTTACAAAATCAGCAACAATTAAAATATATGTTTGATATCCTTTTTTTAAAATTATTGATAATTCGTAGTCTACTCTATTTCGTATTTCTTGAGTAATTTCATTGTATCTAAATTGCAAACCCTCCTCAATTTGTTGTTTAAAATATTCAATTTCATTCAAATTACCTGGGACTGCAAAAACAGGCATAATCCATTTTCCAAGTTGAATTTCTACGTTACACATGTCTGCAATTTTTGCAGTGTTTAAAACAGCTTCTGGTACCTCGGCAAAAAGGGAAATCATTTCTTCGGGAGATTTTATATAAAAGTCAGGAGAATCTATCATAGAAAGTTTTCTATCTTTGGTTTCGATTGTGGTTTGTGTTTGGATACACAGTAATATTTCTTGAGCCTCGGCGTCTTCTTTTTTTGTATAATGATTGTCGTTGGTTGCAACAAGGGGAATTCCGTGTTTTCTGGAAAGTTCAATTAATTTTGGATTTAGTCTTTCTTGCGGAGGGACATTGATATGTTTTTGAATTTCTAAGTAAAATCGTTCTGGGCCGAAAATACCGGATAATTTCTTCATCCGTTTTACTGCTTCCTCTTCTTGATCATTCAATAACGGATCAGAAATGTATCCATTTACACACGCAGAAAGACAGATGATGCCCTCGTGATATTTTTCCAAAAGCTCAATGTCTGCCCTGGGTTTGTAGTAAAAACCTTCCAGGTGAGAAATAGAGATAATCTTCATGAGGTTTTTATAGCCGGCATTATTTTTTGCAAGAAGGATTAGATGGTTGTAGTCATTATCAATGCCTGCTTCTTTATCGTGTCTTGTTCGTTTTGCCATGTAGATTTCACAGCCAATAATCGGTTTTATTCCTTTTTCCAGACATGCTTTATAAAATGTAACTGTTCCATAAAGATTACCGTGATCTGTTATAGCCACAGCTTTCATACCAAGATTGCTTACGCGGTCTATCATATCGTTTATTTTAGATAAGCCGTCTAGCAATGAATATTCGCTGTGGTTATGCAGGTGTACAAAATCTATCATACAAGTATTATAAGTATACAGTATTAAGTATTTAGTATGGATGTTTCAAGAGCTTTTTTTATTTGATTCGTATCGCTTGAAGGAAAATGCTGTTTTATTCTTCCTATTAAAAATCCCATGATCTGAGTTTCCCCTTTTTTGTAGTCGTCGACTGCCTTTTGGTTTTCTGAAAGAACTTGCTCAACTATTTTTTCTAGTTCATCTGGGTTTATTTGGAAAGTTTGGGATATTTGGATAATGTTTTTTATTAATTCTGCAGGCAAAACTTGTTCGGTGTTTATTTTTCTATTAATAATAGTATTTGCGATAGATTTTGAAGTAATATTGTGTTCTTTTCCGACTTTTACAGCTTCTTCAAAATAATCTGCCAATTCTTGTTCTCTGGTAAGTATCTCCGCATCGTATTCGTTTAGTTTATATTCCTTTTGAAACCGATTGAACTTCGTATCAGGTAATTCGCACATTTGAGATTTGAGATTTGAGATTTGAGATTCCGTCCAACGGACTGGTGGTATATCCGGTTCGGGAAAATAGCGATAATCGTGCGCTTCTTCTTTACTTCTTTGAGAAACAGTTGCCCCTTTTTTCTCATCCCAACCTCTGGTTTCCTGAGCAGGGGTTTCTCTTTTGTCTAGTAGTTCTGCTTGTCGTTTCAGTTCAAACCGTATTGCTTTATCTACGAATCGAAAAGAATTGATATTCTTCACTTCAACTTTATACTTTGGGAGTTCTTTATTGTCATCGCGAGCGTTAGCGTGGCGATCTCTAGAGATTGCTCTGTCTGGTTCGACTTCGCTCACCATTCCTCGCAATGACACTTTTTTTAAAGAAATATTCGGCTCGAGGCGCATGTCGCCTTTTTCCATGTCTGCGTTGGAGACGTCTAAGTAGCGAACTATCTGCTGGAGTTTTTTTAGATATTCTGTAACCTCATCTGCTGATGAAAAATCAGGTTCTGTTACTATTTCAACCAATGGAACACCAGAGCGATTAAAATCTATTAAGGAATATTTTTCCTCATTTTGAGTTTTGATATTTGAGTTTTGAGTTCCAAATTGATGCATCAATTTGGCTGTGTCTTCTTCCATATGAACCCTTCGAATCCTGATTACCTTAGCGTCATTGCGAGACACAGAAGGAGTCGTAGCAATCTCTTTTTTAAGGGATTGCTTCGTCGCTTCGTTCCTCGCAATGACAACTTTTCCATTGATCGCGAATGGTTGGTCGTATTGGGAAATTTGGTAGCCTTTGGCAAGATCAGGATAAAAATAATTTTTTCGATCAAACTTAGAAAAAAGCGGTATCTCACAGCTTAGTGCTAACCCAATCATCACACACCACTCAATTGCGGTTTTATTCGGTACAGGTAAAGCGCCTGGAAGACCTAAGCAGACTGGACATGTGTGCGTGTTTGGTTCTTGACCAAAATGTTCTGCAGAGCATCTGCAGAACATTTTTGATTTTGTTTTAAGCTCAACATGAACTTCTAAACCTATAACTGGTTGATATTTATAATTTTGCACAATATTTCTTTTTATTCACTATAATAATACGTATTATTATAGTGTCTATAGTACTGGTTTCTTTTTTCTCCACCCTTCGTTTTTTGTTACTTCTTCGAATGCATTACCAATTTGGAATAGTGTTTCTTCGGAAAAATGCGGACCGAGTATTTGCATTCCTAGTGGAAGCTCATTTTTGGTAAATCCTATTGGAACACAAAGACCTGGAATTCCTACAAGATTTATTGTTATTGTATAAATATCCGATAGGTACATTTTAAGCGGATCGTTAACTTTTTCTCCTAGTTTCCATGGGGGTGTTGGAGAAACTGGGGAAATAATTACATCCACTTTCTCAAATGCTCGATCAAAATCCTGTTTAAGAAGAGTTCGTATCTGCATTGCTTTTTTGTAGTACGCGTCATAATATCCTGCAGAAAGGGTGTAGGTTCCCAGCATAATTCTTCGTTTTGCTTCATCTCCAAAGTTTGTTCTTTCCATGCCATACCGAATCCCATCATACCTTGCGAGGTTTGAAGATATTTCCGAAGGCACAATAATGTAATAGCAGGCAAGAGCATATTCTGTATGAGGAAGTGACGCCTCAACTGTTTTAGCGCCGAGACTCTCTAGAATCTGTGCTGCTTTTAGCGTTTTTTCTTTTATTTCTTTGTCCAAGCCTATTTCAAAATACTCTTTTGGAATTCCAATTTTTAACCCATTCACTGATTTTTTTAGGCTTTCTGTATAGTCTGGTTTGTTTTTTTTTGGAGTGGTTGCATCACAGGAGTCGTTTCCTGCCGTAATATTGAGAATAAGAGCGCAGTCTTCTACTGTTTTAGTAAAATGGCCGATAGAATCTAGGGATGAGGCCATAGCAATAATTCCGTAACGGCTTACCCTGCCATAGGTTGGTTTAAGGCCAACGACATTGCAAAAATTTGCTGGGAGGCGAATTGATCCTCCTGTGTCAGTTCCTGTGGATGCAATACACATGTCTGCCGCAATCGCAGCTGCTGATCCGCTGCTAGATCCTCCTGGGACATATTCTATATTCCAGGGATTTTTTGTTGGGCCAAAATCCGAATTTTCTCCACTACTGCCATGTGCCCATGCGTCACAATTGGTTTTACCGATAATAATTGCTCCCGCATTTTTTAACTTTGTGACCACTGTTGCATCATATTGTGGGATGTAATTTTCAAGAACTTTTGAAGCTGCTGTTGTTCGGATTCCTTTTGTCATATACATATCTTTTAGACCGATAGGGATACCAAGTAAAGGATAATTGTTATATTGTTCTATTGTTATATTGTTAAGAAGTTTATCTGCATGTTTTGCATGTTCAAGCGCTTCTTCTTCGGTAACCGTAACAAATGCATTTATTTTTCCGTCAACCTGTTTAATTCTATCCAAACACGCTTTCGTAAGTTCGACCGAAGAAAATTTTTTTTGTTGTAACCCTTCTCTTGCTTGAGTAATTGTCAGTTCGTTTAATTTCATAACATTTTTCCTAGGTGTCCTATCTAGGACACCTCCCAGGTGTATTATCCCTAGCATCTAGGGTTTTCATTCGTCTAATATTGCTGGGACCTTAAATAATCCGTTGTGTTTTGATTTGGCGTTTTTTAAAGCATCGCCTTGAGATAAAGAGGGAGCTGCTTGGTCTTCTCTTAAAACATTTTCAAGACCTGTGACCTGAGAAGTTTCCTCAACTTTTGAAGTATCTACTTCTCTTAATTTTTCAACATATTTAAGAACTGAAGAAAGCTGGTTTTCGAACTTCTTTTTTTCTTCGTCGGTGAGAGGTAAATTTGCCAACTTCGCCACATGAGATACATTAATTTTCATCGATCTATTATATATGGATTCTAAGCTTTTTTACAACTGTTTCATGAGCATTTAGTTCTAGTGCATCTTCAAGAGGGGAGAGGTCGATAGGTTTTTTGTATTTTCTTTCTAAAGCTATTTTAATAAGCATGTCTGCAAAATGAGGGTTTTTGGGAAGAATTGGGCCGTGTAAATAAGTTCCAAAGCTATTTTTATACACAGCTCCTTCTGTACCGTCTTTTCCATTATTTCCAAAACCAACCTTTACTTTACCTAGGGGTTTAACCCCTAATCCAAGATAGGTTCGTCCTCCGTGGTTTTCAAAGCCAACGAGGGTCGTCATTCTGACTTGTCTAGAATCAGATTCTGGAGTCCTCTGCGCTGCGTTTTGAGTCCCCAGAATGACGGGATCAAGTTCAATCAAAATATTCCCAATAAGTCTGGGGTGGTTGGGGCCGGGGTTTTCGGTGTACAAATCTAAAATTTCAAGCCCCGGAATTATTGCTCCGTCAGCTTCTTTATAATAATTGCCCAAAAACTGGTATGCACCGCAAATATACAGCCCCGGCATATTGCGATTGATAATATCTTTAAAAACATGTGTCTTATCTTTAAGGTCTTTTGCTATAATTGTTTGTTGTCTGTCTTGAGCGCCTCCCATAAAGAGTAAGTCGCATCTCTCAAGTTCGTACATAGAAAAACCAACGTCTAGTTTTTTTACTTCAATATCTATTTTTCTCCACTGGCATCTTTTCTCAAACACAATAATATTACCCCTATCGCCGTAGGTACTCATTAAATCCGGATATAACCAACCGATGGTTAAGTTCATAATGTCATACGTTATATCATCCTAAGCACTTTTCACGTCATGCCGAACTTGATTCAGCATCCATATGGATTCCGGGTCAAGCCCGGAATGACATTGTAAGTTACAGTATCTTTTTTCCTGTTAGGATTTTTCGTACTTCAAGCATGGCAGAATAAGTTGGTAAAATATATAAAATCTCTGTTCTTGGAGTTTCGTAAAGAGCCATGTTTATTGCTTTCTTTAAATCTTCCTCAATTTTCAATTTACCCGCTTCGCGAGGTGAGCAATTTTTAATTTCCATTGAATACTTAATTCTTACGCCCATATCAAAACAGCGATCCCCACTGATTGCAATATTGGTCTGTGGGTCTAAATATTCCTCAAAGTCTACATCCCAAATCCAAGAAACATCTCTTCCGTCTGGGATTTTATCATTGAGAACCATAAGAATGTTTTTTGCATTGAGTTCATAAATGGTTTGCAGTGACTGATTAAAGCTGGTTGGGTTTTTTGATAAGAATAGCTGAACTTTTTTACTATTAACATTTATAATTTCTTGTCTTCCAAATGCAGGCTCAAAATCCTGCAGGGCAGAATCTATTACTTTAAGCTCTATGTTTAGACTTCTACAAAGTAGAACAGCCGCAAGGGTATTGTAGCGGTTATACATTCCTGGAAGAGGGTAGGTTGTAACAGAGGAGATAGAAAGTTTGGGACGTTTGTCTTTACAGTTTGGACAGTGCCAGTTGCCAAGGTGTGAGAAGGAAATTGATTTATAGGAAAGTTTTGTATTGCAGTTTGGACAATAGGTTGAGTCAGAAGCATGTTGAGGAATTTTTGATTTTGTTTTTTCATTCAGACCAAAGTACAACAAATTACTTCTTGTGCTGTCATTGCGAGGAATACTGAGCTTGTCGAAGTATGACGAAGCAATCTCTTCTTGTAATAGATTGCCACGCTTCGCTCGCAATGACAAACCGAGCCAGGCAATCTGTGGGTCGTCGGCATTGAGAATTACAATTGTTTTGTGACCCAATTGTTCTATTGCTTTCTGCCATTTGGATGCAACGGTATTTACCTCACCATATCTATCCAATTGATCTCGAAATAAGTTAAGAAGTATTACATAATGTGGAATAAGTTCATTAAGAACAAGCGGAAGGCTATTTTCATCCACCTCAAAGACAGCATAGTTATAGTTTAAATAGGTGCTAATAGTAGCGAAGTTTATAAAAACAGAGGCAATGCCATTTAATAAATTCGCACCGCTTTCGTTGTGGACTACGCGGATTTTGGCGTGTTCGAGAATTGTTCTGATTAGTTTGGAAGTGGTGGTTTTGCCGTTTGTGCCAGCAATAAGAATAATTTTTAGATTAGGATTTTTCGCAAGAACATCTTTTATAAAGTTCTTGTTGAGACTCAGCGCAATATGCCCGGGCCATGTAGAACCATGACCTTTGTTAAGAGATTTACTAATAAGAGAAACAGTTTTACCAATTAAAATGAGCAATGAATTCATCGCTCTATTATTATATCGTAGTTTGTAAAATCTTGAAACTTAGCGGCTTGGAGGATTTGAGTTTGTTCTTATTCTTCTAGCTGTTTTGACCATAGCGGTAAATAATATCTGTGCTTCTGGCGTAAGATCAGGATCATTTAATCGCTGTTCAAGACCGTCAATTAGTTGAGGATTACTCACAAGTCCTGCCATTTTTCCCGCTAAATATCCTGCAAATGTATCAGGAATACGCCAAGCGAATTGCATGGTTTCATCACCCGCATGAAAATAAACAACATGATCTTTTACCACACCATGTTCTCTTCTAACTAAACTTGGTGGAAGTCTTGTTATTTTGAAAAAAGGTCCGTGAACTGGTGGTTCAGCTTCTCGTGTTTGTGTCATAGGCGTATGCTGTCACATAGCTCTCAATATTTTAATGCGTTCTTCAATTGGTGGGTGAGTATTAAAAAGATTGGCAAACCAGGATTGAGCATTTTTGTCCTTAAAAGGGTTGGCAATATATAAATGAGCAGTTGCGTTATTAGCAGCTTCTAGGGGTTCTTTGTCTTTAGCAATTTTTTCCAAAGCAGAAGCAAGTCCCTCCGGGTATCTTGTCAAAAGCGCACCGGTCGCATCGGCTAAAAATTCCCGCTTTCTGGAGATTGCAAGTTGTATAAGTGTGGCAATAATAGGAGATAGAATGGCAAAGATAATGCCAATTATTAAAAAAATTGCCTGAATATTACTATTGCCTTCCCGATTATCTCTTCTCCTGTCTCCCCACCATAAGCTTCGCATAAAAAAATCAGCCAAAAGGGTAATCATGCCAACCAGAATTACCACAATACTCATAAGTCTTATGTCATAATTTTTGACATGGGATAATTCGTGGGCGATTACTCCTTCGAGTTCTGCTCTGTTTAACTTTTCTAAGATTCCGGTCGTGGCACAAACGACCGCGTGTTTTGGATCTCTGCCCGTTGCAAATGCATTGGATGCAGAATCACGAATTACGTATATTTTTGGCATGGGAAGGCCGTCTGCAATACAGAGATTTTCCACAATTCGAAATAGAGTCGGGTTATCCGATTTTTTAATTTCGGAAGCTCCTGACATTGATAAAATTACTTTGTCGGAAAAATAATAGCTCAAAAAACTCGTTAAGCCGGAAATAATTAACGCAATGCCTGCAAAAGAAAAACCGCTTCCTTGGGCTTTGCCATAAATAAAAGCAGCAGTTGTTATAAATGCCATAAACAAAACCATAATAAGGTAGGTTTTGTATTTATTGGAGCTGATTTGAGAATAAATATTCATAAATACAACTCAAAACGCAAAGCTCAAATGTCAAAACTAAAGATTCTGAATTAAGTTCAGAATGACACTTTTATAGACTTACGTTCTTCATCGCTTGCTTCAAAAAACTCCATATCTTTAAACCCAAAGAATCGTCCTATTGCCCCGCTTGGAAAATTGACAAGAATCGCGTTATAATCCCTGACATTTGTGTTGTAAAACTGTCTTGAATATGCGATCTTATTTTCGGTATCAGACAACTCGTCTTGTAATTGTTTAAAGTTATCACTTGCTTTTAGGTTGGGATAGTTTTCCGAGACTGCGAAAAGCGATTTTAAAGCCCCGCTAAACACATTATCCGACTCTGCTTTCTCATGAGGCGTTTTTGCGTTGATAAGGCTTGTTCGGGCATTGGTTAATTCTTCCAGTAATTGCTTTTCATGTTTTGCATATCCCTTTACTGTTTCAATTAAGTTGGGAATTAAGTCTATCCGTCTTTTTAATTGAACATCTATTCCGCTGAGAGCCTCTTTTATTCTGACTCCATCGGTTGCCAGGCTGTTGTAAGCAGACCAGACGTATAAAACTATAACTACAACTACTCCTATAATAATTAGTGTTCCTATTTCCATAATGTATTCACCTCCATTCTTTTGTTCAGCATGATAATTTGAGTTAACTTTTTAGCCATTTCATAAATTGTTCGTATGATAACGTATTGAGAATATCTTTCTTCTCCGCCCAGCCACGGCGGGCGATCGAAACGCCATATTGCATTAAGTTCATCTGTGAAGCTTGGTGGCTGTCTGTATCAATAACCATTTTTATGTCTCTTCTTACTGCTTCTCTTACCAGTATATCAGGTAAGTCAAGTCGAAGCGGCCAGGAGTTTATTTCTAGGGCTTTATTATGTTTTTTGCAAAAATCAAAGACCTGCGGCCAATCTAATTCGTATCCATTGCGTTGGTTTATAAGTCTTCCGGTTGGATGAGCAAGAATTTTAGCTTTAGGATGAGAAAGACCTTTTAATACTCGTTGTGTCATGACCTCTTTATTCATACCAAATGAACTATGAATAGAAACAACAGTCGCATCTAAGAGTGATAAAGCTTTATTAGCTATAGCTAGACAGCCATTGGTTAAAATATCAATTTCAAGTAAACTTATTACCCGAATATTTTTATTACTCGAATTTATGTGTTCAATTTTTTCCTTCCGTTTTTTTAGAATATTGAGAATTTGTTCGGATGTATGTTTTGATACACTTGGGTTATGTTCGGAAAAGCCTATATAATCATAGCCAAGTTTTAAAGCCGTTTTAATCATGGTTTCCATAGAATCCCTGCCCATGTCATGGCTTGGTTCGATGGGGAAGTTCGAATGAAGATGAAAATCTGCTTTTATGTCTTTTAGTTCGACAAGCTTAGGAAGCGTATGCAATCGAGCATGTTCTACTTCTAGATGATCTTCCCGAATTTCAGGCGGAATCCAGTCTAAGCCAAGCGAGTTGTAAAATTTCTCCTCTGTATCAAAATGTGCCATGTGCCATGTGTCATGTGCCATGTGCTTTTTTATCCCTTTTTCCGAAAGCGACAAACCTTTTTTAAGAGCATATTCACGCAAGCGAATATTGTGATTTTTGCTTCCGGTAAAATGTTGTAAAAGCGAACCAAAACTTTGGGGAGGTTGAGTCAGCAGGTCAATTTGTACACCAGAAGAAGTAATAATCGAAGCGCCTGTTTCTCCTTGTTCTATAACCCTACTTTTATAAGGGTACAAAACAAAATATTTAATTACGTCTTTTGGATTATTTGTCGAAACAGCAAAGTCTATATCTCCAATAGTCGAAAGTTTTCTTCGTAAACTTCCAAGCGGTTCGACAACTAATACATCTTTATGTTTTTTAAGATAAGAAAGAAGTAATTCTGCGGTTTCGGAAGCAAAAGGAAGAGTCATGCGCTTGCTTTTGGTTTTGCCTTTTTTATATTCTTCAATTGCTTGCAAAATATCTTTTTCTGATTTTTCTCCGAATCCTTCCAGTGGAGAAATTTTACCTTTTTCTGCAAGGTCTTTTATGTCTTCGATTACAGTCTTTGAATCGTTTAGCTTAAATTCTGTTACTAAATGAAATGCCTTTTTCGGGCCAAAAGAAGGGACATCCAAAAGCGGAAAAACAGAAGGAGGGATATCGTTTAAAATTGAATCAAAGTGTTTTACCTTGCCTGTTTTTATGAGTTCTTTAAGATGGGATTTAATCGAAGGACCAACCCCCGGAATTGACTCGAGTTTTTCTTCTTTTATTAAGTCTTTAACTTCAGAAGGAAAATGTTCGATTGCATTGGAAGCTTTAAGGTATGCAAGCATCTGGAACCTGAATTTTTGTTCATTTTTAATTGCATAGGAAGCTGCTACATTTCGAAGAAGTCGAGCAATTTCGATGTTGGTCATTTAAAGTAGTATATCGAAGGATTGACTAGATTGCAATAATTTGTTAGTATGTGTCAGGTTTGGGCTCGTAGTGAAGTGGCCTATCACGTCTCCCTGTCACGGAGAAGATCGCCGGTTCGAATCCGGTCGAGCCCGCTTCGTTTAGATTTTCTGCCCGGAAAGGAGGAGTATGGAAAAGTTATTTCAAGAATATAGACTGGGCAGTAAAAAAAACACCTTCAAAAATTCTTTGCAAAGACTTCGAGTCGGCGAGTCATATGTAAGTCTTTTCTTGGGTATTATCGTGGTTGGTGTGATTGTTTCATTTCTGGTGATCTTTGTCGGAGGCAAAAGGACACAAGACACAAGTTCGGTAAAAACAGAAGAAATTCCAGAGGTAATAACCGAACAAAAACAAAATAATGAACAAGAAAAGTATACAGTAGCTTCGGGGGATACTTTATGGAGCATAGCCGAAAAAAAATATAACGCAGGAGAAAAATGGGATGTGATTGCTCAGGCAAATAAAATTACGGATCCTACTGTTTTAAAAGAAGGAGACAAGCTAGACATACCCAAAAACGAACAAAAAATGTCTCCAAAATATAAAGACGAACAGCAGGTTACGTCGACTCCGTCTGCAAATATGAGTAAACCCACCGATCAGCAAACTCAACCAGTAGAAACCGGAAAAATTGTACAAGATTCGTATACAGTTGTGCCTGGAGATACGTTGTGGGACATTGCAGTAAGGGCATATGGAGATGGATTCAGGTGGCATGATATTGCTTTGGCAAATAATCTTGCAAATCCCGATTTAATATTTGCAGGCAACGTCTTCAAGCTTCCTCGCTAATGTGGTATAACTATAATATAACTTATAAATCGCATGAACGCGGTGGTAGTTCAGCGGTAGAATGTCTCCTTCCCAAGGAGAAGGTCGGGAGTTCGAATCTCCTCCACCGCTCCATATCGGAGTCGTTTGCAGAAAATACGAGATAAGAGCCTGATATCGGGTCTTTCTTAGGTTCGAGCCAAGTATCCTTAGTGCCATGCGTTTAACCACAGGATCGTCTCTATTGAAAATTTTAGTGACGTTCGTGGCGAAAGCCAGCGTTTCTTCCATTGTCTGTGTCCATGAGGCCAAGCCATCGACGTGTCAAGTACCCTTTTTCTCCGACAAGTTTCTATGAGAACTGTTTAGCATAAATGGCAGGTGGCATCTTTAAAGCTGTGTGGATCCTTTCATAGTTGTAGTAGTGAATTTGCTGGTAAATTGCTTCAATGAATTGTCCAACTGTTTCAAATCTGTCTAAATTCCCAATCTCATCCTTAAACTTACCAAAGAATGATTCCTGATAACCATTCTGCCAGGATGAGGCTTTGTCAGATACTGATATTTTGGTTCCTTTTCCTTCTAAGTAATCAGTACAGAGTTTTGCCATAAATTCAGTCCCTGTTAAATATAGTTTTAAAATG
>MFPD01000024.1 GCA_001784115.1 Candidatus Levybacteria bacterium RIFCSPLOWO2_02_FULL_37_18 | reverse complement strand
TCCTTTCAATTACCTTTAACCGTCCTGTATGTATCGCAACCTAGACAACACCAATTGATCTTGCAATATTATCGAGATTTTATGTATAGTTACTATGGACTCAGTTTTTTGGCGGAATGTGTTTTTTAATGGCGCATTCGGACAGTTGGAACACATTCCTAACTGAGTCCACCGGATGCGCCATTTAAGATTTATAAAAAGTTCTTTAATATTTTTGCGTTTTTTCTTTGAGACAATTTCTTTTCAAGAATTGTCTGTTCGAGCCGACAGTTTCGGAGGCGCGGCGGGTGGGGGCGCCGCGCTGGAGCAAGCGAGGCCGAAGGCCGAGCTAATCAAATGAAGTTCGACATTTTTCGTAAACGGCCAGCCAGTAAGAATTAGAAGGAGGTCGGGAGGTAGCGCTTTCCGCGCCCGCCTCCGCGGAAAGCGCGTCAAATCCGCCTTTTTTGAAACTTGCGGACAACCGCCGGAAAAAGAAGGAAGAAAAAACGAAAAAATTGGGTTTCTTGAAAAGAAACCCTGCTCACTATCGTTCGCTTAAAGAACTTTTAGGAGATAAGATATAAAACAACATGATTAAATACATCGCCTATTGCAGGAAATCTACAGACGAACCAGATAGACAAATTTTGTCTATAGAGGCACAGGTTGCAGAACTTGAAGAATTCGCTGCCAAGGAGAACTTAAAAATAGTTTCTTTCATTACTGAGAGTAAAACTGCCAAAGAGCCGGGAAGACAAAAATTTGCGGAAGTTTTGGAAAAGATAGAAAACGGCGGAGCCGCCGGTATCATCTCGTGGCATCCAGACAGACTTGCCAGAAATTCAGTTGATGGCGGAAAGATTATCTACTTATTAGATACTGGAAAACTTCTCGACTTAAAATTTCCCAGTTTTTGGTTTGAAAATACACCGCAAGGTAAGTTCATGTTAGGTATGGCCTTTAATCAATCTAAGTATTATGTTGATAATCTTTCCGAAAATGTAAAGCGGGGTAATCGCCAAAAACTTCGCCGCGGAGAATGGCCCAATCAAGCAGCTCTTGGTTATATAAACATTAATAAGAAAATAGAGGTTGATAAAAAACGAGCCAAGTATGTGCAAAAAGCTTTTCAGTTTTTTGCCACCGGTGGTTATGGATATGCTGATATCCGCAAATTTTTTATCCAAAACAAAATTTTCAACAGATCTGGTCACGAACTCCACCTTGATAAAGTCAAAAGAATTTTGACTGACCCGTTCTACTATGGATTGATGAAATTTAACGGTGAACTTTATGAAGGAAATCATTCGCCCTTAATTTCCAAGAAACTTTTTGATAAATGCCAGGAAGTCGTTAAACAGAAAAGCCGAAAAGTTAAAAACAACAAACACTTATTTGATTTTCTGGGACTTGTAAAGTGCGGCGAATGCGGCGGCGCAATCACCGCTGAAAAGCATACCAAGTATTACAAGAGAACAAATAGAACGGTTGAATATATCTACTATCGTTGCTCTAAAAAAATGGGTGCGTGCTCGCAAAAATATATTGATAAGGAAGAAATAGAGAAACAATTAAAGGAAATTGTTTTGCGAGCATCTCTGCCACCGCACGCCGCCAAAAAGTTTCTTGAATGGGCGAATAGAGACGCAAACAGCGAAAAAGAAAAATCGTCCGGTATTATTTCAACTTATCAACTGCAACTCAAAGAAACAGAGGAAAAAACAGATCGTTTGCTCGAGGGATATTTAGATAAAATTATCAGCCCCGAGGATTACCAAAAGAAAAAGAACGAAATGGTTGAAGAAAAATCACTACTAAATTCCAAAATCAAGGAAGTTTCCCAAAACGGCGCTGAGTGGCTCGAACCTTTCCAAGAATTCGTGAATAGTGCGCTTTCAGCGCACAAAATCGCGCGCGCAAAAAATAGTTGCCATGATTTATCTATCATGGCAAAAACTGTCGGCTCGAACTTCTTTTTAACTGATCGGCGGCTGTCCGCAAGTTTTAAAAAAGGCGGATTTGACGCGCTTTCCGCGGAGGCGGGCGCGGAAAGCGCTACCTCCCAACGGCTTTCTTCTTCTTACTGGCTGGGAAGCCTGGATTCGAACCAGAATAAACGGATCCAAAGTCCGTTGTCCTACCATTAGACGACTTCCCAATGTATTCTTATTTTACCTTTCCTGCCTTAAAATTACAACTTCAACTTGAACACGTAACTATTCACGCTTCTGACACGATCTCGTCATCCTGAGCGTAGTAAAGGATCTATTCGGTAAAAGACTCTTCTGTTTTCAGTCTCAGAATGACAGTTTTATGTTAGAAGTGTGAACTGTTACTTGAACACGAATTTCGCAGTTCAGTGAAATTACTTCTATGTCATTCCCGCGAAAGCGGGAATCTATATCAATAATTATTTGTATGGATTCCTGGTCAAACCCGGAATGACAAAGTGCGAAACTCGAGACTGAAACAAACTCAGAAGATGACAGGAAATACGAAACTCGTATGATATACTCATCTTTGATGAAAGTTTGATGAAAGACTACGCAAGGATAAATGTCAAATGGTGGAATAAGGTCACTCCAATTCATCTGCATTCAGAACTGTATAACCTAACAGGTTTTAAAAAAGGAAAAACCACTTTACAGTCTATAGAATTAGAAGAAGTAGGTAGTGTACAAGGAAAAAATCTTTTACATCTAATGTGCCATTTTGGCATGGATACTTTATCCTGGGCAAGAAAAGGGGCAATTGTTACAGGGGTGGATATGTCTGACGAATCAATAAGCTTAGCGAAAAAATTAAGTAAGGAAATTAAAGTTCCTGCCACCTTTATTTGCTCTGATATATATCAGTTACCAGATGTTTTAGATAAAAAGTTTGATATTGTTTTTACTTCGTATGGAGTTTTATGCTGGCTGTCAAATATAAAAAAATGGGCAAAAATAATTAATCATTTTCTCAAAGACAAAGGAGTGTTTTATATCGTAGAACTCCATCCTTTCACTAATATTTTAAGCTACGATTTTAAAATCTATTACAAATATTTTTTAAAAGGGCCGTATATTGACGATTCCGATGGTACGTATACAGATTGGGACGCAAAGATAAAAGGACTTACCTATGAGTGGAGCTATACATTAAGCGATGTCATAAATGTTTTAATTGATCAAGGCTTTAAAATAGAATATGTACATGAATTTCCTTTTACCATATATGATCAATTCCCGGGCTTTATGGAGCAAAATGAAAAAGGACAATTTGTTTTAAAAGATAAAAAAATTCAAATTCCCCTGTTGTTTTCCCTGAAGGCAACAAAATAATTATAATAATTTTGATATGTAATGAATGCAAGGTTACCTTAGGTACTTGTTTCGTCATCTCTTGCTTTCGCCTTAATAACCCGCTCGACAACAACAATATCTTGTTTCACTTGATCAGAAAAAGTAAGCTTTGACATTTGTTTAAAGGTAAACCATTCCACCACAGAGCCTTTTCTTGAATGAAACCCATTCTTTTTTAGATTAACCTGAGCGTAAAATACATAACAATTTGTCTCTATCTCTTTTTTAAAATAGTCATAAACTGGATAAATTGTTTTTAACGCAAGTTTTATATGTAACTGTTTGTAAATTGCTTCCTGAAATACGCATATAGGATTTTTATTATTCCGGCCTTTTTGTCCAAATGATGACCAAAATGAAGCCAAAGTATTATTTTGTTGCAAGAGAATTTGTTGGGAAGGCAAATGATATAAAAATCCACTTGCATAAAAAGATTTATGCATTGCCTCAATTATACTATAAATGAGAAGAAAATGCTACTAAAAAGTCATAAGTCTTGTATAGTGTATAATAAAAGCTTATGAAGCAGATATTCATAGCGCTTTTTACAATTGTTGCGGTTGTTGCGCTCATTGTTATTACCTTTACTATCAATCAGGTAAACCATGAAGAAGAAAGGCTTAAAAACGATATGGTATATCGTTCGACGCTTCTTGCCGATAGCTTAAGGGAAACAGTAGAACCTAATTTCGTTAATAAATCTGAGAATTCGCTACAAACTATGGTTGACAGGTTTACAAACAAGGAAAGATTCGCCGGACTAGGAATATATGGCAATAAAGGTCAAACTATTGCAGCTTCTTCCACTATTCCTAAGGCAACTTCCAGTGCGCAGCAGATAATTGCCGATGCCATGGATGCAGATAGAGCAAACGGCGATTTTATGATCTTCGAGGACAAAAAAATATACGCTTTGGCTATACCTTTACACGATGACGCTAGAGTAGTCGGCGCTTTGCTGGTAATCCAAAATGCCGGTTATATAGATGACCGGTTAAGGGAAATTTGGAGAAATAACGTAATAAGATTTCTTCTTCAGGCGTCTTTGTTGTCTCTTGCAACATTACTGTTAATTCGATGGATTATTTATCAACCTGTTAAAAATCTGGTTGACTTACTGCGCTTAACCCGTACAGGAAAGGTAGGAAAAAATGTGCCCAATATATCCGGCTCTTTCTTCTTTAAGCCGCTGATAAAAGAACTTACATCTGTTCAAAGATCTCTATCAGAGGCTAGGGCTGCGGTTCTTGAAGAAGCCAGATTGAGGATGGAACGACTGGATTCTCCCTGGACATCACACAGGCTAAAAGCATACACAAAGGACATTTTGGACGAACGGACAATTGTAGTTGTTTCAAACAGAGAACCATTCGTCCACACCAAAAACGGCAACAAATTTGATTATTATATCCCTGCCAGCGGTATGGTAACAGCCATTGAACCGCTGATGGAGTCCTGCGGCGGGATCTGGATTGCCCATGGCAGCGGCAATGCTGACCAACTGGTAGTTGATCAAAACGACCATATCAAAACTCCTCCGGACGAACCAAAATACACCCTAAGAAGAATCTGGCTGACAGAACAAGAAGAAAACCACTATTATTCGGGATTCTCTAACGAGGGATTATGGCCTCTTTGTCATAATGCCCATGTCAGGCCAATCTTCAGAAAAGAAGACTGGGAAGAATATAAAAATGTTAACGGCAAATTTACCAAGGCAGTACTTTCGGAGATAAAAGAAAAAGAAAAACCAATTATTTTTATCCAGGATTTCCATCTGGCTCTTTTGCCGAAAATCGTTAAACAAGCAAGACCGGATGCTACGGTGGGAATCTTCTGGCATATTCCCTGGCCAAATGAAGAATCTTTCAGCATTTGCCCCTGGAAAAAAGAAATCCTTGAAGGGATTTTAGGCGCTGACTTGGTGGCTTTCCATACTCAGCTGTACTGCAATAATTTTGTTGAGACAGTCAGCAAAGAACTGGAATCATTGATTGATCTGGAACAATTTAGTATCACAAGAAATGATCATACATCTTACATCAAACCCCTACCTATTGGCATCGCTTTTCCCAATACAGAATATACATTAAAAGAAACTGAGGATAATCATTTACTTAAGGAGCTAAATATCACTTCAAAGTATATTGGCATTGGAGTTGACAGGCTTGACTATACCAAAGGGCTGTTGGAAAAAATAAAGGGAATTGAGCTTTTTTTCAAAAATTACCCCTCCTTTGCGGGACAATTTACTTTTATCCAACTTGCTGCCCCCAGCAAAAGCACAATAGTAAGATATAGGCAATTTGCCCAAGAAGTAGACAAGGAGGTAGAAAGAGTTAACTCACAGTTTAAGCATAATGGTTGGAAACCGATTGTGTTAATTAAAAAACACCACAGCCGAGAAGAAATCAACAAATATTACAGACTGGCAAACCTTTGTCTCGTTACCTCACTCCATGACGGCATGAACTTGGTTTCCAAAGAATTTATTGCCTCCAAAAATGATAAAAAAGGTGTATTAATTTTAAGCCAGTTTACCGGTTCCTCTAAAGAACTTCGGGAAGCTTTAATAATCAACCCTTATAACGCCCTGGAAACTGCAGAGGCTATCAGAACTGCTTTGGAAATGCCTGTTATCGAGCAAACCAAAAGAATGAGAACCCTAAGAGAAACCATTAAAGGCTATAATATATACCGCTGGGCTGCCGAGGTAATAAAAACCATGGCAAGCCTAGGATAAATAGTATGAAGGTAGCCATTATATGTTCTAACGCTGTCAAGATCAGCCAAAGTGCAAAAAGAGGAACTGAAATCTTTGATTATGTCCTCATCGATACTATAACAAGGATGGATAAGAGTATTGATATTACGGCGTTTGCCTCGGGAAATTCTGACTTACCCGTCTCAATTCAGAGTGTAGCTCATCACTCATCTTCTGAGGATGTAAGTATTTTAAAATCGGACAAACATGTCATTTTTGAACTGGCACTCATCTCTAAGGCATTTTTTATGCAGGATACATTCGATTTATACCATTGCAATATTGGAGACGGAGACTTAATTTTACCATTTGCACCTTTTATTAAAAAACCAATAGTAATTACACTACATTATACACAGAATACGGAGTATGTAAAAAAGTATTTTTCTCTTTTTAATAATTTAAAAAATGTTTTTTTTGTTTCCATCAGCAACACTCAGAGAAAATTTTTTCCAAAACTAAACTATATTGATACTATTTATCACGGTATAGAAACAGATATTTTTACCTTTGACCAATTTGGGGGAGAGAAAATGATGTGGGCCGGCAGGGGTATACCTAATAAGGGACTTGAGGATGTATTTGAGATTGCAAAAAAACTGAAAAGAAAAGTTAATGTGTCCGTGCTCCGTAAGAAGGAGTCTATTCATTGGCTTAACAAACTGCTTTCAGATCACCAAGGTTTAATCTTGGCAAAAGACGTAACGATTGAATTTGAAAGAGACAGAACTAAGCTCATCAAACACTTTCAAGGAAGCAGGCTTTTTCTTTTTCCTCTTCAATGGGAAGAACCTTTTGGGCTTGTTCTTATCGAAGCGATGAGCTGCGGTACACCGGTAATTGCATATGCTAAGGGTTCAATACCAGAAATTATTAAAGATGGGGAAACAGGTTTTATAGTTAATTCTTCAGATAATGACATTCGGGGAGATTTTATTATTAAAAAAACAGGAATAGAGGGTTTACTGGAAGCCGTTGAAAGAATGTATTCTTTACCCGAAGACGAATATCTTGCGATACGAAAAAAATGCCGAGAACGTGTAGAAACGCATTTCACCATTGAAAAGATGGTAGAAAACTATATAAAAGCATACAAAACCGTGATTGCAATAAACAGGTCCTAATCACTCATTTCGTAACAATTCGAATTCTCGCCTGATCAACATGTGTCTGATAACCCAGTTGAGTTTTCATTTGAATCTGATACGAGTTACTCCCGGCAGAAAGGTTTATTGTATTAGAAATTAAAAGAGTTGGAGTACCGCTAGAAAGTGTGAGTTCGCTGTTTTCAACAGTTTGGTAGGTGGAAGCATTATACAAACGCACATACACTGTTTGATTTCCATTTGGAATCCTCACTGTTACTTCAAAATTAATTTTATCTATTTGGCCGTAATTTGCCAAGTCAATTTTTGCACCAATTCCGTTTATGACTTTCCAGTCTGTTGAGCTTTCAAAACCTGCACCTAGGGGAATAAAAAATTCTTTCACTGTTGGAATTGGTGTTGGGGTAGACGATGGAGTTGGAACAGGCGTATTCGTCGGAATAAGTGTTGGGAATACAGAAAGAGTAGGGGTAATTGTTTTCGCTGGAGCGGGTTGAGTCAGCGAGCTTGCGGTAGCATTTACTCCGGATGGAGTTGAAGCAAAAGAAGTAAAAGCGGAGTTAATCAGCTCTGTACAACTTTGAGGACATAACGCAGGTTGAGATGGAGAAACAGCGGGTATTGAATTATTTGACAATTGTTGTTCTGGCTTTTTCGAAAGAATAGTAATGTCCAAAATTAAAGCAGTAATAGATAAAACTAAAGCAATACCAATTGGCACATACGTTTTTATCCATTCGGAATTAAACTGGGTAAACACAAAAGTATTGTTTTTAACAGATTCAGAAACTTCTTCCACATACCTAGTATACGAATACAAATTGCATATTGTAAATAAACAAAAAATTTCCTAAACTCTTTAATGAGGAGGTGAGCGGTTGTGGCTTGTCCAAATTGCGGAGACGCATCATGTAGCGGCTGCTAAAAATTTATTTTCTTTTGTATATTCCTATAAGTTCTGCTTGTCCCAGAATATGTTTTTTTGTTATTTCTTCCAAACCTTCTTTTGTGGCATTTTCCAAAGAATCTAATTCCTTATCTAACGCATAGAGTTTAAAAAAGTACCTATGAACACCGTTTGGTGGACATGGCCCGCCATACCCAGCTTTTCCAAAATCCGTCATACCCAATACAGCACCTTTTGGAATTGTATTTTCAGGAATATTTTTTTCTGAAGGATCAATGTTATACACCACCCAATGTACCCACGTTTTGGAAGGCGCGTCGGGATCATCAACAATAAGAGCCAGTGTTTTTGTATTTTTTGGAATATCCCAAAACTCAAGCGGAGGATTTATATTTTTTCCGTCACACGTGTATTTTGAAGGAATTTCCTGATTATGTAAAAACGCAGAACTGGTTATCTTCATCTCAATGTAATTATACGACTTTTTATACGTTTTGAGTTAAAATAAACCTCTGCTTCTTTTTTGTCTTTGTTCATTTGTTTGATAAGTTCCTCTGTTGAACGAAACTTTTTATTATCTCTGATTTTTTTAATCAGCTCTATTTCTATTTTCCGACCATACAAATCCTGACTGAACTCAAGCAAATACGTTTCCGCTTGAAACGAGCTGTCATCGAATGTCTTAGCAATGCCAATAAACGTAATCGAGTTGAACCAATTATTTTCAACTTTTGTTTTAGAAATATAGATACCTTGTTCAACATTTTCCTTAACAGGAATATTCGCAGTCGGAAAACCCAATGCTTTTCCTCTTTGCTTGCCTTTTATAACTACTCCTGAGATTGTCATGTATATATTCTATCAAATTTGTCTCTTTTTACCTCATCTGATACAATCAAAGCAACAGTTTAGAGTCCTTGACACACATTTATCATTCTCGCCCCGTGTCGCAACACGGGGTAAACTCCAGTAGAATAGCTTAAAAAATCATAGCAGGGACTATTTTGGCATTATTTCCAGCTAAGATTTTATAGACATCAATTATTGTATCTCCAAAAACTCGTATTATTTGTTTCTTCTGATCTAAAGACATATCTTTATATGGATATGGAACACCACCTACATTGACTACATTCAAAAGATAATAAACTTCAGGTTTAATCTTGGGTAGGTCTTTTGATAATTGTTATATTGCCGATGTCATATGGCTAGATCGAAGTAAATTGCGATCATAGTAAACTTCTTTAAAAGTACCAGAGTACTTTATCATCATATCTTCCTGCCATTTTTTGCGAGCAGCGTGATTGTTGCCCCATTGATCTATAATTACATCCTTAGTCAAATAATCACCTAAAACACTGATAGCTAATTGTGCTGATCCCTTAGATTCATCCGGAAAAAGACTGCTTAAGGTTTGATCTGTTATTAATGGAATTTCCACCTTTCTAGTTTTTGGCTCAAACCTTACTCCTTGGGCTTGGAGTATTTGTTTCATCTCATTTATTTTTTCTTCATTCAGAGAATGTAACGTAGTAGCTTTGCTTTTCAATGGAGTTTCTAAAGTTTGAATCATTGGCTGATATTATCAATCATCCTACTTTCTTGTCAATGCACGCATCATTTGTTACAATTTAATCACGCCCAGGTGGCGGAACTGGAATACGCGCAGCGTTCAGAACGCTGTGTCCGCAAGGACATGGGAGTTCAACTCTCCCCTTGGGCACACGATTTGATCCTCGACAATCATAGTAGTTGTGTAGTATTGTATATACAATAATTTGAGATGAAGATTGATAAAAAGGCTTTAGAATTTGAATGGGATGAGGGAGATATAGAGAAGAATAAGAAGCATCGAGTCGAGGATAAAGAAGCTGAGGAGGTATTTTTTGACAACAATAAAGTAATTTTTCCAGACATAATACATTCAACTGAAGACGAGGAACGAGAGTTCTGGGCAAAGCTGGATTTGTCTGAGTATTATGAGCCTTCGGACATGGAAAGGGTTAGCTTCCCTAACTTAAAACCTACTAGTTGTTCAATATCGATTAGAATTCCGGAGTATCTTTTGAGTAGAGTTAAGGAAAGAGCTAATGAAATCAATGTCCCTTATCAATCTTTAATTAAGGGATATATTAAAAAAGGTGAGTTGTCTTAAAGTTATGAGGCTCCACCCTTGGTGGTGTAAGACTAGACACCGAAGTGTCTTACCCGTTTGATAATCCCTGCTGTTTCTGTAACCAGCTTGCTGCTTTAAGTTCGTTTAAAATCTCTGCGAAATCTGTCACCGCATCTCTTTGCAGCGGCGGATCATCTGCAAAACTACGAATATAACCTATCCCCAGTTTTCTGAGTTTTTCTTCACTTGGAACAGTTTTGCTTCCTAATCTCCCCTCCGTAACCAACGCAAGAAAAGAAGATGGAGCATTTCTTTTCAATGCTTGAGCTGATAAATTAAATGATATACCCATCTGGGCAGTTTGTGCGGACATAAATATTATTATGTCGTATGGGGATTCTCTATTTCTTATCATCTCTAATGCTTTTTGCCAACGTGTAACAATATCAATAGTACCTATTTGAAGATTTTCAATCCTGGCAGCGTCCCGCAGAGTGGTGGCTTTAATTTCCCACGGATCGATTGCCAAAATAGAGGGTCTGTAGGAGGATTCAGGCTTTTGACTTTCTTCCGAACCAACACCGGTATCCTGTTGATAATAACGTAAAGGCAACGTCTCTTTATTAAAAGGCATAAATGAATGTGTATTCTATACGTTTTGCATAAAAAAATCAAGATGGGTAACAGGTCACAGTTCTACCATAAAACTGTCATTCTGAGGCTGAAAGCAGAAAATCTTTTACCGAATAGATCCTTCCGGCTACGCTCAGGATGACGAGATCGTGTCAGAAGCGTAAACAGTTACCAAGATGGCGGAGAACTGACATTGCAAATACATTTGTGGTAGAATAATATTCCTAGAGCAACCAAGTGAAAATCCAGGTGCGATGCGGGTCGGTGGCGGAACCTGGTATACGCGCATGCTTGAGGTGCATGTCCCGCAAGGGGTGGAGGTTCAACTCCTCTCCGACCCACACCATTTTTGGGCACTTAGCTCAGTGGTAGAGCGCTTCGTTTACATCGAAGATGTCGGGGGTTCAAATCCCTCAGTGCCCACTGAAAAGGATTCCAAAGGCTGCGCGCCGAGAGTTGTCAAAGGTTTGTCGTTTCGAAGCTACGAAGTAGGTTAACCTGTTTGAGTTGCAACAACTCGTTCATTTGACAAGCCAAAAGTAGTTCCATGTTTTTTAAACATCTGCCAATATTGTTTTTGTTTTTTCTTGCTCTCAAATTGAGAAAGCCATGCTCCGCTGTCTTCAACTTTTATTCTTGCAGCCTTAACCATAGCCAACATCCATTCAAAGAAGGTAATGTGGTATTTGCCTGGTTTTTCGATTCGCTGCTCAACTGTTATTTCTCTAAATTCTGCTTCCAATATTTGAGAAGAATTAGCAAGCCTTTTTAGCTCAACAATAATTTGACGGATTTGTGTTTCTAATGTATGGGTGTTTTCCGCAGAAATTCTTTGTTCACCTTGCAAAATTTCTCTTCTATAGTCAATTCCCGGAGCAATATCCACTGATTTTGTCTCTTTTTCCTGTTGTTTTTGGCGAGAAAGAGCAGAAAGGTCTAATTCTTGACCTTCGGCAAGTTCGCCTGATTCCTGATGTGACTCTTTCGAAGCACCCAAAAGCTGTGCCCAGAGGTCACTGAAAGCGCTTTTGCCTTGATCTTTGGTGGATTTAACTATGCCTGTGCCAATATCCCGAACCGCCTCGATCGGATTTGTGTCTACATACTGTTTGTGTTTTGTTTTTTTTGTATTTTGTGTAGTCATGGCAGGCTTACCTTATCACAAATTACGGAGGAATTCAAGCGTTTTTTGCTGGCGAAGAATATGTGCCAGAAGGTAACGGTTTGCTTCTAAATTCTTCTTCTCTTTCTCATCTTTGGCTTTTTGAATGGCTTCTTCTATTTCTTTCTCAACGACAACTATCTTTTCAACTTCTGCGATTTTTTGCAAGGCAAACTCAAGCGTAATTTCTTGTTCTGCTTTTTGAGTATAATCCTGTCTTAGGGTTTCTACTGTTTTTCCAGTGGAAGCAAGATATTGATCAAGAGTAAGGCCAAGTTTTTTTATTTCGTCAAGCGTTTGAGAAAGCTGTTTGTCCACCTCGTTTTCTCTTAAAATACCCGGAATTTTTATTTTTACGCTGTCGGCAAGCGCTTTGATAATATCGTCAAGTGAAGCTTGATCAGGTTCTTTGCCCGGAACAATAATTTTGCTTTTGGCAGTGATTTTTTTGACATTGGTTTTGCAGTCGCCTAAGTCGACTTCTGGAGCTTCACAGGTGGTTGCGGTAAATACCAAGTCTTTGTCTTTTCCTAGTTCTTGAACCTGGATCTTGGGATTTAAAACAGGCTTTAAAGAGTGTTCTTTTATGGCCTCGACGTATGCTTGGGGAAGAAGATTTTTCAGGATTTCTTCTTGGACTTTTTGCTGGTCTATTTTTTCTTCAACGAGCTTTCTGGGAGCTTTACCTTTTCGAAAACCAGGCACCTCGGCTTGTTTTACGTATCCTTCTATAATTTGTTCACGGGCTTTTATAACCTTTTCGGAAGGAATTGTAATTGTGAGTTGAATTGTATTGTCGTCTTGTTTGGCTAGTACAGATTTCATAATTATCTTGTGCAGAGGATAGTTATTACTTGAACCATTCTTCGCCTTGACTGATTTTATCAGGTTCATGGGGGCTTATCAAGCCTTCACCCACCAAGGTAATCTCCGATGCCAAACATCGGAGGTGAAAGGCTAAGTAGTCTTTTCTAAAAATCCTCTATGGTGCACCATTGGAAACAATGTTCGGACCTATTTAACCTCCCAAATTGGCAGGTACCCCTTAAACTGAACATATATTCTGTATAAAATAATTAGAGGAATTGGAGGTGAATATATGTTTAAACCAATAGCTAAAGATATTAAAG
>MFPD01000023.1 GCA_001784115.1 Candidatus Levybacteria bacterium RIFCSPLOWO2_02_FULL_37_18 | reverse complement strand
GATCATTGATTATATTAATCTTTGTTATGGAGACTTGGAGGATTATAGTTCTTTGGAAAAAATTCTCTCTACGGTAAAACCCGATGTTATTTTTCATCTTGCTGCTCAATCATATGTTGATTTTAGTTTTGTATCCCCTATCTCAACTTTACAAACAAATGTAGTCGGTACCGCCAATTTACTCGAGGCAATTAAAACTCTTAAATTGCAAGAAAAGTATGATCCAATTATTCATATTTGCAGTTCTTCTGAGGTGTATGGACAAGTTAAGGAAGATGAAATTCCAATCAAAGAAACAAATCCCTTTCGACCTGCATCGCCTTATGCTGTTTCGAAAGTTGGAGAGGATATGTTAGCTCTTCAATACTTTCTTTCTTGGGGTATAAAAACAATTCGCACAAGAATGTTTACCCATGAAGGGCCACGAAGAGGAGAAGTTTTTGCTCCTTCCAATTTTGCAAAACAAATTGCTGCAATAGAAGCGGGTAAACAAAAACCAGTGGTAGCGGTCGGGAATTTAAACAGTGTTAGAACTTTTATGGATGTACGGGATGCTGTAAGGGCATATTGGTTGCTTGTTAATAAATGCACCCAGGGAGAAGTTTACAACATCGGAGGTGTAGAAACTATGACAATTGGAGATATGTTAAATAAACTCATTCGTTTTTCTAAAAGAAAGAATATCAAAATAGAAGCAGATCCCAAACGCTTACGTCCCTCTGATGTTACTCTACAAATTCCATCAGTTGAAAAGTTTGTTAGGCAAACCGGTTGGAAGCCAAAAATAAAGTTCGACCAAACTTTAAAAGATATGCTGAATTACTGGAGAAATTATTATAAGAAAAATTTATGAATAGAAAAAAATTGATTTTAAATCTTTATAAAAAAGTTTATTTAATCAGGACTGCTGAGGAGTTAATCATTAAACATTATGACAATAACGAGATGAAAACACCGATGCATATGTCGATGGGAGAAGAAGCTATAGTCTCTGGTGTATATACTGCCTTAGGTCAAAATAGTCTTACTTTTGGCACTTATAGAAGTCATGGTTTGTACTTAGCAGCAACAGAAGAAACTGACAAATTTTTTGCCGAAATGCTTGGCAAGGTTACTGGTGTTTTAAAAGGAAAAGGGGGCTCCATGCACCTTTTATCACCAAATGATGGGTTACTGGGAATTTCTGCGGTTGTTGGCAGTACTATACCCTTGGCAGTCGGCGCAGCGTTTGCCGGTGTTTATCTTAAAAAGAAGCAGATAGTGACAGTATTTTTTGGCGATGGGGCAGTTGATGAGGGTGTTTTTTGGGAAAGTCTAAACATTGCCTGCCTAAAGCGCCTTCCGGTACTTTTTGTTTGTGAAGATAATGGTTTTGCAGTCCATAATCCTCCTATATTAAGACGCGGGTACAAAAATTTGGTTAATATAATTAAACAATATTATATTTCTGTTTTTGAGAAAGAAACTACAGATGCAGAGCAAATTTATAACCTAACTTTGCAAGCAATTAATTCAATCAAAAAGGACCATATGCCTGCATTTTTGCATCTAAAATACTATCGTTATTTAGAACATGTCGGTGTACATGAAGATTTTAATGCAGGCTATAGAAATAAAAAAGAGTTTATAGGCTGGCAAAAAAAGGACCCGGTTAAGTTACTTAGAGGTAAATTAAAAAGAATAAAGGTGAGCGATATAGAGATTCTAAAACTTGAGAAGCGTATCGACAAACAAGTAAATGAGAGTTTTCAAAAGGCTATCGATGCCCCATTTCCTGATTCTTATGAACTGTTGAAAAACACATTTTATGAATAAAAAAGTTTCTTACCGGGATGCCATTAACCAAGCCCTTCATCAGGAAATGGAGCGGGATAACTCAATTTTTATCTATGGAATTGATGTGGCAGATCATAAGAGAATATTTGGTTCAACAGCAGGCCTTATGGAAAAGTTTGGTCCAAAGCGTGTTTTTTCTACTCCTCTCTCTGAGGAAGCACTATTGGGCTTTGGTTTAGGAGCAGCAATTTGTGGACTGCGACCAATTAATGTCCATATGAGAGTTGATTTTCTGCTTTTAGCTATTAACCAACTTGTAAATATGGTTGCAAGTTATCGCTACGGTTCGGATGGAAAATTACAAGTACCTTTAGTTATCCGGGCAATTATCGGTAAAGGCTGGGGCCAGTCATACCAACACAGTAAGAGCTTGCAATCATTTTTTGCTCACATCCCAGGCCTAAAAGTAGTTATGCCAACAACGCCAGCTGATGCGAAGGGACTATTGATATCTGCAATACGAGATAATAATCCAGTTGTGGTTTTAGAACATCGGATGCTTTATGATGTTGAAGATGAGGTACCTATTGAACCTATCCCCACTACAATTGGCAAAGGACAAATTCTTAAAACAGGAAAAGACATTACTATTGTTGCCACTTCATATTCTGCTGTTGAGGCAATAAAAGCTAGCGAAGTTCTAGAAAAACAAGGAATAAGCGTTGAAGTAGTTGACCCGCGCTCTATATTTCCTTTAGATGAAGAGTTGATAATAAAATCTGTTGAGAAAACACGTAACTTAATTATTGCAGATTATGATTGGATTTTTTGTGGTTTTTCTGCGGAACTTGCCACCAGAATTTATGATAAGTTATCTCATAAATTAAAATCCCAAATTACGCGACTCGGATTCGCTCACACGCATTGTCCCAGTTGCAGACCACTAGAAAATGAGTTCTATACAGATGCCATTAAACTTATAAGAGCTGTTGAACAAAAACTAAAACTTGCCAAAATGGATTTATCGCAAGAAACTTTTTATAGTTATGAAAACAAATTCCGAGGACCTTTCTAATGGATATTAATACTTTAAAACAAAAGGCTAACTGGGTAAGACAAAAATCCTTTCAAATGCAAATTAGTGCTGGAAAAGGTCACTTAGGTGGTGCGCTCTCGATAACAGATATACTGGTTGCTATCTATTGCTCCGGAATATTTAATCTATCTCCTAAAAAAAAGGGGGATCCTGAAAGAGACAGAATTATCTTCAGTAAAGGCCATGCATGTCTGGCGCTTTATTGTGTACTAGCTGATAAAGGCTACTTTCCAAAAGAGCAGTTAGACAAACATGGACAAAATGGAACAATCTTAGGGGGCCACCCTGATCATTTTATCCCAGGCGTTGAGGTCTCATCTGGTTCTTTAGGACATGGACTTGGAATTGGTTGTGGACTTGCCCTATCTGCAAAGTTAGATAAAAAAAGTTTTTCGACTTTAGTAATATTGGGGGATGGTGAATGCAATGAGGGATCTATCTGGGAAGGAGCATCATTTGCTACACAACAAAAATTATCTAATTTAATAGCTATTGTTGACAATAATAAAGTTGCTGCTACCGCTTTTACAAGGAACTTTACAGGTAATTTCTCGTTGGCTTCGAAATGGAAATCATTTGGCTGGAATACGATTCAAATAGATGGACATAATTTCAAACAAATAATAAATTCGCTTAAAAAACTTAAGCAAATGAAGAATTCCAAACCCTCTGTTATTGTCGCTGATACCGTAAAAGGTAAAGGGATTTCTTTTATGGAAAATGATTATCATTGGCACCATGGAGTGCCCAAAGGAGAACAAATACAATTAGCTAAAAAGGACTTAGGGTTAGTTTGATGAAAAAATTTTTAAAACCACATACTGCTTATACAGAGATGAGAGATGCCTTTTTTGAAGAGCTTTTCCAAATAGCCTCACATGACCACGATGTAATTCTTCTCCATGCTGATCAAGGAGCCTACGCTTTTCAAAAATTTTACTCAAGTTTACCTAAACAAATAATTAATGTTGGAGTTGCAGAACAAAACATGATTAGTGTCGCAGCAGGATTGGCACTTTCAGGAAAAAAAGTTTTTGTGCACGCAATCTCTACCTTTTTAACACTTCGTTGCTACGAACAAATTAAAGTCGACTTAAGTATTATGAATCTGCCTGTAATTATAGCAGGAATTGGTCCGGGTTTTACTTATGGAGCTGATGGGCCAACTCATCATAGCAACCAAGACATAGCAATTATGAGAGCCATACCTCATATGAGAATCTTAAACGCTACAGATTTTTTCAATCTTGCAGTATTTCCTCACTTTGCTTATTCTAAGCCTCAGTTGACTTATATTCGTTTTGAAAAGGGCAATTTCCCAGATCTTTACTCATCAAGAATGGATAGTATTCCAGATGGTTTAGTAATGCTCAAACCTGGTAAAAAGTCTTGCTTGATCACAACAGGTACAATAACTCATAAAGCTATTGACATTGCAAACTATTTAAAAGATAAAAGAGGTTTAGATATGGCGGTAATCGATATTTATCAACTTAAACCCCTAAACGAAAAGCTTTTAAAAAAACTTATTAAACCATTTGAAGTTGTATTTACGCTCGAAGAGCATCTTTCGTATGGAGGTTTAGGAACAATAGTTGCAGATTTCTTAGTAGATCACTCTATTAAGATAGATTTCCTAAGGATTGGGCTGCCAGATGGACACTGCTTTATTTATGGAGATAGAAACTACATGCATAAACATATTGGCATAGCATCAAATCACGTTATTAGAAAAATTGACAGATTTCTTAAAAGCCGATGAATACGAAAAAAGCATGTAATACATATAATTTAGATTATAAATTTTTTGCTAAAATTTTTAATGCAAAAGAAAATGATTTCCCATCCCTTGCTAAACAAGTAATATCAAAAGCAAATTCTAAATATCAAATCGTCGAAGGCAAAGAATACGATAGGGCAATTTTGCGGATAATTAAAACCTTAGATTCAAAAAACTTAAAAACTTCCGGACCCCACAGGCTGAATGATTGGGAAAAAGGTTGGGAAGAGAATTTAACGGAATTTAAACGAAGTGGTTATGATTTAAATCAACTCATTCCTAAATTTGTAAAAGAGGGAGAATACATAAGATTCCAAGATAATTTTATCGATCCTCAAAGCAATTCATTTGAAACAGACTTTGTAATTGTGATGAGATATTATCTTTTCAATAAATATTACAAAGGAATAAATACTTTGTATGAATTTGGCGCAGGAACAGGGTTAAATTTAGTAGCAGCATCAGAAATTTTCCCTAATATGAAATTGGTTGGCCTGGATTGGGCAAAATCATCTATAAATATTATTAATACCTTAAAAGAAAAACTTAATATAAATATTTCTGCAAAGTTTTTTGATCTTTTTAATCCAGATGAAAAATATCGGCTTGATAAAGATTCTGGTGTTTTAACTATTGGTACTCTTGAACAACTGGGAGAAAATTTTAAACCTTTTATAAACTATCTTCTAAAGAAGAAACCTAAGGCTTGTATAAATGTGGAGACACTTTACGAAATTTACAATCAGGATAATTTATTAGATTATTTGGCAGTAAAATATTTGGATAAGAGAAATTACTTAAGAGGTTTTCTGCCTTATTTAAAAAGTCTTCAGGCAAAAAAGAAAATTAAAATTCTTGATATAAGAAGAACGTTTGGTTCTTTTTATCACGATGGTTACTCTTATATAGTTTGGAAACCAATTTAAAATGAGCAAATTTTATAAAAGAAAAAAAGTTTTGGTAGCAGGCGGTACGGGAATGATTGGAATTTGTATGGTAAATAAGCTTTTACAGTATGATTGTGAAATAACCATTGCATCTTTGGAATCAAAAGAGTACGCAGAAAAATTATTTGGCAAAAAAGTTAAATTTTTCCAAACCGATCTGACAGAATTTGATAATTGTTTGAAGATAACCAAAGGTCAGGATTTAGTTTTTAATCTTGTGGGAATTAAAGGATCTGTCGGTATAGGACATACAAAAGCAGCAAGCTTTTTAGTACCAATGCTTCGTTTTCAGACTAATGTAATGGACGGGGCATTTAAAAATGATGTAAAAGGTTTTCTTTTTGTAAGCAGTATTTGTGCCTACCCACAATCGAATAAACCGAAAACTGAAGATAGTGTCTGGGATGGACAGCCAAAACAAAATGACCGTATTCCGGGGCTTGCAAAAAGAATTGGCGAAGTACAGGCGGAAAGCTATTTGCTTGAATATAATTGGCAAGCTCCTAAAATAGTTCGCCCATCAAACGTGTATGGCCCTCACGATGATTTTAACCCCAAAACAGCTCAAGTTATTCCGGCTCTAATTGCCAGGATGGTAAGTGGTGAAAATCCCGTAAAGATTTGGGGAGATGGTAATGCAACTCGCGATTTTATCTTTGTAGATGACGTTGTGGAAGGAATGCTTCTAGCGCAAGAATTAGCCCCACCTTGTGTACCTATTAATCTAGGAGCAGGCATTGGGGTAACGATAAAAAAAATTGCCCAAACTATTGCCAATACTATCTCTACCAAACCAAAACTTAGTTGGGATACAAGTAAACCAACAGGTGACCCTGTTCGAGTACTTTCTATGAAAAGAGCAGAAAACTTACTTGGATTTGCCGCAAAGACCTCTCTTGAGGATGGTATTAAAAATACTGTAGAACAGTATCTCAAATCCGACTGGTATGAAAAAAACAAAAACTAATACAGATCGTAAATATCTGCCGACTCTTGCTGATTTAATTGATGCGTTATCTATTGATCAGATTAAAGAAATTAAATTAGATAACAAACAAAGTTATGCTTTGGAAATTAAAAAAATTTCTTATGATATTGATATGCTAATCTCCCAAAAACAGATAAAGCTTTCTGCCAAGTTAATCAGAATGATAATTGTTATTGCTCAAATGAATTTATTTATTTGGAATAATAAAGACAAAATGCAAGAGGACCCTAAGCATTATAATGATTTACTAAAAATGGCACATCAATTAAATGGAATTAGAAATAGAATAAAAAATCTAATTCTGGAGCAAAGCGATGAAGTTGAACCAAGTAAAAAAAGGACAAATGTAGAAACTGATGATTTTAAAGGTTGGGAGATATCGATCGAATGATTTATAAAAATTTAGGTTCTTCTAATATTAGAGTCTCAACACTTGGGCTTGGAACAAATGGTATAGGCAATTTTCAAAATAACAACCCCGATAAAACTCATAATCGGCAAAAAATCTATCAATTCGCCTTAGAAAGGGGTATCAATCTATTTGATACCGCAGAGCTTTACGGAGAAGGATATGCTGAATTTATTTTAGGAGAGACATTTAAGAAAAAAAGGGAACAGATTGTAATATCAAGTAAAGTAAACCCGGACAATTGCACTCATTTTGGCTTGAAAAGATCCATTAAAGAAAGCATTAAAAGATTAGGAACTGATTACATTGATCTCTATCAAATTCACTGGATAAATCCTTTCGTAGAACTTGAGGAAACTTTTACAATCCTAGAAGAACTTGTTTTAGCAGGATATATTAGAGCTATAGGTGTTTGCAACTTTTCCATTTCTATGGTTGCTCAAACAAGTAAATACTTAAAAAAAATTAAAATATCTTCCAATCACATTGAGATTAATCTTTTTAACCAATATGAAGCTCTGAAAAACTTACATTATTATCAAGAAAATAAAATATCTATTATTGGGTATGGTGTATTAAATCATTTAAACTTAAATTTCACTAAAAAACAGCAAGCATTTTTAGATGACCTACAGAAGGAATATAACAAAACATTATCGCAAATCTTAATTAGATATTTTACTTCTTTAGAAAGTATCATACTCCTTTCAAGAACTGATAACATCGAACATTTAAAAACTAATGTAGGCTCTTTTGATTTTAATTTGACAGCAAAACAACGTCAACAATTTTATAAGTTGTTTCAGTATAAAGTTCAAACTATACCCATGGAAAAAATTAAAATACCACAGCAATTTAAGAAGTTTAATAACTTTGAGATTTTTAAAAATCAAAATAATTTAATTCCTTCTCCCCTAACAATTGCTCAAACTTTTGTTAAATATAATTACTTCAAACCGCTGAAGTTATTAGAAAAGAATGATTATTATTATTTGGATAGCTATGACTTTTATGGAGAACTAAAAAAATACCTAGCCTGGAGGATCTTATATGATTTTTCAAAACCAATCCCGTCAATTGTATTTTAAAGATGAAGTATAAGAATTTAGGTAAAAGTAAAATTAAAATAAGCAGTATCGGTTTGGGAACTAATTTTGTTGCTAATATTCAAAAAGACGAAAAAAAATTAATGTATCTTATGCAAAAGGCCTTAGATAAGAGCATAAATTTTTTTGACACTGCAGAAGTTTATCATAATGGCTACTCTGAAATACTAGTAGGAAAAGCTTTCAAGAGAATGCGAGATAAGGTTGTCATAGCAACCAAGTTCTCTTCCGAACATTCTAGTTACAAAGATGTTTTAAAAACTGCAGAAGGCAGTTTAAAAAGATTACAAACTGATTATATCGATCTCTATCAAATCCATTGGCCAAATCCCATTGTTCCTATTGAAGAAACACTAAAAGCTTTAGAAAAATTAATTAAAGCTGGAAAGATAAGACATATCGGTGTTTGTAATTTCTCTCAAAGACTTCTAAAAGATATCCAAAAAGCATCTACATTACCAATTGTCTCTTTGGAAATAGAATATAATTTGCTTGAGCGGACAATAGAATACGATCTACTTCCCTACTGCGAAAAAAATAAAATTACTACTATCGCCTATACGCCCCTAAATTCAGGTACTATTTTAAAAACAGAAAAATACTCAAAGATATTTTTAAATCTGTCTAAAAAATATGATAGGACTGCCTCCCAAATAATATTAAACTTTTTAATTTCTCATCCATCTGTTGTTGCCATACCTGCAACAACTAACATCATTCATTTAGAGGGAAACGCAAAGTCTACTGAGTTTGTGCTGGAAAAAAGTGATATTGATCTTCTTGCAAAAACATTTACTAGTAAAGTAATAAACATAGATACCGGAAAAATTAGGGTTGTATCTATTACTGACCATGCTGCTTACAAAACAGTCGAAGAAGCACTAAGTAATAAGCTAAACTTCTTTCCATCTCCCGCGATGCTTTCGAAAGATATACAAAAAGGAGATTTTTTGAAACCGGTTAGGATAAGGACGGTACAAAAAAAAGATAGAATCTTTGAATATGAATTAATAAATGGTAGAATACGGTACTGGGCATGGGTTATAGCTTTCAATGGTAAAAAACCCATTCCGGCTATAGTTGAGGATTAAAAAATGACAAAGAAGGATTTAACTAAAATTAAAGCATACGAAAGTGATAAAGAAACAAAAATCCGGCAAAAAATTGTTGAGCTTTTTAAAAATTGTCCTATTCCTGATGATCAATTAATGCCTAATTTAGGTCTTTTTATAAATTCTAAAAATTTATCCCGTATACTTTTTATGGATCATATTTTTAAACTAATTGTGGATGTCCCCGGAGCTGTTTTTGAGTTTGGTACAAGATGGGGACAGAATGTAGCACTTTTTTCAGCACTCCGAGGAATTTATGATCCATTTAATAGACACAGAAAAATTGTCGGATTTGACACCTTTACGGGTTTTCCGGAAGTAAGCCTTGAAGATGGAAAGTCAGAGATGATGCAAAAAGGCAACTTAATCTTAACTAAAGATTACTACGAATATTTAGCAGAAATTATGGAGTATCATGAACAAGAAAATCCGCTTTCGCATATTAAAAAATATGAACTAATAAAAGGCGACGCTAATTTAGAAATTATTACATATTTCAAAGAACACCCGGAAACAATTGTGGCTTTGGCTTTTTTTGATTTTGATATTTATAAACCTACAAAAAAATGTCTGCAAACCATTAAGCCGCATTTAGTAAAGGGGAGTATTTTGTGTTTTGATGAACTCAATGATCCTGATTCTCCAGGAGAAACCATGGCTTTAGATGAGGTTTTTGGGTTGAATAATATTCATCTTAAAAGACATAGGTTCACTTCCCGCACGTCATATTTTGTAGTTGAATAAAAAATGATTAAAATCTCTAAAACAACATTAGAAGGTGTTTTACGAATTTCGCCCGAGCCTTTTGAAGATTTTCGGGGAGAGTATGTTGAGATATTTAATGAAAAAAAGTACATGCAAGAAATTGCAAAGAATTTAAGAGGAACTATGTATCAAAAAGAAGCTTCAAATTTACATTTTGTTGAAGACGATATCTCAACTGGTAGACGGGGGGTTTTAAAAGGAATACATGGGGATGCAAAAACCTGGAAACTGGTCCAGTGTTTATTTGGGAAATTTTATCTAGTTGCATTAAATAACAACCCAAAATCTAAAGATTACGGTAAATGGGAAGCATTTACTTTATCTGACAAAAATAGATTTCAAGTTTTAATTCCACCAATGTATGGCAATGGACATCTAGTCTTGTCTGAATATGATATATACCATTACAAACAATCTTCATACTATCATCCAGAGAGCCAATTTACGATTAAATGGGACGATCCCAAGTTTAAAATTAGATGGCCAGTAAAAAATCCGATACTTTCACCAAGAGACAAACTAGGCAAAAGAGTGTAATGAATCAATTTTTCGAAAGTAAAAAAGTATTGGTAACTGGAGGTGCTGGCTTTATAGGTACTAACTTACTATTAAAATTGCTTGAAAAAGGAGCAACAGTTCGAGCAACCATTCATAAAAAACCTTCTCAAATTAAAGATTTAAAAGTTGAATTTGTAAAAGCCGACTTGACTAAACCAGCTGATTGTAAAAGAGTAGTTAGGGGAATTGACCATGTATTTATGTGCGCTGCCAATACATCGGGAGCAGCGGTAATCGAAAAAACTCCCCTAGCTCATGTAACCCCGAATGTAATCATGAACTCTTTAATGCTTGAGGCAGCTCATAAAGCAAATGTCAAAAAATTTCTATTTATCTCCAGCAATACTGTTTATCCTTTAACCGATTATGCAGTTGATGAAGATGACGTAAATTACACTCTCTATGAGAAATATTTCCCTGTTGGATGGATGAAGCTTTTTACTGAAAAAATGTGTGAAATGTACTCAACTAAAATTAAAAATCCTATGACGACAATTGTAGTAAGACCAGGCAATATTTATGGCCCGTATGATCACTTTGATTTAGAAAGCTCCCATGTAATTCCTGCTCTTATTAAAAAAGTCATAGAAAAACAAACACCACTAGAAGTATGGGGAGATGGAAATGATATCAAAGATTTTATATATGCTGAGGATTTAGTGGATGGATTATTACTGGCAATGGAAAAAATAAATACTTTTGATCCAGTTAACATAGCTTCTGGAAAACCAACTGCTATTCGGTATGTTCTACAAACAATTCTAAGGGTAGAAAATTATAAAAACCCAAAAATTGTTTTTAACAGTTTAAAACCAACAATGATCCCCATCAGATTGATTAATATTGACAAGGCCAGGAATATTTTAGGTTTTTCGCCTAAAACTTCCATTGAAATAGGAATAAAAAAAACAGTTGATTGGTATAAAACATCAATATATAGAAATGACTAATCTTTCAGAAATTACTGTAGCAATTTTAGCAGGAGGACATGGAACCAGACTTCGATCAGTGGTAGACCAAAAGCCTAAGGTTTTAGCAGAAGTTAAAGATCATCCTTTTTTAGAATATTTACTACACCAACTAAATCAAGCTAATTTTAAAAACATCGTTCTTTGTACAGGATACTTAAGTGATCAGATTGAGAAAACATTCGGGAAGAAGTATAAAAATCTTCGTCTATTTTACTCACAAGAACAAAAACCTTTAGGCACAGCAGGTAGCCTGAGAAATGCTCTCCCGCTCTTAAATTCCGAAACAATATTAGTTATGAATGGAGATTCTTTCTGCGTTGTGGATTTTGAAAAATTTTATAAGTTTCATAGAGAAGAATATTCCAATGCAAGCATAGTTCTTGCTTCGGTTTTAGACACAAGTAGTTTTGGAAAAGTTGAACTTGGAAGTGATAATGGTATTATTGGATTTCAAGAAAAAAAAGCTGGAACAGGATTGATTAATGCAGGAATTTATTTAATTAAAAAAAAGCTAATTGAACAACTGCTTCAAGAAAAAAAACTATCCTTAGAACATGAGGTATTCCCTATTTGGATTGGTAAAGGATTTTATGGATATAGGGATAATAACAATTTCATAGACATAGGAACGCCTGAGAATTACGAACAAGCTGAGCAATTCTTTGCTCAATATCAGATGTAAATGGTTCTTCCATAGTTATTCTTTAGTTAAACTATTATTAATAGCAGAAAGCAATCTTACAACATCAAGGTCTAGATTAGAAAGATCATTTCTATATTCTTTTTTTTCAAGTAAAGACAAAAATTCTTGAGCTTCCAGCACTAAAGGATCTTTATCACTTGAATGAGTAAGCGTGTTTTGTAAATTTTCTTTAGTTATGGTAAAAAGGTCATTGTTGCTCCAAGCAAAACTCATCGTATCGGTAATTATGGTCAATCTTTTATTTTTTTTATCAGCTATTCTATTATATTGCAAAAGACAACTCCTTCCATCTTCATATTTTAAACGTAAAACAAGAATATCAATATCTGTAATAAAACCTTTCTGTTCAATAATCTCAAATTTGCTTGGATATCCCATTAACAAGAAAATTATCCCTAAATCATGAGGAAGGAGATTCCATAATAAGTCTTCTCCAAACGAACCAAATTTTTCCCATGATGCATAGATATATTCAATTTTTTGACCATTTAAGATGTCTTTTATTTCTTGAAATGCACTGTGATATAAGAAAACATTCCCCACAAAAAGCAATTTTTTGTTTTTTTTTGATAAATCAAGAAGTTCTTCTGCTTCTAAAATATTATTCGTTAAGGGTTTTTCGAGAAATATGTGTTTATTTGCCTTAAGTGCTTTTTTCGCAAGCATATAATGAGTGTTAATTGGCGTGGCAATAATAACAGCATCAATATCGTCTCTTGCAAGAAGTGTTTCATAGTCTGTTGTATGCAAAATGCCAGGATGATTATCTTTCAACCAAGAAATATTTTCATCTTTGCCGGTTGTACAAACAAATCCTATGCTACATATCTCTGAGAAAGTTCTAAGTAGTTTTTTCCCCCAAACTCCTAAACCTACCAAGGCAATATTGTTCATATTTTTACATGAGCAGTGGTTTATTGGTTAATCCCAAAATTTAATGTATAATCTTCTACGTTGTAACACTTTTATGACGGCCATAAACTTTTCCTTTTATTATAACAAATGAAAAAGAGAATAGCTGTTATTGGTGGTGGAATTTATGGAATTACTGCTGCCCTCTATCTTGCTGATAAATATATCGTAGACCTAATCGAAATGCAAGATGACATCTTAACGTCTGCATCGGCAGTAAATCAACTTAGGCTCCACAAAGGCTATCATTATCCCCGCAGCCCCGAAACTGTTATCTCATCTCTTAAATCTACTGAGGAATTTAAAAAAGAATATCCTGATGCAGTCATTGACTCTATTGAACGATTTTACTGTATCGCAAAAGAAAATAGTCTTACTCCGGCTGATAAGTTTATTAGATTTTTGGAACAGTTTTCGTTAGAATTTTCATATAAAAATCCTGGTGTTATCGATAAAAAAACTATTGATCTTTGTATAAAAGTTAAAGAAAGTTCTATTGATCCAGAAATTCTATATAGAACTTGTTGGGAACGGTTGAAAGGAAAAAATGTGCGAGTATTACTTAATAAAAAAGCTAACTCAAGCTATCTAAACTTATATGACCATACAGTTATATGCACGTATGCTTCCATTAATAATCTTCTTTCTAGATATAAAACAAAACGGAGAAGATATAAGTACCAACTCTGTGAAAAAATAATTGTTGAGCTTCCAAATAAATTTAAAAACAAAAGTATTATCATTATGGATGGTCCTTTCTTTTGTATAGACCCCTATGGAAAATCGTCTTGCTTTTTAATGGGAAATGTTGTTCACGCCGTTCATCAAATGAATGTCGGAATACACCCTGTCATTCCTAACAAATACAAAACGTTGTTAAATGCCAAAATTATTAAAAATCCTCCAATAACCAACTATCAATCATTTATTGATAGCGCAGCAATTTTTATTCCCATGATTAAAAAAGCAAGACACGTAGGTTCCATGTACACTATAAGAGCAGTGTTGCCTAACAAAGAAGCAACAGACGAACGCCTCCACCATGTGCAACAAATAAACAGGAAAATTACTACCGTATTTGCGGGAAAGATTGCAAATTGTATTGAATCTGCAAAAGAGGTACGAAAAATAATTGATTCTAAATAAACTCGCCTAGAAACCCTCACGATACTTTTTGATATTCCGGTTATTAAGTTTTATTCTCGTAAAAGACATTGTATCTTTTATCTAAATTATCTTTATTTTTTATATACCATTCAATTGTTTCTTTAATACCATCTTCTAATGAGTACCTTTGTTTAAAGCCTAATAATTTTTTGGCCCTGGTTATATCCATTAAGCGTTTAGCATCTCCCGTAGGTTTACTTTTGTCCCATACTATCTTAACTTTCCCATGAGGAACATTTTTTGCAATCGTTTGCGCGATTTCTTTAATGGTAATCCCTGTTCCGCTTCCTAGATTAATTGGTACATTGATTCCTTTTTCTACTACCAACATCATGCCTTCTGCTACGTCTTTGGAATAAATAAAGTCCCTGACGGGCGTTCCATCACCCCAAACAGTTAATGGATTTTCTCCGGACATAGCTCGATGTATTAGCGAAGGAATAACCATAGCGGTTTTGGGATCAAAGTTGTCATATGGACCATACACATTTGCTGGCCTTACTATAGAGATTTTATCCCATCCGTATTCAATTTTATAACTTTCAGCTTGTATCTCACCCATTCTTTTGGCCCAGCCGGCAAAACGGTCATTCTCTGAAGGAAAAGTTTTCCATACATCATCTTCATGAAAAATTTCAGCAGGCGCATATACACCGACTGTGCTAGCATATAAGAATCTAGGAACCCCTCGACGACGGCTAGCTTCCATCATGTTGGTATTAAAAGAAATGGTGGGAACAAAAAAGCTGGCCGGTTTCTTCTGATTCAACATGGGAGAACCTTTAATACCTGCCAAATTAAAAACTATATCTTTACCCTTACAGACATCCATACAATTGTTAAATTCCCGCAAGTCAACTCTCGCAAACGTAACTCCTTTTGGTGCCAGACTGGAATCATCTAAAGAGACTACTGTTACTTTGGCGTCTTCTTTTATAAGCTTCTCAACTAATGGTCTACCAATCAAGCCGGTCCCGCCTGTAACTAACACCTTTTTATTTTTAAAAAAACTCATATGTCTTAAAAAGAATAATTCTCCTGCTGATCAAAAAAAATTATTTGAGATCCTTCACGCTCAAATTTGAAAGGAACATAAATAAGTTTTTTGAATTCTTTTCTTACTTTAGCTTGATGGGAAGGTGGAACAAAAAGAAGTAGAAAACCCCCGCCACCTGCACCGGTTAGCTTTCCTCCTAAAGCTCCTGTTGATAAAGCTCTTTTGTAAAGTTCATCTATTTTGGGATTAGAGACTGTAGAACTAAGTGTTCGTTTGATTTGCCAAGATTCGTTTAAAAGTTTGCCGAAATCTTTTATATCTTTTCTGCTATTAAGAAGCTCAAAAGCATCTGATACCAGCTCCTGCAAACGATCCAGCTGTTTTTGCCTACTTTTCATATTATTGACATAACTCTTAGCAATGTCAGAGGCTGTCCGCGCTATTCCTGTATAGAAAAGCATTAAATGCTTTTGCAGATCTTCAACACGTTTGGAAGAGATGGTCATGGGTTTTAGTGTTATTTCCCCATCTGTATGAAAAGTAATCAGGTTAAATCCTCCATACGATGCTAACACTTGATCTTGTGATCCAACTGTCTCTTTTAAAACCTCTTGCTCAATATAAGTACTCTCTTTGGCTAATTGCTTTTTATTGATCATTTTACCTCCAAGTGCATATAAAGCATTTAAAAGCCCAACAGTAAAGGCTGAGCTGGAGCCTAATCCACTTCGGGCAGGCAAGTCACCGTCATGGTGAATTTTCAAACCTTGATTTATCTTGAGATATTGTAGAACCGTCCGCACGGAAGGATGGACGATCTCATCGATTTCATCACAGCTTTCAATCTTGGAATAAACAATACTATATTTATGTTCAAAGAATGGTGGTAAGTATCTTACTGAGAGATAGCAATATTTATTTATAGCAGTAGCCAAAACAGAACCGCCATATTTTTTATACCAGGTAGGATAGTCTGTTCCTCCGCCAAAAAAAGAAATTCGAAAGGGAGTTCTGCTTATAACCATGCCTTATTTTTACCTATTTTTGAACCAAAGAAATGATGTTCTACCAACTCACAGATTATATGTTCTATGGCTATATGGGATTCTTGAATGCATTGAGTCATGTTACTCGGGACACATACTGCTATATCGGCTATTTTTTGTAGTTTACCCTCCTTGCCGGTTAGGGCTATTGTATGTATCAAAGCTTCCCTGGCTGCTTGGGCCGCGGCAAGTATATTTGGAGAATTACCGCTGGTTGAAATAGCAATCAAAAGATCACCGGGCCTGCCTAACGTGAGAACCTGACGTTTGTAGACATTTTCAAAACCCATGTCATTGGCTGACGCTGTTAAAATAGAGGTATCGGTAGTTAAAGCAATGGCAGGAAGACCGGGTCTATCAAACGCTTTGTTTAAAACGCAAATCAGTTCGCCAGCCATATGTTGAGAGTCGGCTGCACTACCGCCATTTCCGCAAATCATTACCTTACCACCGGATTCAAATGTATCAACTATCAGCTGTGTTGCGGCTAAAATTGATTCCAGACAATCTTGCGCTACTTTTTTTTTAACATCAGCACTTTCCAATAAGCGTTTTCGGACGCGATCCTGATACTTCCTGCTAACTTTAGTCATAAATTTATTGTAACACTTTATCTTAACAATGGATAAATGTCAAATATACAGTGAAAAATAAGTCAACCCAACGAATCTTTAATTGAAGAAATAATTTCACAAGCATTGACTTTTTTCTGGTTCTCAAACTGCACCTGTTCGAGCAATATAATTCCATCACCGGTAAGCACTTCAACTCCAATCCTTTTGATCAAAGATACGATCTTTCCAGGAATTCTTCCGACATACATTCGTTGCGTGGGTATTGATGCTCTCCATATGAAAAGTTTTTTGCCCTTGTAATATGTAAAAGCTCCAGGATAAGGGTAATGTAAACCACGAATAAGGTTATATATTCCCAGAGTCGAATTATTCCAATTGATAAGTCCATCGTTGGGGGTTCGAGCGCACGTATATGTTGCGATCTCTTCGGATTGTTTTTTGCGTGGTGCCTGGTTTTTTTTTAGTAGAGGAAGATACTGCTTAAAAAGCTCTAGAGTTTCGCTGCTCGTCTTTTTATATACATCCCAAACAGAATCATATAAAGAGATCTTAATTTTTTTTTGTGCGACAATATCTCCACTATCTAGGCCCTCATCCAAAAAAAACAGCGTAGTCCCTGTCTGTTTCTCTCCATTTATTACCGCCCAATTTACAGGGGCGAATCCTCGATATTTTGGAAGGAGAGATTCATGTATTGCCACGCATCCAAAAACCGGAATTGATAAAACTTCCGGCGGAATAATGGACCGCCATCCAACTACAACTATTAGTTTTGGCTTTCGATTTTTTATAAAAGTAATCTGCTCTTTTGTTTTAACCGACTTAGTCAACAAATAGGGGATTTTTTTTGATTGTAATAACTTTTCGATTTGCTCTGATTTTTTTTCGTGCTCATGAATATCCTCATTAAGGATACATCCTCCAACCAGGTTTTCATTCATCTCCAACATGCAGGTAATAACAGACAGTCCTCTATCTTTTCCTCCGATAAAAAAAATGGGGGTGTTTGTTTTTTTCATTTCAGAAGTAGTTTAAGTGACCCTATCACATAATCTTGCTGTTTAACAGTCAACTCAGGAAAAAGAGGTAAGGTTACCGTGTTTTTTGTAAGCATTTCCGTAATAGGAAGCGAACAGTTTCTAATACTATTTTTGTAATATGGTTCTAGATGACAGGCCATGACCCCCCTACGAGTAACAATTCCCCGATCTAGCAGTTTTTGCATTAGTTCTTCTTGTAATAACGATGCGCCAGGAAGCAATGTAATAATATATGACTGCCAGTTGGGAATCGCATACGAAGGAGTATATGGCGTGCGAATACTTCTAATAGATGCGAGAAAATTAGTATATCTATTTGCCAGATACGTACGTTTTTTTATAATACTGGGGAGTTTTTTCATCTGGGCAATTACAATTGCTGCTTGAATATCTGTTAACCGATAGTTGAATCCTGCAACACTATATGACTCCGCTGTAATTTTTATTGTGTTGTGCCGCTTATAATCTGATATCGACGCTCCATGCGTACGCAGTATTTTGGCTTGTTGTGCAATACTTTTTATGTTGGTAGTAATCATTCCTCCCTCGCCAGAGCTTATTACTTTCCGAGGATGAAAACTAAAACAAGTTACGTCTGCCAATCCTCCAATTCTTTTATTTTTGTACAATGACCCAAGCGAACATGCCGCATCCTGGATAATAAAAAGGCCATGTTTTCTTGCAATTTTTTTTACTCTATCAAGATCACATGGATTTCCAACTTGATCAACGACTATAATTGACTTTGTTTTCTTTGTAATTTTTTTTTCTAGTTGGTTTGGATCTATATTGAATGAGTTTCTGTCAACTTCAACAAATACGGGAACTGCTCCTGCCTGAACGATTACGTTGACGGTGGCAATAAAAGTGAAAGATGGAACCAACACTTCATCATGTTTTCCGATTCCTGCTATCAAAAGCGACAAATAAAGTCCGGTTGTACAACTTGAAACCGCTACCGCATGTTTTACTTTTGTATAAGCACAAAACTCTTTTTCTAATATTTCCACTTGAGGCCCTTGCGTATGCCATCCGCTGCGCAAAACCTTTACCACTGCTTCTTCTTCATTCCTGTCAAGAAATGGTTTTGTAAGAGGAACAATCATTGTTTACCAATTCCTTTCCGGAACAGGTTTTAACGCTGTCTTAAAATCTATCTTTTCATTTTCAAGATATGCTAAATACATCTCAAGACCTTCTTCAATAGAAATTTTCGGCATGAAATTCAAGATTTTTTTTGCTTTAGTAATATCAGCAAAATGTCTTCTAACATCAGATGGCCTAGGGGACACGTATGTAATCTTTACTTCATTATTAAGCTGCTTTATTATGGTTTTTGCCACATCATTAATCGTTACTTCATGTCCTCGCGCGATGTTTACCACATCACCATTTAGTCTATCGTTTTCCGCGGCCATAATCATGCCAACCACCGTATCTGTAACGAACGTAAAATCACGAGTCTGCTTACCGTCACCAAAAATAATTGGCGATAAATTATTTTTTATCCGTATAACAAATCGAGGAATCACTTCACCATATGGACCTGAGACATGTTCATGATATCCGTACGTATTAAACGGCCGCACAATGACTGTGGGTAATCCAAAATTATCGTTAAAACATTTTGTGTATATCTCGCCCTGCAACTTGCTGGCGCCGTAAATCGTAGTTGGTCGTAAAGGATGCATCTCACTCATTGGTGCCGTTACCGCAGTACCATATACCTCCGAAGACGAACAATATACAAATTTTTTTACATTTGCTTTATGTGCTGCCCACAGCATGGATAAAGTTCCAGTGGAATTTACCTCATTAACAAGAAACGGATCTTTAAACGATACTCTCAAGCACACAACAGCCAAATGAAAAATAACATCTATTCCTTTTGTGAGACTTTCCATCGTGCGCTTATGCAAAATATCCGCATTGATTACTTTAAGATTTTTATTTGCCTTTACATCTTTTAAATTATTGATAGATCCAACAGAAAAGTTGTCTACCACCAAAACGGAATTATTTTTTGCTAACAAAGCTCGTACCAAATTACTCCCTATAAAACCTGCTCCGCCTGTTACAAGAACTTGCTTCCCGTACATTTTCATAGTATTTGTTCTGCGCCCTTATTTTTCAAGGAAAATGAAGCTGCTTCAAGAATTTTTACGCAATTCAATCCGGCCTCACCACTGGTTAAAGGTATTTTATTCCTGAGTATGCAGTCGATAAAATGCTCACATGCGGTTTTTAGCGCCTCTTTATTTTCCAATGCCGGTGTATGAATGTCACCGGTTCTATATTGATATCCAGAAGTAGAAGACCACGGCTTGTAATTCTTGTTGATCGAAACTCTGTAGTCATAAATTTTTACTTTTTCTGATGTTTCTAAATCATCATATAAAATCATTTTTTTGTTACCACTAATAATAGTTCTGCGAATTTTAAGCGGAGACAACCAACTCACTCGGATATAAGCCGAAGTTTTTTTGTCAAATGTAAAACGTAGGTAAGCAGTATCGTCAAGTCCTTTTCTAATATGAGAATTACCAAACGCGAAAACACTCTTAGGATTTTTACCAAAAAGGTAAAGCATAATTGTTATATCATGAATTGCTAAATCCCATATCACGTTTGTATCCGGTTGAAATAATCCTAAATTAATTCGGGAAGAATCCAGATGATATATTTTTCCAATTACGTTTTCATCGATTATTTTTTTTAAGTAAGAAACTGGTTGTGTGTACAGAAAAATGTGATCCACAAATAATACTTTATTTTTAGATTTTGCCAACGCAATAAGCTGGGCAGCTTGGGCAGAATTTTCAGTCATTGGTTTTTCTAACCATACATGCTTGTTAAATAACAGTATTTTTTTTGCCAGTATAAAATGTGTTGACAATGGGGTTGCTATAATTACCGCATCTACCTTGTCGTCCTGTAAAATGTTTTCTATTTTTCTCGTTGTTTTTACAGCGGGAAATTTTCTTTTTACAATCTTTAATCTTTCTACTCTTTTATCACAACACCAGAGTACTTTTACAGCATCGCACTCGCTAAAAACTCTAAGTAAGTTTGGGCCCCAATATCCATAACCAACGAGTGCTACATTTATAAAAGATTTCTGAGTTTTTTCCATAAATACGTTCTAATCTCGTTTGAATTTCTTGTATAGAATATTTATAATTGTCTCATATTGTTATGCTCTATTCAAGAAACGATGGTACAATTTTATTAAAAGAATTTATTATACGATTTATAACGGCAAATTACCTTATCTTAAAAAAAATAATTCGTAAAGAGTTGCCGATAAGAAATAACACAAAAATTCTTGATATTGGTTGTGGAACAGGAATTCTTTCTCAATATTTTTCAAATGCAGATTATATTGGTATTGATATAGATCAAAACCTGATCGATTTTGCCAAGAAAAAGTATCCTTATAAGTTTATAACAATGAGTGGTGATAAAATCACCTTTCCAAGTAATTCATTTGATGCAATTTTAATTGTAGGAGTTATTCATCACATGAATAATAATGTGTCAACAAATGTCCTTCTTCATATGAAAAGAATTCTAAGGAAAAATGGGAAAGCCTTAATTATTGAAGCAATTCCGCCTATAGACGCAATAAATTTCCCAGGTCGTCTTCTTCGTTATTTTGACGAAGGACATCATATTCGCAATTTTCAAGATTATAATGTAATGTTTAAAAAAAAATTCACAATCAAGAAAGCATACAGACAGCGTGGAGGAATTGTAGATTATGGAGTATTTGTTTTAGCGAACTCGCCTTAATCTAATATCAAACCAGAATTTGGTTATCTCAAACAAGGTCTTTACTATCATTCTAAAATTTGTCCCTTTTCGTACCCCCCCTTTTCGTTTATAAAAATGTATTGGGACTTCTCCAATCCTATATCCTTTTTTCATTGACCTATAAATAAATTCCGGTAAAAATAAACAGGAAAACGGATCAGAGGTTATTGAAATGGAATTTCTTACTTCCCTAGTATATAGAATGCAGCTTGAAAACTCTCTCAATCTTATTCCAAAAAGAAGTTTCGTAATTAAATGAAAAAGGAATGAGTAGAATTTTCGAATAAACCCTTCTTGATTAACGGCTCTATATGCAACAACAATATCATTATCTTTAATTGCTTCAATAAATAATGTAAGTTCTAAATAATCAAACTGGCCGTCCGCGGGACCAAGAAAAATTAAGTCGCCGTTTGCATTCTCATAACATGATTTCATTGCTCCGGTAAATCCTTTATTTTTTTTATGATGAACTACGGAAATATTGCTTCCGAATTCTTTTTTAATCCTATTCATAATTTCTCCGGTTTTATCATAAGAACCATCATTAACAAGTAAGATTTGGTATTTTCTGGTCAACCCTAAAACAGCGTGTAAAGCATTCCTTGCCACCTGCTCAATAGTCTGTTCTTCATTATACGCTGGAAGAGTAATTGAAATTTTTTTATTTGTTAACATAAAACAGATCAAAAAAACTACAACAGTGAAAGCGGGTACAACACAACATTATCAATTTCTTTTTTGTTCGATGCTTGTATTTCCGTATCTGATGGGTCTTGTTGTATCCGATATACTTTCACTTCGTCAAGAAAAAATGTCTTATCATATCTTTCCACCTGAAAACTAACCTGCATATATGCGGCGCCGTTTGGGGCAACTTGAGAAACCTGAAATTCTTTCCATGAACCGTCACCATAATACCGTCTAGAAATGGACGCAAGCATCCCCCGCTTTGTACTGTAAATAACTTTACTACTGTAATAGTCGATACGAAGAAATCCGTCTCTGGATTCTGCTCCAATCTCGTTTTTTGATCTTATTTTGCCTTTTACAACATACCGTTTTCCAGCTACTACAGGAATACGATCCTCAATTACTATTTTATTGCGTGCCGGAGATATACTTTTTCCTCTAATCTTAAGACAAGAATCAACCAGGCAATCGCTTGAATGAATCACAACGACTTCATCAGGACCAAAGCTTGGGTATAAAGATGAAAACTTTATTATTTTAAGAGATTGATACATAAAATTGTGGTCATTAATCAACTCTAGATCATTTGATAAGACAGGCGGCGGGATCTTAATCGCGATGTAGTTGTCTCCTGGGCTTTGCCACGGTCGGATACAACTTTTTACAATATATCTGCTAAGTTCTTTCAGTGCTAATCCATCAAATGAGTTATCGAATAAAGCCACGGGTTGACCCCAATAGATATCACTGGAAGAAACCCACCAATTAAACCGCCCACGCAAATACTCTATGTCCGCTACAACATAGTCAATTTTTTCTTCTTGTAGCGCTGTTGACGTAAAGTCATTTTTATAATTTTCAGTATTGCCAAAAACAACATAAGAAACCCCTTCATTTTTGCTCTTGGGCACAAGATTGTTAACTGCAACAACATCACCTTTCTTTATATTTTCATCCATCCATTGCTGTATGCACGTAGAATTCCATGGTTTGATAGCAAAATAATCAAGTTTTAAGGAGTTAACTACCTGACCGTATGAAACTATACAGGCTATTACAATAAGTGTAAAAAGATAATATTTTTTGTTCCTCGTAAAAAATCCCCAAACCTTGTCAAAAATTGTCCAAAGTGTAAGCGCCCCTACAATAATTGCGAAAGGAACAATGCTGGTGAAGTTGCGAACATACGCTGCTCCATGAGAAAAATAAAAAAGAATAGCGCAGGGCAATAGAATAAACAATGATAAATATATACCATTAATCCAATATCTTCTGATTACAATCAAAAGCAAAACCCCCACAAGAAATAGAATTGACATCATTTCTCCGAAACCTATTTCATACAAATACCAAAGTGGTGGAAATATTATTTCAAACGGTGGATAGAATAACCCATATCGCAAATTATTAAGCTGGTGAGTACGTTTTGCTACATGTAGGTAGGAAACAAGAAATGGGTTAAGCAAGAAAAATATAACAACAGAGAGACATCCCGCATACAAAAAATTTTTGTTTTCCCGGGAAAGTAAAAAATGTAACGAAAAAAATCTCTTAAAGACAGGTTGCTTGTTCTTCTTTTTAAGAAGGACAAGAAGATGAGTTAATAAAAATGCAATTATTGAAAAAACATATAGTTTCGTTGCTAGAGACAAAGAAAGTGAAATTCCTAAAATGAGATAATTTCGAAGAGTGGGATTCTTGTAGACAAGAAGTGATACATACAAAACAAGCAAAGCAAGGGTAGCATTTGGAGCATCAGGTAGACTAAAATGACTTGATAAAACATGACGGTAGTTTACGGCGACAAAGAATGCGGCGAGTAATCCAACGTACGTATTAAACATTCTCTTTCCTATCAGATACGTTAATGGAACAGAAAAGAAGCTTACAAACGCTGTTATATACCTTGCCCAAAACATCGCGTTTATATATCCTGTTCCTACAACAACATTGTTAACAAACTCCTGCATACGGTAGATATTTCTGGATACTTCCTCCGGAAGTAATACTGCGTATGTAAATACGCTTAAAGGAATAAATATAAACTTAAAAAGAAATGCGTAAAGATATATGAATAATCCGGGATATTGAAATCTATATGTGGGGGCTAAAAATGGATCAAGTGTATTGTTAACAACCAAATACGCAGATGTAGCATACATTACCGGCTCGTCAGGATGAGTAGGAGGATATCCCGGATTTGTCCCGATAATTCTTAGCACAAATCCCAGTAAAAAAATGAGAACCAATACAGTTCTAAAAACGCTGAATTGTCCTTTAGGATAGAAAAAGGATTTAATTTTTCTCATTACAGCTAGAGAAAACCATTAAAATATAGGCTTTCTTTCGGAATCGTGGATTTTATATATGGAATTTCTTTAAATGGCTCACTGGGAATGTTATCTGTTTTGTATAAATCAACATCATCTAAATAAAGATTGTAAAGTATGCTTTCTGTGGGTTGAAAGCTAATGGTAAGATACTTTGCATCTTTGGGAGCAACCATACTTACTTGTACTTGTATCCATTCGCCATCTGTTGTCACCTTTGCCCTTTGCGAAATGGCAACGCCTAATAATCCTAGCGTATCAAGCTCTTTTTCGTTATTACTTCTATAAAAATCTAATCGAAGATATCCATCTTCTTCTGGATATATATGAAATTTAGGAGGAGAGTTTTTTACCCAACCCGTGACCGTATATAACTTTCCCCCTGTAATTTGAATTGGAGAGCCTCCTACCCTGGAAGGAACAGTACGGTTCCCTGTTCCGGATATTTTTATTGAACCTTTTTCCGTTCTGCCTGTCATTCCGTCCCAAACAGATTTAATAGGATCAAAACCCAAAGTGCTTCTTAATTTCCATGCGGTTTCTTTTTTGTCGAATGTAAAACTTAGAATTTTATTTCCAATCTCTTTGGGTTTTGAGGGAATTTTAAATACAACATAATTACTGGTTTCCTGTGCTTGCCACTGTTTATATGCTTCAAAAACCGTATATTGCATAAGTTCTTTTACAGCCAGACCCAAAAACGAATTTTCTAAATAGTCAAACGGAACAGTATTGTACTTTAAGTACATTTTAGAATCTGAAAATTCTCTCCATTGGTAGATTCCGCTTTGATAGATGTATGAGTTTATGATTGAAAAATCAGCTCCTTCTTCCTGAAACTCAGCAAGTGAATTGGGTCCCTTATCATAACTCCACTCTAATTGTGTAACATTTTTCTCTCTTAAACCTGCAACTGTTTTGTAAGGAAGAAACAACAGGTAATTTCGTATAAAGACGTCCTTTGGTATATTTTTGTCAAGCCACTTAGAAAGCGGAACAAAAGTCCAAGGTTTGGAATACTCATAACTTGAAATAAACGAATCCTTAGCGGGAGAAAAATTTATAACAATAAGAAGCATAATAATCATGTTTAAACTTACGCCTTTTTTCAAAAATTTTCTAAGAATAACGTGGAGTATGTACATTAAATAACCAGCAAATATCATAAGATATGGCATAACCGTAGTAAAGTTACGAGGATAAATACCGCCATTACTATAGACAGTCATAACAAACATAAAAACAAATGCAAACGAAAATGGAAGGATAAACTTTTTGGGACTTTTGAATAACATAGCTATTAAACCTCCAAGAATCGAAATGAATGGCAACTCTCCAATACCCCAATGAAATAAGTAGAAATAAGGGTAGACTCTAAAATGAAGGATACCCATTTGATACCGCAAGTAGTCCCTGCTATTTTGATACATTGCCTCGCCGATATTAAAAATATAATACGGGTTAATAATTAAAAACGTAGCTATCGAACATATGCCCGCAAGAATCATATTGGAATGGAAGATGTACCATACGCTCTTTTTTCTAAACGCCCAAATAATGTGCGTGAGAAAAAAAGGTAAAAAAGCAAACGGTTGATATTTTAAAGAAAAAGAAATCGCTGCGGCAATTCCCGCAAATATGTATCTTTTCCTGGTATTTTTTTCAAATAGCAACACAGACGCATACAACGTAAGCATGGCAAAAAAGCTATTGTGCACATCGGGAAGACCAAAATGGCTACCAAGGACATGACGAAAATTAAACGCTAAAAAAACTGCGGCAAAAAGACCTACCTCTCTGTTGAATAATCTCTTGGCAGTTATGTATACCATTCCCACAGCCAGTGTTCCAAATGTTGCCGCTATATACCTTGACCAAAAAAAGGCATTAATATCTCTTAAGCCAAAAATTGCATCTTTATACTGGGTAAAAAAATGTGATGGATTAAACAAAAGCTCAATAATGCTTTGGGGATTTGTTAGGATAGTCTTTCCCACCATAATAGGGATGAATAAAACTACGTAAATCAATGCATGAATTAAAGGCATTCCTGCAGGATAGTCAAATCTGCCAGGCTCAAACCAATTATATAAAAGATGTATCGCTGTATAATAACTGGTTCCTTCGTCCGGATGAATTTGCGGATAACCGGGGTAGACACCGAAAGCTCTGAGGCCAAACGCGAGTAGAATGATAACAAGAATCAAGAAATTTTCTTTTAAAAAATTTTTGAGAGAATTTGCAGAGATTGCTTTAACTCTTTTCCCTACAATTTTGAACATATGTAAGCGTATCATTTTTTCCTTGCCACGCACAACGCTGATGTACCAAATGGAAAATTGATGTAGTTAAGCACCATGGGTTCGGTTAGGAAAATATAAAATAGTATGTTATTACACACTGGCGAGATGGAAGATGCATCGCTTATTCCTTTTTTCTTTTTAATACCTATAATTTCGGGCAAGCGTTTAAGAAACGCAATTGGAAAAAGAAAAAAATTGAGATACGTAAGCTTTACTATGTCAAATGACTGCATTAACTCTCTTTTTAGTTCGTTTGTTGTAAATCTATGCTTTGTTTGGGAGGCAATGTCCTCGCTGCTTCGAAACCAGTCAAATGCCGGCTCTCGTATCAACACAATCCCTCCCGGCTTAACCACTCGTTTTATTTCTAAAAATGCTTTTTTTGTATGTACCCATTCATGGTACAACACATCCAAACATACTACAAGATCAAATGTATCATCTTTAAACGGAAGTGATGCAATATCTCCCTTCATCACCTTCCCTCGTGTTTTTGCAAATTTTAACGCCTCATCTGATTTATCAACTCCTATTACGTCACCAAAGTCAGAGAGATAAAGCAAGGCAGCACCGGTACCACAACCAATATCCAATATTTTAAGATTATTTTTTTTGGGGAGATATTTCTTAAGAAGAAGTATATTAATTGCTGCCATACCCTTATACCACCAGTAAGAATCTTGATGATCGAAAATGTTTTTATACTTGGTTTTAAGCATAGTAACGAGCGTAACATACGTTATTCTAAAAATCAACGAAGATTAAGACTATTCTTTTTTTCTTGGTTTCAAACTTTTCTTGTGCTATTATACTCCCATGATTATAAATTTTGTTGATTTAAAAAGGCAAAATAAAATGTATAAAAAAGAATTTATAGAGGTAATTGAGCAAGTTTTCGATAATGCTGTATTTATTGATGGAGAACCTCTTGAGCAGTTTGAGAGAAATTTTGCTGCCTTTTGCAACAAGAAATATGCAGTTGGATTAAATTCTGGAACAGATGCGTTATTTCTTACTCTTTTGTCACATGGAATAGGAAGAGGAGATGAAGTAATTACTGCGCCAAATAGTTACATTGCCACAGCAATGACTGTATCAAACGTAGGCGCAGAACCAGTATTTGTCGACGTAGATTCTAAAAGCTACAATATTGACCCAACAAAAATAGAAGCCGCGATAACCAAGAGAACAAAAGCTATTATTCCGGTCCATTTATACGGACAACCAGCAGATATGGACCCGATTATTGCTATTGCCAAGAAATACAACCTAATTATTATTGAAGATTGTTGTCAGGCACACGGTGCAAAATATAAAGGAAAAAAAGTTCCTGCCGGTAAAACAGGAGCTTTTTCCTTTTATCCGGGAAAAAATGTAGGTGCATTTGGAGACGGTGGAGCAGTAGTAACAAATAATTGGGAAATCAAAGAAAAACTCGAGTACTTACGGAATGATGGATCAATTAAAAAATATGTACATGCAATGTTTGGATACAAAAGCAGGCTCGATACACTTCAGGCAGCAATCCTCAATGTAAAACTAAAACATCTTGATGATTTCACTCAAAAAAGAAGACAACACGCAAACATATATAACAAACTTCTATCATCTATTCCACAAATAACTCTTCCAAAAGAAATGGAATACGCATATCATGTATACCATATATATATGATTCAAGCTCAAAGAAGAGATGATTTAGGTAAATTCCTAAAAGAAAAAGGTGTGAAAACCGTAATCCATTACCCAACTCCTATTCATCTCCAAAAAGCTTACAAATCAATGGGTTATAAAAAAGGAGATTTTCCGATAAGCGAACAGCTTGCCAAATCTATCCTATCTCTTCCCATGTTTCCCGAACTTACCTATGAAGAAATTAATTATATCTGCAGTTTAATCAGGGAGTTTTACGACCAGTAGATGCAACAACTACAATTGTTCCAGACCTTCTAAATATAGAACCTATGGTCCAGAAAAGAACAATAATTGGTGCACCAAGTGTCAAAAAAAACCCCGACCAAAAAATATCTCCTAGCCTTACTTTTGAGCCCCCAGCACTTCTTTTTACTAATCTATGTAAAACATTTTCTTTTGATCCGGAAAATTTATTTATAAACGTTTGCAAAACTCCGGTAAGATGGTGTTCTATAGACCAATAATCAATAGTATTAATTTTGAACTTGGATTTTTGTAATAATTTTTTCAGAGAGCTGGGGGAATAATGCCAGAGATGAAATTGTGGTTGAAGATGAAACCAATACTGTTTGCTAAATTTAAATTCAAAACTGTCGATGTTTGGAACTCCTATTATTATTTTTCCTCCTTTTTTTAAATTATTTCTTGCTGCATCCAAATACTCTTCTGGTTTTTCGACATGTTCTAAAACATGCCAAAAACTAATAACATCCGCCCCAAGCCCCTTTGTCCTAATAAATTCCTTATCTGATAAAGTATCCAACCCGCTCTCTTTCATCATTTTCTTTCCAGAAGATGATATTTCAACGCCAATTCGTCGTTTTGCCTTTACTGTTTTTAAAAAACCTCCTTCGCCTGCTCCAACATCAATCCACAATTTCTTTTTTTGCCTTCCTGCATACCACTGACGAATAGAATAGAAAAAGTTTTGTAAGGGAGTAAATAGCCGTCGTGCCAATGTAGACTTACCTACGTAGTATTCTGTTACATATTCTGTGCTTTTGAGTTTTTTTTTCCATCCCAATAAACAATTGTTGCACATGAGATATCCGGATAAACCATACATTCCATTAATAACTCGACTACCGCATAAAGGACAGTTGTTTAGATAAGTTTCTTTTTCCATAGTTTTGGTGTTTTTGTATTTTCTATTTCTAAAGAATCTAAATATTTAAACTTTTGTGGCCCTCTTGTTTTAGCCCACTCAATCATCTTTCTAATACCATCTTCAATACTAATCGTAGTTTTGTATCCTAATATTTTTTGCGCTTTGTCAACAGTGCACCAAGCATTCTTAACCTCTAAAGGACGAGCAGGCAAGTACTCTGGTAATAGATTATTAGGAATCCTTCCGTCAGGAAAGAAATTTTTCAAAACTATTTTTGCGAGTTGATTAATGGTGCATTCTTCAACAGGTCCGATATTAAAAATTTCTCTTTCTGCTTTTTTCAAAAAAGCCGCTTTATAAATGTAAGGAGTAAAATCATCAATGTAGGAAAAAGCTCTTTTCTGGTTACCATCACTATAGATATAGAAATTTTTGTTATTTAACAAACAGTTAACAAAAATGGCAACAACATTTCTATAGGGGTCGGAAAGATTTTGGCGGGGACCATACACGTTATGAGGTCTTATTATTACATATTGAAATCCATGTACCGATGCTAATATTTCGGTTGCTCTCTCCATTGCCGCTTTTGAAATTCCATAAATGTCATCCGGATCCCGCCTCATGTTTTCTGAAAAAGGAGGCCTCTGCGAACCATAAACACTCATAGAACTCGTTAGAATAATTTCTATAAGACCATTTTTGATAGCCGGTATAAGGAGATTAAGATATGCTCCATAATTCCTTTCTGTACACTCTATTGGAGTAAATTGACTCCGTCCTTCTGTAGCATCAGCGGCAAGATGAAAGATAATATCTGGTTTTACGGAAGATATATATTTTGAAGTTTTTTTCTTATCCCTTAGATCTAACTTAGTAAAAATACTTTTTGGGTGCACGTTTTGACGAAATCCCCCAGAAAGATCATCAACACCGTATACTTTTTTATGATTTTTAGATATGATATAATTCACAAGATGACTGCCCATAAATCCGCCTGCCCCGGTTACAAGAATCCTATTATTTTTCATACTCAGCATTATACAAAAAAAACAAATAAATACCAATCGCTTCAATATTAATTGTTTCTAGATTCTGATTTCGTTATAATACTTTCATGTATAAGCGAAAAAAGACCAGTTTAATTCTCCCAGCTTATAATGAGGAAAAGGCAATAGAAAAAATAATTAAAAATTTTCAGTCTCTTAATATCATTGATGAAATTATTGTGGTAAACAATAATTCTAATGATAACACGAAGCGCTACGCAAAAAGAGCTGGTGCTAAAGTTATAAAAGAAGAAAAACAAGGATTTGGCCATACATTGCAGAAAGGTCTCCATGAAGCATCAGGCGCAATTATTATTTTATGCGAACCAGACGGGACATTTGATGCAGAAGATACATTAAGACTTCTTGAACATATTGATACCTATGATGTAGTTATTGGATCAAGAACTCACCCTGATTTTATTGATAAAGATTCAAACATGGGTTTTCTTATTAGAATTGGGAATGTACTGCTCGCGAAATGTATGCAAATATTATATGCAAGTAATACACTTTCTGATTGCGGATGCACGTATCGAATTTTTAGAAAAGACGTTATACAAAAAATATTGCCTTTTTTAACAGTTGGCCAGTCGCATTTTTTACCGGAAACAGTAATTCTTAGTATTTTTGCTCATAAATCTTTTATCGAAATACCCGTGCACTATAGAAAAAGATTAGGATATTCAAAGATAACCGGTTCTTTAAAAAGGGCAATGTATGTTGGCACAATGATGCTTTTTCTAATTTTAGATTACAGAATTAAAAGGAGTTTCGGATTTAAAATCGACTAGTAGAGATCGCACTCTGTCTAATTTTTTCTTCGGCAACACAACCACATTTTTCATCATAATGTAATCTAATTATATGAGAAAAGGAAGGGGCAACATCTTTCCAGTTATCATAATTCGTATTTTCACTCATATAACGAACTTTTCCCCTCCCAAGCTGTTCGGTAAAGAAAATTGATTCCTGTATGCCTATTTCAGGATAAGGTCCTATTACCAGTGTATTTTTCCTAAGACTATCTCTATTCTTAATGAGGTATTCTTGAATTGCTTTTGTTGATTTATCCCACTTTGTAATCCATGTAACATGTGCGTTTATTAACCAAATATTTATCCAAACATAAAAACCCAGTAGGAAAAATCCTGCGTGATAAAATGCTTTCCTTCTTGACCAAAATATTGACCAAAAAAACAAAGACCAAAAAATAACGAGTAAAAACGATGGGTAAAAAAGATATCTGCTCGAGTCCGGCTGTGATAAAATATCCCATTGATTAAAATACGCGTTTAAATAAAAGTTTCCTGCAATACCAAAAATAACAGAAAACAATAAAGCTCTAAATTTAGGTAAGGTTTTAAAGATTATAACGCTGCAGATTGTATATAAAGCTAGTATGTACGGAGCATATATGTAAGCAGATTTAATATCAAGCAGATTTTGTAGGGGATTTGTGGCAATATCTTTTAGAAATGTTGGATATTGTGTCCAGTAAACTAGTTCTAAGGTCATTTTTTCAGGATACTTATATAACCCAGGATGTGTTAAAAATTCTAAAAAGGTCCACTTATGCGGACCAAAGCCTGACTCATTTACCTGCTGAAGCAAAACAAACAGACCGCTGATTAATAAGTACGATAATCCATATAGTAACCCACTCATAATGCTTCTTTTTGTTTTACCCACTTCAAAAATCCTGTAAAAGAATGGGTACGTTAAATAAGGGCCGGTAAAAAGAATAGCAAAATGTGCAAGCCCAATCGCCAAAAAATACAGAATTAAAGAAAAAGCATAATATTTTCTTTTTGAATGTTGTAAAAATACATGTAAAAACATAAAACTTGGCAGCAGTAATATCGCAACAATTGGACGTTCAAGGAAAAAACAATAGCAATGATTTGTAAACATATCCCATAATCCAAAATAACTCGTCGCAAACATAAGAGATGCCGAAAACGCAATAATTCTGTTTTTTGTTACCACTTTAACTAACAGGTAAAACAGAACATTTATTAGCAGCATTACAACTAGTTCCGCCCAAAAATAAAGCTCCATTTTTACACCAAATAATTTTGAAAATAGAAAACCAAACAACATTCCTGAATTTTGATAACTAGTATAAAAGAAGGAGCGTTGAACGAATCCTTTATATGTTTGTGACAACATATAGACAAAACCGTCGCTTCTAATTGTTACTGTAGGTAGAAAACTCCACGCAAAATACGCTAGTATGTTGATTATTGAAATCAGTCCTAGATCTATTTTATAACCAATGCCATGCTTTTTTTTCATTATTTTAGCCTTTCTTCTTTTATACAGCCGCAATCTCTGCTATACATCAACTTTATCACCTGAGAAGAGGAAGATGCTGCCTTCTCCCACGTATCGATATCATTATGATTTTGCTCCGATATATACCGCACTTCCCCTTTTCCCAGTCGTTCGGTAAAGAACTGCGATTCTTGTACCCAAAATTCAGGATAGGGAGCAATTACTAACGTATTTTTTGAAAGCTGATCCCGAGTTTTAATAATGTGATCAAAAACTGCACGAGTTGACCTATTCAAACCCGAAAGTCGAATAAATGCTGCATCGATTAACAAAAAATTGATAATATAATATCCGACTAAAAGAAAGATACCAACTATCGCAAAAATATTTTTCTTCCGCCAAAAAATTGCCCAGATAAAATATGACCAAAATATTGCAAGTAAAAATGTCGGAAAATACAAATACCTGCTAGCTCCTGAAAAATAAAGCATATCGTATTGATTAAAATAAGCATTGAGATAAAAAATGACAGTTGTACCCAAAAGAGTAGTGAAAAGCATGGGTCTTTGCTTTGGAAGACGTTTGTAAATGATGAGTGCGGCAACTGCGTAGGCAATCAGAAAGTGAGGAATGAGTGACTCCGCAGTTTTTGTTTCAATGATTGCTTGCAGTGAATCACCAGCATAATTTTTTAAAAGTACAGGGTATTGAGACCAATAAACAAACTGAAGAGCTATTTTTTTAAAATAGAGATATTTTTCTGGATGAAAAAGAAATTCTGTAAACGTCCATTTTTGAGGTCCTAAACCACTCTCATTAATCTGCTGAATTGCGACAAAAAAAGTACTCTGGAAGAGAAATGATAAACCAATCGCGATCCCAACGATTTTTCTTTTGATTTTCTTCTCTTTAAACAGGCACCAAAAAATTGGATAAAACAAAAAGAGTGGGGTAAAGAGTACAGTAAAATGACCAATACCAACGCCTAGGAAATAAAAGAGGGATGATAGTATAAAAAATTTCTTCTTCATTTTTTCCAAAAAGAGATGGAGAAACAGAAAGCTTGGAACAAGCAAAACAGTCGGAATTATTCTTTCAAGAAAAAAACAATAGCAATGAGTTGTCACCATATCCCAATTCCCAAAATAATGCACCGCAAAAATGAGCGATGCGGCAAACGCTACAATACTTCTCTTGGTCACAAGCTTAATGACAACATAAAGCAGTACGTCGATTGTCAACATAAACACAAGTACGGTCCAGTAATACAAAGGTAAATTGACGCCGAATAATTTTGGAAGGAGGAAACCTACCATCATTGCCGAATTCTCATATCCGGTAAAAAAGAGCGGCATGCTAAAAAACCATGTATGAGAATTGTTTAGCATGTATACAAAACCGTCATGTCGAATTGTTACCGTAGGTAAAAATCTCCAGGCAAAATACGCTAGTATGTTGATTATTAAAATCAGTCCAAGATCTTTTTTAATTTTTTTAAAAAGCTTTCTCCCTATTATTTGTTTGCTGTTTCTATGATACATTTACATGTATTATTATATACAAGAAAAATGAGATGCGATGCCGATGAGGCAAGTTTTTCCCAATCGTCATAATTTTTACTCGTTGTACTATATACAATCTGTCCTCTACCCAGTTGTTCGGTAAAAAATACCGCCTCTTGATGACCAATCAAAGGGGATTCCCCTACCACAAGCGTATTTTCTTTTAGGCTGTCTCTTATATCAACAATATAAGAATGCATCTTTTTAGTTGGAATATTCCATACGTTTACCCATTCAAAATTTCCTCGTATTAAAGAAATGTTAACTAATACATACATACCAACTATACCTATTCCCACTAGCTTTACTAAAACATTCTTTGCATCGAAAAAAGCAGCCCATAAAAATAGAACCCAGAAAAGTACAAGAATAAATGTTGGATAATAAAGATATCTGCTGGAGCCTGTATAGTAAAGCATAGCGTATTGATTAAAATAAGAATTAAGATAGAAAATTGCAGTTACAGAAAAAGCGCACGTAAAAAGAATTGCTCTATAGGATTGCAATTTTTTATATATTAGGATGCCGGCAAGAAAATAGATCACAACAACATAGAGAGATATAGTATCTCTTGTCCCAACATTAATAATGCCATTCATTGCATTATTATCTAGAGACTTTAAAATCATAGGGTACTGTGACCAGTTAACTAATTGGGCAACAATTTTATCAATATGCTGATACTTATTAGGATGCATCATGAAATCTATAAAACTCCACTTAGGACCAAACCCGGGCAGAGAAAGTTGTTGTAAAAACATGATTGACGCACCTGTAAATAGATAAATAATTACTATCCATATTTCATTGCTTTTGGAGTATTTATTTTTTTGAGATTTAAAAAATTTATAAGTAATGGGGTAAAAAATAAATGTAGGTGAAAATAAAATACTAAAATGCCCAAGCCCAACTCCTAGGGTATAAAATATGACAGATGTACTAAAATACTTTATCTTATTCTGAGTAAGATAAAGATGAAGAAACATTAAACTTAAAATCATCCACGGAGCATTAATTATTCGTTCAAGAAAAAATGTGTAGGAATGATTTGAATACATGTCCCAATTTCCAAAATAATTTACCGCAAGAAATAATGTTGCAGTAAATGCAACAAGTCTTTTTTTTGTCAAAATAAAAACAAATACATAAAATAATATATTAATTATATTCATTACTATGAGCTCTGCCCAAAAATAAAGTGGGAAGGTAACTCCAAAAAGTCGAGAGAATAGATTTCCATATGTAACAGCAGATGCTTCAAAGCTACCAATCGCAAATGGTTGTTTCCAAAACGCTGTTTTATAGCTGTATAGCAAGTATAAGAAACTATCACCCCCTAAAATCCCTTCTGTTAGAGAATACCAGGTAGTCAGTGAAATAAAAATGATAATACCCAGGAGTACGAAGTCAAAATAATATTTTTTACAAATGGAGGAAAATTCATAATGAAATGAAAAAATGCTCTGAGCATCGAAGGTTGTAACTTTAGCAATCTTTAATCGATCTTTCATATGATTCGAGAAACTGGTACGGGGATTATGAATTTTCCTCCATCATCTTTATATTTTTTATGCATCTTCATAATTGATTCGGCGAAATTCCAAGCTAAAATCAGAACATAATCTGGTTTTCTAATATAAAGCTGCTCTGTTGGAACAATGGAAATATGTTTTCCCGGAGTAAAAAGTCCATGTTTGAAACGGCTGTCATCAACAATAAAATCAATCGTGTCTTTCCCTATATCAAAATAATGCAAAAGGGTGGTTGATTTTGCGGGCGCTCCATATCCTGCAATAGTTTTTTTTTCTTTTTTAAGTTTTTTAAGAAGTTTTACTAATTCAAGCTTGTTCTTTTGAACTTTTTTTGCAAACTTTTTATAAATAAAAACGTCTGAAAGATTTTTCTTTTTTTCTCTATCTATAAACTCCTGAACCGATTTATTAATATGATGTTTTGCATCGCCAAACTTTACAAAAATTCTCACCGATCCTCCATGAACGTCTCTTTTTACTACATCAAATATCCGCATTCCATGACTATAGAAAAATTTATCAAGGGGATTGATGGCAATATATGAAAGATGTTCATGATAAACTATATCAAACAGATTTTTTTCTAAAAAATCAATATTATAAGGAGCTTCAATTACAAACGTGCCTTCTTTATCAAGCAATTCTTTAACACCATTTACTACCTCATCTAAATCATGAATGTGGGCAAAGCAATTATTAGCAGTTATAACTTTTGCCCTACCGTATTTTTTTGCAATTTGTTTGGCTATTTTTAGGCTAAAAAAATGAGGAAGTGTTGGAATTCCTCCCTTAGTTGCCCGAGTTGCAACATTTCTCGCCGGATCAACACCTAATACGTTGGCTCCAAGATTTTTAAACGGTTTTAAAAGTACGCCATCGTTGCTTCCTGGTTCAACAACTAAATCGCCTTTTTTGAGTTTTATTTTTTTAAAGACAGAATTAGCGTATTCTTCAAAATGCCTAACAGTTACAGAAGAAGTAGAAGACACCCAAACATAATGACGAAAAAGAATTTCAGGATTAACAATATGACCTAACTGAAGCTGACCGCAGTCGGTACAAAAATTGACAACCAAAGGAAAAAAATCTTCTTTATCTTTAAGTTGACTTTTTTTTAAAAATGAGTTCGCTGGTGGCGTTTTTCCTAAGTCTAAAACCTTTTCCAGATTTTTACTCTTGCACAATCTGCAAAAATCAAGCTTTTTAACCTTTTCCATTTTGATAATTACTAATTCATGTTATACGCACCCTCCGTCATTCTGGTAAAATCGCACAGGCGACCGCATCCAGAATCTCCAACGGCGTTTTAGAGATGCTGGACAGAGAACTCAGCTCTCACAAGCCAGCATGACGATATTGTGTAATGTGGGTTATTAAATGATTTTAATTCTTTCTGTATCTTTCTCGTACTTGTCCTGATCTCTCCTCTCGGTTGTAAACGCATAAAAAACAGTATCCTCTAAAAACTTTATACCATGAATTTTTCCTGGGCGTGATAAAACTACATCCCCAGATTCTAAGATGACAGTTTCAGCTTTTACGCTACGATTATTTGAATCTTTTTCGGAATATTCGCATTTTCCGCTTTCTATATAGATATAGTGATAATCTTTCTTGTGAACGTGGTTAGCCCGTGTAGTTCCCGCAACACTGAAGATTCTCAAAACCGCCCGTATCGGAAATGTATTTTGGTCTACGATACGTGCGATTCCACCCCTCTGGTCTACAAATTCCGGCTTTATATGCGTAACTTTTATTGCCATATTTTAATTAATTATTATGCAAAAAAGTTCTCTTAAAGTCAATGAAAGATTGCTTAAGAGACGACTTTTTCCACCACCACTTATTATTTTTGTACCACTCAACTGTATCTTTTAACCAATGCTCAAAGTCATGTTTTGGTTTCCATCCTAGTTTTCTAATTTTTGAATCATCAAGTGCGTATCTAAAATCGTTTACCGCCCGATTCCAAACAAAATCTATCCACAAATCATCTTTCTCCAGAATTTTTAATATGCTTTTAGTTATCTCAAGATTTGTTTTTTCTTCTCCGCCAACACAATAGGTCTCCCCGATTTTCCCCTTTTTCAAAACAATATCAATCGCCCTGCAATGATCAACAACTGCTAACCAACTTCTAATATTTTCCCCTTCACTCATTAAGGGCACTTTATTGTTACTGAGTAGTTTAGTGATAAAACGCGGAATCAATTTTTCCGAATCCTGGTATTGCCCGTAATTATTTGCGCAGTTGGTGATGGTTACCGGTAAACCATAGGCCGTGTAATACGTCTTAACTATCAAATCAGATCCTGCTTTGGAAGCAGCATAAGGACTTCTTGGATTTAATGGCGATTTTTCATTAAACGGCAAATCCCTAGGTCCAAGTTCTCCATAAACTTCGTCTGTTGAAACATGGTGAAACCTTTTTCTGCCCTGCCTAAGACATGCATCCAAAAGAACGCCTGTACCCAAAACATTTGTTTTAATAAAAGTCATAGGGTCTTCAATAGACCTGTCAACATGACTTTCGGCAGCGAAATGCACAACAATATCAACATTTTTAATAGCAGAATCAACATCAGCTTTATTTGTGATGTCGCCTTTGATAAATGAGTATCGAGAACTTTTCTCCAAGCTTAAAAGATTCTCAGGATGCCCGGCATATGTAAGTTTATCTAAATTGACAATTGAATCTTGAGAATATTTAGAAAGCCAATAACGAATAAAGTTTGCTCCGATAAATCCAGCACCCCCCGTTACAAGCAGTTTAGACATACATTATATAATTACCTGACAATAGTACATTATTTGTTTTTTAGAGTCAAAGATGGGATTATGTTTGTATTAATCTAGAAGACCGACTCTCATTTTCATCATTTCTTTAAACATGTTATATGCCGTTTGGATATTTCCCAAACTTGTAGATCCGGTTTTGCGTGGGCGATAGAATGAGCGAGCTTCGACAACCCTAAATCCGTTCCGTAAAGCTTTAATAATTACTTCGGTGTCAAAAAATGGAGTAACCGATTTTATTTCCACTGTATCGAATATTTTACGACGGTAAGCCTGGGACCAACCAACATCTTTATATCTAAGGTTAAAAAATAACCATATCAAGAAAAGATAACCGTAAGATAGGATTTTCCTAAAAGGAGTATAGTCAAATCTATACGAACGTGTCCCCAAAACAATATCTGCATGTTTTATTTTTTTCAATAGATCGTACTGATCTTTGAAGGGTTGCTGTCCATCTCCTTCAATATAAAGAATAATGTCTTTCTTGCAAGCTTGTATCCCAGTCCTCCAAGCAAGAGCGAGTCCTTGATTTTTTTTGTGATTGATGACTTTCACATTCTTGTAAGTTTTTGCCAGAGAATCAGCTACTATTGCTGTATTGTCCGATGACCCGTCGTTTATGACTAAAATTTCAAAATCGCTGGTAATTTTTTCGGCATCTTGAAGAGTCTGTTTGACCAAATTAATTAAATTACCTTCCTCGTTATATGCAGGAATAACTACAGAAAGCGATTCACCGAGCTTAAAAGATGTAGCCATATATTTTTTATAAGGTTTTCTAGATTTTTCCAGTTACGATTTTCCACCAGAGCTTGAAAATACTGATGAAGGTTCGCCAAATAACATCAATGCTCGTATTTTTATTATCTCCTCCGTATCGTGGTCTATAAGGGGATGACGCCTCACCAACTTTTAAGCCTTTCCTTTTAAATTTAACCAAAGTCTCAACAAGCAAAAATACTCCTCCTTTAGGATCAAGTTTTAATTTTTGGACTTCTTTGGTTTTCCAAACGTAAACCCAGTGTACATCTTCGTAGGTTATACCAAAAAGAACGCGGTAAAGGATTAAACACCCGTAGGAAAGCAATAGGCGGTACAGGTTATAATCTATTCTTTTTCCTCTAATACCGAGTATAAGATCATAATCTTGCATGATTCTAATACAGTTAATCATATCCCTTATCAAATCTTGACCGCCCGCATGCATGTATGCGACATAATCCTTTTTTGCTGTTTTCAAACCCGCAATCATTGCTTTATTGAACCCACCGTGCATCTGATGGATTGCTCTGACATGTTTATTTTTTTTGGCAAAAGAGCTTGCTATTTGCGAAGTTTTATCGTCAGATCCATCATCAATAATAATTACTTCATAATCCCTAACAGCTTTCGGAAGATCTCTGAGTACATCTGTTAATACAAATCCCAAGCTTTCTTCTTCGTTATAAGCTGGGATTACAATTGAAAGACTTTGTTGACTCACAAACGTATTATATAATCTCATGAGTGAAAATGATAGATTGATAAGCTAAATAAATACTCTTATAATGTTAGAGATGGAAAACGCTCGCAAGAAAGCTATTAACTTGTATGCAAACAATGCCTGGGAAGTCTTTCTTTCAAAATTTAAATTTTGGGAAGAACCATACGAGATTGTGGATAAAATAGTACCTTTGAATGGAACGATTATTGACTTAGGATGTGGCGAAGGACTCCTGTCAAATTATTTGGCCATCTCTTCACCTAAAAGAAAGGTTATAGGGTATGAACTTGCCCCGGAAAGACTTGCGGTTGCCAAAAAAGGAATTAAAAATGCTTCTTTTTACGTTGGAGATATTGTAGATGTGTCTTATCCAAATGCAGATGCAGTAGTAGTGTTTCATGTTTTGCACCACTTAAACTCCACAATCAACCAAGAACAAGTATTAAAAAAAACTAAAAACTCTCTAAAAAAAAACGGGAAATTGATTATTGTCGAGGTACATGTCAAACCTACTATTAAATACATAGCAGCTTGGGTGGCAGATCATTTCTTAGTTCCATGGGTCTTTGAAAAGAGATTTTATACCAAAGCTTATTTTAGAAAAGAACGCGAGTGGATACGTCTCCTCAAAAAGCTGGGTTTTAAAATTAAAGTGACCGAAGAAACTTCGGGCAGACCATTTCCTAATATTATTTTTGAATGTACGCTCAATTGATTGTATCTTTCGCAAAAAAAAACATAGGAATAATTCTCCTGTCTCTTATTTTCTTACTGCATATATTTCTGAGGTTTTATCAACTTGAATACAGATTTCAATTCGGATACGATCAAATTGATAGCGCATGGGCTGCAAAACGAATTCTTATCGATCACAATTATCCTCTTGCCGGACCGGCAAATAAATTGGGAAGTGGTATCTTTGTAGGACCATTATATTACTATATTATTTCTATATTCTACTTTTTTACAAACATGGATCCAATCGCGGGTGCCTATTTTGCGGGAGTAACAAGCATAATTACTTTTTTTGCAATTCTTTTAATTGTAAAGAGACTATTTTCTTTCTACGTCGGGCTTATTGCAATATGTATTAACACAATTTCACTTACGGGTATAGAATTTGACCGAATCCAGTGGGAGCCAAATTTTATTCCCGCAGTTTCTCTTCTTGTGTTTTATTCTTTATATAAAATTATCACTAAAAATGAAAAATATATACTCCTGCTTGCAATCGCACTTGGTGCTTCATTTCATGTACACCTCACGGCAGCTTTTTTTCTCTCTGTAATAACTTTACCTACTCTTCCCTTTTTTCCGAAGAATAAAAATATGCTCAAATGTATGGTTTTTTCAGCTCCCTTATTCATTCTATGGCTCATGCCAATAATTGTTGCCAGTACGCAAAAGGAGCTTAGTCTGGCCTCTAACTCGGTTGCTTATGCCAATAGTTCAATACATGGTTTACATCTTACAAGAGTTCTTCAACTATTTCCCGATGCTTTTTATCAATTTTTTTCATTTATACCATTTAGTCCAATCAGTTTTCTCCGATATCTTTTCATTCCTCTTTTTATTCTTATATATTTTCTCAACAAACCGTCTCGAAAAGGATTTCTGCTCTGCTATCTCGTCGTTTTATGGTTTATAGCACCTTGGTTCTTTCTTTCTCTCTATAGTGGAGAAATTAGTAACTATTACTACACGGTAAACCGACCGATAGCGCTTATGATTATTGCTTTTATAGTATACCAATTTCTAACTTTGAGAAAAAAAATAATAACGTTAGCTCTCATTATTTTTACGTTGTATTATTCGTATAATACTTTATCTAAATTCTTTGCTTATAGACCTGTAGGATTACACAATTATAGGGTTTTAGTGAAAGATGCTGTCGCGAAAGGAAAAAAAATAGAGTTTGTAGAGGGAAAACCCGAGTGGTATCTTTATTATATTTACACAAGGAAGAAATAACGATACATCGATACATTATAATGTGATTACCTTAATTTCTCCGAATGCGTATTAAAAAGAAATGCATGGAGAAAACCCAATCCTCCTGCCGTAAACTTCACGATTATCATAATAATTAATCCAAAAAAAATCAGAGGATGGTAAAAAAACATTTTCCAGTTTCGCAGATAGCTTTTTCTTATCGGGATAAATTGTTTTGTAGCTATAGAAGGATATTTTTTGAAATAAAATACCATTTGCTTACCGTAGAAAAAGTGTTTTTTCCATATATCATATAAACTTTTTGGTTCTCCAAGGTGTCTTTCTATTGCTTTAATTCTTCCCCATTTAAAACCCGCTTTTACAAATCTATTATGAAAATCATAGTCCTCCGGACCCCACAAGCTTTCGTCAAATCCTCCAACCTTTTCCAATGCTTTTTTGGTAAAGAACCTAACAGCAACTATCAGATTATCATCCTTATATGAGTTACGTTCATATTTTCTTACTTCAGCCCAGAATCCTAAACCTTCGGCTGACGTATTATGAACCGCGATTCCGTCAAGATTGTCTTTTTCGCATTTCTCAACACACTGCTTAATTACATCGGGTTCAAGTATAAAATCTGAATCTACTCTGTATAAATATTTTCCTTTTGCAATACTAGCAGCACAATTTATTTGTGCTGATCTCTCAGGTCCATGTGTGTAAACCCTTTTTGTATATTTTTTAGCAATCTCTTGTGTGCCATCTGATGAATTTCTGTCAACCACGATAATCTCTATATTTTTATATGTTTGCTTTTTAACGCTGTCAAGACAGCGACCCAAAAACTGAGCAGAATTAAATGCAGGGATAATTACTGTTACAAGAGGTTTCGTCATTCTAGTATTCTTCCTACACCGATAACTTTTTTTCCAACTTTTTGCTTAAAAAAATTTCTTCCGTCAATAACTACAGTATCTTTTCCGATACATTGTAAATGATCATCTTCTAACGCAGCGTGATCTGTTCCCACAATAAATATGTCCACTTTTTCAAGTCTTCCTTGTTTAAAGCTTAATTTTTGTATTTGGCCCGAGCTTACCAAGGAGTCGTACACACCAAAATCTACTTGGTTCTTATGTAATATCCGACAAAATACTTCTACAGGACTTTCACGCAAATCTGCTACATTTTTTTTGTACGTTATTCCATATACCAGTACTTTCATGCCGGGTTTATAATTGTCCAGCACTTTTTTTGCAACGTATTCCGGCATCTCTTCGTTTTCTTTCAAGCTATTTTTGACTACCTCCATATCCATCCCTTTATTCTTTGCTAATTTTAAGATGTAATACGGATCAACAGGTATACAGTGTCCTCCAACGCCAATGCCAGGATGATGAGAATGGTAGCTCCATTTCGTTTTTGCAGCCTGAATTACGTCAAGGATATCTATTCCACACTTATCCGCAAGTTTTGCAAATTCGTTTATTAAGGCAATATTTACATTCCTATATGTATTTTCAAGCATTTTAGCCATTTCTGCGACCTCAAGACCTTTGACTCTAATAACCGATCCTTTTAATATTTGTTTGTACAAAACTACACCCAATTCCAAACTTTCTTCGTCAACGCCTCCAATAACTTTTGCGATATTCTCTGTCGTTTTGGTATTACTGCCGGGATCGATTCTTTCCGGAGAACAAACAAGAAAGTAGTCCTTTCCGATTGAACCAAAAATATCTCTTGTAGTAAATGGGGCAACGGTAGATTCGTTTATGACAAGTTTTCCTCTAAGATTTATTTCTGATAGTCTTTTTGCTACTTTCTTTAAATCGGATAAATCCGGCATTTTTTTTTCATTTATTGGAGTAGGAACGCATATAATGTAAACATCACATTTTTCCAAAGCAGTATCGCTCACAAGCTTTGCAGAAAAGTTCCCGGAATCTATTACTTTTTTTAAATCCTCATTCATGTATTCTTCTAAAAGGTAACTTATGCCTTTATTAAGTGCATCCTTTTTATTTTTTGATCTGACGAAACCGGTTACATGAAAATTTTTTTTAGCTAGTAATATAGCAAGAGGAATGCCCACATATCCAAGGCCAATTACTCCGATTTTTACCTGTTTATTTTTTATTTTTTCAAGTAATGATTTAGACTCTCTCATTCCTCTATAAAATTTCCCTGAAGTGTTTAACAGTCATAGGAAGGCCATCATCAAAAGAAACGGTCGGAGACCAGTGTAACTTTTCGTTTGCAAGAGTAATGTCTGGTCTTCTTACTGCAGGGTCATCAGGAGGTCTGTCTATAAAAGCTATTTTCGATGGAGATCCGGTAAGGTCAATAATTTTTTTTGCTACGTCAATAATTTTGTACTCTGTTGGATTTCCTAAATTTATTGGCCCGGTCTCCGCACTTTTCATCATGGAAATAAATCCTTCTACCATATCGCTTACATAACAAAAAGACCGTGTTTGCTGTCCATCCCCGTGCACGGTTAAATCTTTTCCCGAAAGCGCCTGGACCGCAAACTGAGGAACGACACGGGTATCATTAGGCCTCGAACGCGGCCCGTAGGTATTAAAGATTCTAACAATTTTTACATCAATACCCTTCTCTCTATGATAGGCCATGCATAAAGCCTCACCAAAGCGCTTGCCTTCATCGTAGCCGGATCGCACTCCAACAGGATTTACATTTCCTCTATATGATTCTTTTTGAGGATGTTCTTTTGGGTCTCCGTAGGCTTCCGAACTCGATGCAAAAAGAATTTTAGATTTATGAATAAGAGCAAGTTCTAGTAAATTTTTTGTTCCCAAACTATTTGCTAATGCAGCTTCTATGGGATGATCTGTAATATAGGTAACGGATGCTGGAGATGCAAGATGATATATTTCATCTATTTTTTTTTCTGAGAATTTTTTAATTATTGAGGACTCGCATACGTCTTCTTGAATGGAAGTAAAGTTTTTTTTTCCAATAATATCTTCTATATTTTTTTTATTTCCCGTCGTAAAAATATCTATACTGATAACCTCATGTCCTTCATCAATAAGTTTTTTACAAACATGAGACCCTATAAAACCTCCCCCTCCAACAACTAATATGCATGCCATTCATTCATTGTAACAAACTTTTCAGGGGTTGACAATCGATTTGCCATTTCTTATACTGCGAAATGATAAATAAAATGCAAAAAATATTTTTCTCATTTCTATGGGTAATTGTTTTCCTCACTCTTTTCTCTATTCAGTCAGATGCTTACGCCAAATCTTCTGATGCAACAACATCTGCAATAGTCAAATACGATCTCGCTTATCCAGGAATGCTCCCCGGTAGTATACTATACAAGCTCAAAGTCTTACGGGATAAGATTTCAGCATCTCTTATTTCTGATCCTCAAAAAAAGATTGAATTTTATTTACTTCAAACCGATAAAGGAATACTGGCAACTGCTATGCTTATAGATAAAAAAAAGTTTGAGCTTGCAAAAGAAACGGCATTAAAATCAGAAAATAATTTCACCCTTCTTACGTACCAACTTGGGAACTTACCGGGGAAAATAAATAACTCTCTTTTTACAAAATTAAAAAAAGCTTCTTTAAAACATCAGGAAGTTTTAAAAAGTTTACTTAGCCGAGTACCCCAAAAAGATAGAAAAACTTTTCAAACCGTAATAGATTTTTCTAAAAGAAATCTGAAAACTGTTGAAGACTTTCAGAAATCTCAAGATCTTCCTCAAAAATAGTATTATTTCTTTCCGGAATGCTTTTCATCATTTTTCCAAATTGTTAATATTGTTGTATCATCAACCTTAACTTCAAATAAAGGTTTGAGAGTCTGTAAGTACTTTCTTTTCTCTTCGAGAATATCCTCGTTCCAACGGTAATCAATTACTTCCATAAGGTACTCTCCTCTCATTTTATTACCGGAGTAATACTTGTCATAAAAATTAATATCCTCTCTAAGCATCGTACGAGGAATATTGGAAGTAAATCCTTTTATGAGAGTTAGCTTAGCATCTGGTTCCGCATAAACATTTAACCAATCTACGCCTTGTTTATTCACAGACCCTAATGTTGTTCCCCAGTCCGGCAAATTCCTCTCTTTTGCTCCCCTTAGACCACCAATAAGAGGATTGAAGTATACGTTTTCATTGGGATGAATTGAGATGAGCTTGAGCGTAATA
>MFPD01000022.1 GCA_001784115.1 Candidatus Levybacteria bacterium RIFCSPLOWO2_02_FULL_37_18 | reverse complement strand
TTTCTATCCCGGAGGGAAGTTTTTGAGCAAACGGTCCCCCTAACCCCATTAACGCCAAAACGGGGCTAGGAGACCATCTGCGAGGAAAGATTTTACTTTCCTATCCCGTCTGGGTTAGTTCCTCGCCGAACGGCTGGTGAGACTTAAAGAGTTTTTTTAGGACCCCCGGAGGGAATTGCACCACTCTCTTTTGGTCGCTCCCACCATGCAAACCCCAAGCGACCTGCCAGAAGTGTCTATGTTTTCTTCTTGGCGCTCTTATCAATTTCTTCCATGTCTTCGTCTGAGATTTCCGGATTACCTTTATTCCATACAGGATTATCACCATTAGCTTTTTGCACTTCATAGTGGACACTTTCGCCTTGCTTAATCTTGGTGATTTTAATAAATGCTCCCTCTTTTATCTCGGAGAAAAATAAGGCAATTCGGGAAGCAGAGGAAGTAAACAGTTTCTTTTCTCCGTTAACTTCGACTTCGTAGCGGGGATTTTCCTTAGTTGGGTCTCGAAAACTTGGCACCATCTTATATCCACAGTAAATACCCACCGCGGATTCTCCGGGCTTTAGCATTAAATAAGGACTATTTGCTTTTGCGTATTCTTCAAGTTCTCCCATAATTTATTTCCTTTCAGCGCCCGCCGACTCCTGCCCAAAGCCAGCGGCCAATCAAAAGAAACAGTGCTAAGGCACAACAAATATTTGGTTTGGGTAAATCAAATCCGGATTTTGAATCTGGTCTTTGTTAGCTTCGTAAATTTCCTTCCAGCGATTGCCGTTTCCGTAAAACTTCTCGCTTATTTTCCACAGTGAATCTCCGGGCTGTACTCGATAGTGGCGAACGATTTTTGCCTCATCAATGGCGCTTCCAGTTGGCTCTTTTAGATACTTCATTGGGTCTGTCCAGCCGCGCATACCCTCCGGTGTATCACCTTGAACTTTCATTCCGAAATGAAGATGGGGACCGGTCACAAAACCGGTGGCTCCGCTTTTTCCTATCTCCTGTCCCTTAGTGACTTGCTCACCGACCCGCACAGTGTTTTTGGAGAGGTGCCAATATAAAGATTGACCCCAGATATGCTTGATAATAATTCCGCTACCGTCTGCGTCTGCTATATCGTCATCAAATAAAATAGTCCCATCATCAACAGCTAAAACCGATGTTCCGACAGCCGCCTTAAAATCCACTCCGTTGTGCGGATAACCAAACTGCTTCAAGTACCAGTCAGTATTAGCACCGAACGGCCAAGTGATTGTCAATTCTCCCTCTAATGGTTTTCCTATTTTTATATCCATGTTAGCCTTCCCATTTGTCGCCGTAAAAATGTTGCATGAGTCCGCAGCAGAGCGTATAGATAAACTCTTGAATACTTTTTAATTGTTCATCCGCTAAGTTCGGGTAGTATTTTTTTATTACTTCAATCTCCAACATATTTTTATAACTCCTTGATGTACCAATCTTGTGCTGGTATCTCTAAAGTTTCACCGACTTTTTTAACATTTGATGGACGAGTTGGTTTTCCCTGCAAGAGTCTGTTGATTGTTTGAGGCGCGACTTCTGCTTCTAGCGCTAATCCCATTCTGGAGAGACCTTTTTGAAGACGAGTCTTATCGAAAAGCTGGGAATTTATTTTAGGCTCGCTATTGTTTATCTGCTTTACATTATTGTTCATATATGTTAGGAGTATTTAACAAACTAGAAACAGTTTATAAGTTTTTTTACTTCCAGTCAATAAACCTTCTGTTAACTATTGTTGACAACTGTTAACTAATCTGCTAACTTATTATAAGAGGATTACATTTATGGCCAAGAAGATAAAAGAAGTTAAAAAATCACCACTAAGAAGCTCCGAAGAATTCCGCGATCTTGCAGATTACCTTTATTATTTAAGAACTCTAAGAGACATGAGCATGAGGGATGTCGAAGAAGAAGCAAGGCGGCTTTTCAAAAAAGGAAAGATAAAAAAAGACGGTCTTGTTTCCTATGCTTATATCTCAAATATAGAAAGTCGCAGAGTTAGTAGCCCTTCACCGGTAATACTTGGCACTCTGGCTTTAATTTTTAACGTAGATCACGAGATGGTTTTAGAAAAGGCTGGATACCTTGACAAAAAGCGCTCTAAAATAGAAGAAGACGTGGCTTTTACTTTAATGTTAAAAGAAGTTCCTAGAATGACTGACGATGAAAAGCAATCTTTGCTTGATTATATAGACTTCGTTAAGTCACGAAGGAAAAAATATGAGAAAGGCCCTAAAAAGGGCTAAGGAAATTTTACAGCAATGTAATTTATCCTCTGCCCCAATTAACATAGATAAAATTATAGAGCGAGAGGGTTTAAGCCTTGACGACTGGCAGTTTGCCGGAAGAATAAAAGAGGCTTATTTAGGCGATAGTATCGGCATAAAAAATACAGTAAACCCCAGAAAAAGACGCGAGTTAATAGCTCACGCGCTAGGACACCACTTTTTACATGCTGGCAACCACTTATATTTTGAGCAACACGACCAATTTATAACTTTTAAGCAAGAACACGAAGCACAGTGTTTCGCGGCTGAACTTTTAATACCAACCCTACTTCTTGAACCACTAAAAGATTTACTTATTTATGAACTGGCTGATTATTTCTCTGTGGATGAAGACCTTGTTAAGTTCCGCTTAGAAATTTTAAGAAAGGAGCACAAATGGCAATAGCAATGCTTATTTTCATGGATGAATCCGGCGATACTGGATTTCAATTCAGTAGATTGTCCAGTAAGTTTTTTGTCTTAACCATTGTTATTTTTGATGATTTATTAGACGCCGAAAAAGCAAACGAGGGCATAAAAGAGCTTAGGAAAGAACTCAAATTACCAGAGAGCCTTGAATTTAAGTTTAGCACTGGCACATCAAACAGAGTAAAGCGCGCCTTCTTACAAAAGTTATCTAAATACAATTTCCGTTACAGAAGTGTTGTTATAGACAAGACAATTCTTGCCAAACGCGAGCCTTTACACCCGAAAGACGGCTTATATATGTTGGTTGCAGATCAACTCTTTTTAAGAGCCGAGGATCGCATTAAAAATGCCTCTGTTTTTGTAGACCGTATTACCAAATCTTTTGTTGATGATTTTAATGTTTACTTAAAAAGAAGACTTAATACTCGCTTAGAAAAGATTATCGGAAGAATGAAACACCAAGACTCAAGAAGCAATAACTTACTACAACTTGCAGATATGGTTTGTGGGGCAATTTATAGAAAATATAATCGAAGTGATGACAAGTTTTATAAGCTAATCAAGAAAAGAGAGGATGATTTATGGAAGCCTTATTGAATAGAAAAAAGTCGATCTCTGTGGCCAAGACGGATCACTTTTTATGGTGCCGACATTCGCTCCCTAACAGTAAGGTACTTTCACCACCGAGATCATTCGGTAACAGTAATATAGCAGATATTGGGTTAAAAAGCAAGGACAAAATATGAGAGCTTTAATCTATCTTAGAGTTTCAACAGACGAACAAGCTGATAAGGGTTTATCTCTCCCAGCCCAGAAAGACGCCTGCTTAAAATACGCAGAGTTAAAGCAATGGCAAGTTGACCCAGAAAAAGACATTTACACAGACGCCGGAGAGTCTGCAAGAAGCGCAAACCGCCCGGCGCTTCAAGAAATGCTTAGCCGGTGCAAGAAAGACAAAGATGTCAATATTATTATTGTCCATAAACTTGATAGATTAGCCCGCAATGTTGGCGATCATGCCGCCATAAAAACTATTCTGCGTAAATTCGACATTCAATTATATTCAGTTGTAGAGCCGGTTGACGGCAGTCCTACGGGAGAACTGCTAGAAAATATTATGGCTTCGGTTGCCGAGTTCTATTCTGCTAATCTAGGGCAAGAGGTTAAAAAGGGTATGACGCAGGCATTTAAGAAAGGCCGCTGGCCAACAGGTGCGCCGCTTGGATATTTTAATAAGAAAGAACCAAACGGCGATGGAACTTTAGTAAAAACAATCGAGGTAGACCCCATTCGTGGCCCAATGATTCAAAAGATATTTAGGCTTTTTGCTACTAATAAATTTACTAAAAATGCAATCGCAGAGGAGTTAAAGAAAATCGGGTTTAGGAGCAGGACTAACAAATGTCTTACCCCAAGTAATGTAAAACACACACTTTCAAATAAATTCTATATGGGCATGATGCAATGGGGCGGGCATGAAATGATGGGTACTCACGAGCCTTTAGTCTCTCCGGAACTCTTTTATAGAGTGCAAGATGTTTTGGTATTGCGAAGCAAAAACACCACGCGAAATAATAAATATAAGTTTTCACTGCGGGGAGTTTTACTTTGTGCTAAGTGTGGCAGAAGATATGTGGCAGAATCTCACAAACAGGGGCGTTTTAGTTATTACAGGTGCAGTTCTGCCGCACGCTGGGGCTTACACTGCGATCAAAAGATGGTACCGGATCATGTAATTTATAAACAAGTTCTAGCTCTTTTTAAGAAGATGAAATTGCCGGATGATGTTATGACGCTTGCCAAACTTCAAATACAACAAATGGAAGAAAACCGAACGCAAGGAGTTGGTAACGAAAGAAAGGGCATAAGAGAAAGAATTGCGAAGATGGAAGAACAACAGCAAAAGTTGCTGGACGACCGACTTGAAGGGCTAATAGACAAAGACTTGTGCTATAGGAAACTTTCGCAAATACAGCGCGACCTTGACCTTGCCAACGTGAGGCTTAAAGAAATACAAGACGACAACAATGCAAACTATATGGCTTTGAATAAGACGATTGACGTTCTAGGAGACCTTTATAAACTCTATAAAAACTCTGACACTCCAACCCGCCATATGTACCACAAAGCGTTCTTTGAAGCGATAGTTGTAGACGAGAAAAAGATCATAGGGCTAAAATGGAAAGTTCCGTTTAGCACGTTATATCAACCTAATTCACAGTCTGTTTTACAACCATTTGGTGACCCCACGCGGATTCGAACCGCGGTAAGCAGGCTGAAAACCTACTGTCCTAGACCGCTAGACGATGGGGCCAAATTCATACCATAAATCGGCGTATTATTGATTATACTCAAAAATCGTCGTTACTACAACCGCGCAAGGATTTATTTCAGCTTTTTTCTGATGGAATCCAATATATCGCCAGCCAATCCCTGTCCTCCTAGTCCAAATGCAATTCCTCCGGCTATTGCAACCATTGCCACAAATCCGGTAAAGAGTATTCGAATCAAGTCACTGGCAACTCCAAGCTGGTTTAATACTGCCAAAATTACAAATATAACAATAGCTGTTCGGGTTACCGACGCGACTGTTTTGGATGTATCTCTTGAAACTCCATGGATCGAAGCTAAAACCAAATCATGTGCTAAGCGCGCAAATACAAATCCAACCAAAGCAATGACCGTTGCCACAAAAACGTTTGGTAAGTACAAAAGGAAAGTATTTAAAACCGTTACAATTTGCGGCAATCCCCACACGTCTGCTGTTGGAATCAAAAAGATGATTATTACAAACCATCTCACTATTTCGGCTAAAACATTCGTCCACGTAAATTCTTCTTTAGCTTCCGGCACGCCGTATCTTCTTAGAAAGCTTTCTATGTTAAGCGCTTTAGAAACTTCAACAACTACTTGTTTTATAATAGAAGCTAAAATAACGCCAACGAGAAGAATTACCGTACCCGCGATTAATTTTGGTATAAAAGCGCTAGCAGCGTATAAGCCGTTGGAAAGGGAGGTCATTAGTGTTTGAGTAATATCGCTTGTCATTTTTTCACCTCCTTTCATGAAAAGATTTTGATGAGCTAAAATTAGTGTATGTTGCTGTGATTGTGTTGTCAAGAAGAAATAAGATTGCTATAATTGAATATAGAATTCTTGATTCTAGATTCTTAATTCTTCTGGGGCCGGTAGCTCAGCGGTAGAGCAGGAGCCTTTTAAGCTCTTGGTCAGAGGTCCGAATCCTCTCCGGCTCACAAATTTCGGATAAAGCTGAGGAAAAGGCAAAATATCCAGAGAGCTCAGCTCTCACAAGCTCGTCTCGCTGGAGACGAGGCGAAGCGGGCAAGAATGACAAAGTGGGTAATGTCAGCGAAAAAACCCTTGACAGAAAAAAAATAATGTGAGTACACTACATTAGGATAACGAATCTTAAATCTAAATCAGAAACCTTAAACACATTCAAACATTCAAATGGAAGGGGGTGAGATAAATGAAAGAATTACACATGGTGACCTTCCTCCTTACAGTTGTCGGAGCACTCAACTGGGGACTTGTCGGCATTTTTAATTTCAACGTTGTTGCGAGTCTTCTTGGTGCAGGATCATCTCTCGAAAAATTAATATATGTTTTGGTTGGAGCATCAGCTGTTTGGTTTGTAATCCAACACAAGGAAGATTGCAAGACATGCGTTAAAAAATAATAGGTTTAGGATTTATAATTTCAATCTCGCTCATTTAAAAGATGAGCGAGATTTTTTGATATACTACAACTGTCATTGCGATCCTGAAGGAATTTAAAGAAGAAGCAATCTATGTAACAAAAATAAAGATAATGAGCAGGTTAAAATTTATCATTTTTACTTTCTTCCTCTGGAGGATACTGCTTTTTCTTCCGCTTTTGGCAGCAGAGTTATTTATGAGATATCGAACCGAATACGCATACACAAGCATATTTAACTTTACCATTCCTCAATTTCCACTCGCTAGTTTTCTGCTTCATCCGTGGGCTAATTTCGACGGTCTGCATTATTTATTCATTGCCGGCAATGGATATACAAATAATTTTGGCTTTTTTCCGCTCTATCCGATTTTAATTAGCGCTTTTTCATCTTTATTTGGATCCGAAAAACCGTTTGAGCCACAACAGTTCTTTTCAGGTTTTTTTATTTCTAATATCGCTTTATTCTTATCTCTTTTTACTTTTTATAAACTCCTGGAGATTGACTATTCAAAATATGAGATCAAACGTTCGATTCTTTTTCTTCTCCTTTTCCCAACAGCATTTTTCTTTGCATCTCTTTATTCAGAAAGTTTATTTTTACTTGTAACTCTCTTGTCATTTTATTTTGCCCGCCAACAAAAATGGTTTTTAGCTGGAATATTTGCTGGTCTTGCGTCTTTGACACGAATAGTTGGCATATTTCTGCTACCTGCTCTTTTATACGAATTCTATAGGGAAAAAACAGATTCACGTCATTCTGGCTTGTCCAGAATCTCTCTATTCTCTTTATTTTTTCCCCTTGTATCACTTACAAGTTATGCTTATTTAAATTTTTTAAAAACAGGAGACTGGTTGTATTTTATCCACGCACAGGGAAATTTTGGCAATAATCGAACAGTTAGTTCAATCGTGCTATTTCCGCAAACGGTTGTTCGATATGGCAAAATTCTCCTTACTCTCAATCCGAATCAGTACGAATGGTTGATATCACTTCTTGAACTATCAACATTCTTTTTCGCTTCAATTCTTCTCTATATTGCATGGAAGAAAAAAGTGAGAACATCATATCTTGTGTTTTCGGTTTTAAGTTTTTTGCTACCTGTCTCAACAGGAACATTTACCGCGCTTCCAAGGTATGTATTAATCTTATTTCCTATTTTTATCGCCTTGGGAATGGTCAAACACAAATGGGTTCAAAGAATATACGTAATAAGTTCGGCAATAATCCTTTTTCTTCTCCTTATGTTTTTTTCCAAAGGCTATTTCGTGGCGTAGATATCTCACCTCACGCGGGGTGATCGACGGGATTCGAACCCGCGACGGCCAGCTCCACAAGCTGGTGCTCTACCGCTGAGCTACGATCACCAAATACAATAATCCAATAAACAAATAAACCGATTACAAATAACCAGCAATATTATATCAAACTTTGTGGTAAATCCCAAAGCTTAAGCCCGATTTCTTCATCCATTTTTTTAGCATACGATGAACCGAGATTTTGTAAAACGAGCTCAACAGTTGCGGATACTTTTCCGGTCATTAAATGACCGCCAAAAACTTCCATTTGTTCGTTGGAAATTGAGATATGCGGATGGACTAATGGTTTTTGTTCAAACAAGCTTACGTTTCCAATAAGACTTGTGATTTCAAAAATTCCCTCACACTTTTTCTCGGAAAACTTTTTACCATCAACTCGATAGTGAGCCAAAATCACGTCTTCGATTGAACCTATTCCCCAAAAAACAGCATTTTTAATGTTTTGATTCTGGCAAAATCGTTCGATTGAATCGAGAATCTCTTCTCCTCTGACTAATCGAATGATAAACGTGCTGTCTGAATTTTTAACAAATTTCATAAAACTACGAATGCGAATAAGAGTTTTCTTTTGAAAATAGTTTTGCAAGGATGAGTCCGGTCGCAAAACCTCCCACGTGCGCCCAAAATGCAACTCCGCCAACATCTGAGGCTCCCGGCAGAGAAACTGTTCCGGAAATAAGCTGCAAAACAAACCAATACCCAAGCATAAACGGAGCAGAGATATTAACAATGGTTATAAATCCGAAAAAAGGAACGAAGGTTTTTATTTTTGAATGAGGAAACAAGACATAATACGCTCCAAGGATCCCGGCGACAGCTCCCGATGCTCCAAGCATTGGAATAGAAGAATCAGGCATAAGTATATATTGTGTCAGATTTCCAACAATTCCGGATAAAAAATAAAAAAATAAAAAAGGGATTGCGCCTATGTGTGTCTCGACATTATCTCCAAATACCCATAAAAACCACATGTTAGACAAAATGTGCAAAAATCCTCCGTGCAAAAATATCGCGGTGACAAAAGGAAGCCAGGTTGCGGAATCAGACGGGTTTATTTGAGACGGAATAAGACTGTATTGATACAAAAACGCGTCGGGAGTTGGTGAAATTATTTGTTGAATAAATATAAAAATGGTCGCAGCGATGACGGCAAGATTAAAAAAGGGAAATCGGGGAGAACGAATAGAGTCAGACAACGGAAACATATCGGTAAGTTAAAACTTCAAAAGTAAAAATTTAAAAATAAGTCAGTAATAAATCTGTAATACTAAACAAAGTATATCATAGATTGCTTTTAAAGTAATTTAAAGATAAAATACAATTATGGGTGCGCCCATAGCTTAATGGATAGAGCAAGTCGGTTCTAACGATTAGGTTGGGGGTTCGAGTCCCTCTGGGCGCGCATTGTATGATTAAACAACTCATCCGCTATTTTCATCATAATCAATTTGTTTCCGCAATTATCTTAGTGGGTTTGGTTTGGTTTTTGTTTGAGATACGGGGCATTTTAATGGCTGTTTTCGTTGCTTTTATTATTATGTCCGCACATTTACCCTTCGTGGAATTCTTAAGAAGAAATAAGTTGCCTAAATCTATAAGTGTTTTAATTCCGTATCTTATCACGGGTGTATTTATTCTTCTTCTTATCCTTCCCTTGGTTCCATTTTTCGTTTCTCAAATTCAACAGCTTTTTTTACGTCTTCCCTTTTTTATAGACCGTGCTGCCGGAATTTTCGGATTAAAAATTAATGCGAGCCAACTAAACGATTTTCTTGTTTCGGAATTTAATACTATCGGAAAAAATGCTTTCGTTGTTACGAGTAGAGTTTTTGGGGGATTGTTTTCAGTTTTAACCATTCTTGTCGTTTCATTTTATCTTCTTGCCAACAATGATCGAATTAAAAAAAATGTAACAGGTTTCTTTCCAAAAGATAGACAACAAAAGGCACTGGAAACATTTTTATTAATGGAAGAAAAGCTTGGTGCATGGCTTAGAGGACAGCTTGTTTTGTCTGCTTCCATAGGGGTTATAACATGGATTGGATTGACGCTTCTTGGGGTTGAATTCGCACTTCCCTTGGCACTGATTGCGGGAATTTTAGAGGTAGTACCTACAATAGGGCCGATTATTTCTGCGATACCTGCCATTATTGTCGCTTTAACTGTCTCTCCTACGCTTGCTTTTGTTGTTGCGGGAATGTATATCCTTGTTCAACTACTGGAGAATAATATTCTGGTGCCAAAAATTATGGAAAAGGCGGTTGGACTTGATCCGGTTGTAATAATTATCGGCATTATGATTGGAGGAAACTTACTTGGAGTTTTAGGCGCACTTTTATCTATTCCGTTTATTTCCATGCTTGTTATCCTTTTTAAAAGCTTGACAGACTCCTGAGCATTTGGAAGAACTATTCTTATTTCCCTATGATTATAATCGCATCATACGTACTATCCGTATCAAGGGTTTCTATTTCCGCATTAATAGTATAGTCGTCTTTAAGATCAAACACTAACAAATCTTTATACTGTTTTTTTGATTCTTTGACTTTTACAGTTACAGCTTTATAAGAAAAAGAGTCAGCATTCTCTGTATCTATTTGAGTATAGCCTTTTTTCTTTAAATTTGAAGATACTTTTCCAGCTAAACCTGTTTCTCCGCTTCCATTTTGGATTAGCAAAGTAAGATCATTTCGTTCTAAAACGGGCGCAGGAGGCGGAGTAGGGTCTATTTTCCGAATTGGTGTCCTTTCTTCGGTTTTCTTAGATTGTTTTAACTCCGAATACCCAAACAATACAAGCGGAATGAAAATAAGTAACGCTGAAAGCATTATCACATTTTTTTTAAAAAAATGGTGCTCAGCTTCATTCTGACTTTGATAAGAATGGCGATTAAGACGTGACAGGTTTTCTTTTTTGGCTAAATTAAGAGAATCTTTTTGAAAGCTTAATATCCCTAATCCCAGCGCGTTTAGGTATGTGTGAGGATTTTCGTCATTAAACGTAATTCCTAAGTCCAAAAGCGCGTCATGAAAAATTGTATCTGATCGTATTGTTTCGATCCCGGTTGCTTTTGCGATAGTATCTCTGTCTACCGCCTCAATCTTTTCTCCGCCTAAAACAATAGTTGTAACGTGTTTGTTGTATTTTTCCTGGAACGCGGCAAGTGCTTTTTTAATCTCATCTATACAAACAGTATGTTCGATTGGTTCTGGTGCATTCATAACAGGACAGTGACTGTCAAAAAAAGTTAGATTAGAAGTGTGTTGACTCGAATCAACATAGAGAATGATTTCGTCTTTTTCAATGGAGTGCTTTAGTATTTCAAAAATTGCCAAAGAAGCAGGAATAACGGTAAGGGATTTCATGTCAGCTTTTTTTGACAATTCGTGATATAAAGAAAGTTTTTCTAAAGGCAGAGCAACGAAAAGCATGTGTTGAGAATTTTCGTCTGTTTTAAGTAAAAAATAATCATATGCAAAATGGTCAATCGACATATGAGTTGTCTCTTTTACTTTTTGAATGATGGTGTAATCTAAGGCATCATGCTTGATGTCTTTGGAAACTTCAAATCGAAATATACACGTGTTTGTATCGGAAATTCCAAAAGCAGCATGTTTGTTTCTTGCTATTTTTACAATTGAATCTTGCCAGGGTGAATCATTTTTAAGATTTTCTTTACCACCGGATTTGACGTTGAGTTTTCCGAGGAGGGATTTTTCGATCTCAAGAACTAAAAGTTTTGAATAGGAATGAGATATCGCCAGCATACTCATACCATATCATATAATTTTGTTAATTAGCAACTAAGTGACAATTGTTATTGACAGTATTTGTAGAATGATTTAGCATTATTACTATATCAGACGTATGAAAGCAAACATACGTTTTTTATTTGATGAAAAAACGAAAAAAAATAATCAAAAAGGAAAAAAACAATACAACCGGCCATCGAATTTTTTTGACAGTTGTTTTAACAATAGCAGTAGTAGTTTTGCCGGTGTCAGCAATAGAATTTTTCTATGTAATTTTAACAAATTCAGCAAAAAAAAACCCGCGCGTTTCTTCGAAGATTATACAACCGTGTTTGGATAAAGATTGTTTTGCCAGTAAATCCGGAGAATTGTTGACGTCAAAATTTCTTAGCCTGCCTAGTTTTTTTCCTCATCCATCCGAAACTCCTTTTTCTCCTCTATTTGTTCCGTCTCCGACTTCCACGCCTGTTTCTTCCTCTCAGGCATCGTATGGGTATTGTCTGAATGTACCCGTGTTGTTTTACCATCATGTACAACCGTACTCACTCGCTAAAACAAAGGGTCAAACCGCACTCTCTGTTGATAGTGACACGTTTGACAACCAGATGGAATACTTGGCAAGTAATGGCTACAGTACTATTACTGCCGAAAAACTTATTACCGCACTTTTAACTAAAACATCCCTGCCTCCAAAAAGTGTGTTGGTAACTTTAGATGACGGGTATAAAGACGCATATGAATATGCCTACCCCATTTTTAAAAAAAATAATATCGTCGCAAATCTTATGATTCCGACAGGACTTATTGGCGGAGCAGATTATTTATCCTGGAGTCAGTTAGAAGAAATGAGCAAAGATCCTTTGATATACATTACTAACCATACGTGGTCGCATTATTCATTGTCAGGCGGAAATGCCGCTAAAGTTCATACAGAAATTGAAACCGCCCAAGCGCAGCTTGAACAGCATGTAGGTAAAAGGAGTATGGTTTTTACGTACCCGTATGGATCGTTTAATGATCTTTCAATTAATGTCCTTAAAGAAGACGGGTATTTAGGAGCCTTCTCTACTCTTCCCGGAACACTCCAATGCGATTCATACATTATGGCGCTTCATAGAACCCGCGTCGGCAACTCCCCTCTTTCTTACTACGGACTTTAAACGTATAGTGTCAATACGCTAAAATGACTGCTTGGGCGATTTGTTTCATGCCTTTTCTTTTCTGCATTGCTTCCTTACGAATGTAATGATACGCTTGGTCTTCCGACATATTTTGCTTTTTCATCAAGACACCTTTGGCTTTTTCAATAATTTTTCTTTCTTCGAGCTTATTTTCCAAAAAACTAATTTTTCTGTCCAGCGCTACCTTAATAAAAGCCGAAGCAATAAGTTTTACGAGAGACTCAATTGTTTTTATTTGTTTTTTTGTAAATTTGTACTCAGCTTTGTTTTGAAGATTAATGACCCCTACAAGTCCTTCTCCATTAATAATGGGAACTGACAAAAAGCTTTCATATTTATCTTCCGGAAGCTCTTTAAAATACTTAAACCGCTTGTCTTTATATGCTTGTTTTTGAATGGCAACAGTTTTTTTGTGCTTCGCAACCCATCCGGTAATTCCAACGCCGGTGTCCAGAGTAATTTTTCCGATTTGCTCTGTGTGCGGTTTTTTAGATCCGGATAAAATGAGCTGTTTTTTATCTTTGTCATAAAAATAAATCAAGCAGGAATCGACCGGTATAACATCGGCAATAACCTTGATTAGTTTTTTTAAGAAATCGTTAAAACTTCCCTGATTAAACACCATTATTTCGGACAAATGATTAATTACGTCAAAAAGGGAATCCGTGTGGTCTATGTCTTGTTTCACAAGGAGGTTATTGTAGTAAAAAAAGCTTGCTTTGACAATACTATGTTTTTGTACAAATAAATTGTATTTCAGATAACACTTCTTTTCTTTTTTCTTCGTCAAGGACTACCAAATCTAAAATGCTTGGGTTATTACTTATATCTCTGCATAGGACAATATGATTTTCCAAAAGTGTTTGTTTTTGATTTAAGGAAAGAACTGTTGAGCTTGTAATTGGCGTCAGGCCTGATTTTTCGACCAAATCCCTCAAACTTCCGCCTTCGGGATAACTCCAGGAAATTACTTTTAAATTCATACACAAGGCATAATCTATGACGTCGGTTGTGGTTTTAGTATTTGTTACAAGCCACGCTTCGTGTATATTATTTTTTTGCTTTACATCGTCGAACCGAGCTTTCGTATACAAAATGACATGAATCTTAGTTTTTGTCCCGCTTAGATTATGAAATTTTGCCTCGATCATGATTCGCTTATTGTCTTTTTCCGCAACGACATCTATCTCGTGTGCGATACAATTGCCGTTTAGGGTGGCGCGCACAACTGTTTGGTATTCTTGAGTTCTTAAAATTTCCGACACAAAATCTTCGAAAGCATACCCGCTTGGACCCAAAGCCATAATAGCTTGTTTTAAGTTGTATTTACTTTTTGCAAAAGGGTGAGAAGTTTCCAAAAATTCGGTTATGTGTCTGTATATTTCTGAAGTAGTAATATTGTCATATAACCTTTTTTGAATATGTATGAGCAATTGATTTTGTAAAGAATCGGGGACGCCTGCTCTATGGATTGATCTTTGAAGTTTATCAGCGCTAAAAACTTCTGTTTCGCCTGTTGCTTTTACTACATGAATCATAGATGTATCGTACTATACAAAAGTCATATTTTGCAAACTCCAATTTTTCGATATTGTCTAGCTAACACGATACGGTATTGTGCAAGGTAGACGATGTGCTATATAAACGGAGCTTTTTTAAAAACAATAAAATCATTTTTTTCAATTATGAGTTTATAGTTAGTATTCTTTTTAAGAGTTTCTACCATTTCCCATTGTTTTGGCAGGGAAGGCTGGGCGGATATATCGTTTAGTAAAAAAATGACATAGTCGGCTCTTTCCATTCCAACGGGTACGGTAAAAATTTGCCTTCTGTGAGACAGATGAGCGCCGATATTATTTGTAGACGATATTGCATATCTTTTGGGAATTTTTGAAATAAACGAATCAATAAGTTCTTTATCGTAAGGTTGCTTGGTAAACATATCAACACTCGGGTGTAATGCAAAAGGAAGAGGACCGAAAAAGAAAGCGGACACAACAATGCATATAGCCAAAAATCCCGCTATTACTTTATGAGGTATCTTTTTTTTAATATACACAATTCCAAAAATAGCAGAAATATATATAAATGGAGAAATTGTTGCAGTATATTGATAATATATTTGACTCAGTTGTGTATTACTGCTGAGAAGATTTAACAATAAATCCGCGGTAGAAAAAAGAAGATAAAGAGGAGCAAGAAGAGAAACAAACCCTACCGGAGCAAATAGTTTTCCTAAATATTCAAGTCGCAAACCTTGAAAAATTATCGAAAATAGTTTTAACGGAGAAAAAATAACTTTTTTTACTATACTTGTTGGTTCATCGCCAAAATCCTTATAGTATTCTAAGGCAAAATGATTTCCGCCTCGGACATGAGGAATAGCATGCCAAATTAAATAGTAAAAAATTGACGCGCACAGCAGGGTGATAAAAAATCCCAAAACAGTAGGTTTTGTCAGACTAAATTTTTTATTTTTTTTAAACCTGTTTGCTTGATCGTACGCTATAAGGTAAACTCCAAAAAAAGAGACAATAATCCAGACTTGTTCTTTTGTTAAGGCTGCAAACAGTGAAAACAAAACAAACCACAGATATTTTTTTGTATACAAAAAATAAAACGCTCCCAAGAGGAATGTTGTTGCCAGGGCGACTGCATGAAAATCGTATAAATTAACATAATTAACACTGGGATTTAATAAATAACCAATAGCATAAAGTAAAGAAAGCAATTTGTCTTTCAAAATTTTTATGCCTAAAAGGTATACAAAAACAGCGCCCAGGCCAATAATAATTGTCTGAAGTAACAAAAGCATCCTCGGATCTGTCCAGATATAGTATAAAGGTGAAATAAGAATCAATATAAAATCAGCATGGGCAGAAAGTCGTGAAATAATCGAAATTCCGTCGGCATCATCGCTTGAAGTCTGAAAAATTCTGCCCCGAAACGTATTCCACACTGTTTGATCCATGTTTCCGAGATCAAATCTTCCGGCATAATAATTTTCATACCTTAAAAAACTTGCTGTCGTGAAATAGATGAGATAAAGAATTATAAACGAAGACAAAATAAGAACGTATTTATCTGTTAAAAGTGCTTTTGCATTGTTAAAAAAAAAGATAAAAAATTGTTTTTTGTGAGTAGATTTGGAGACTTTTCTCATTTCATATACCTTAATTAGCTGTTTACAAACATTGAATTGCGCCCTTTGTTTTAAAATGCGCGAACCTTTTTTGAACAAAACTGATGGCGCGTCCTGCAGGAGTCGAACCCGCAACCCCCTCGTCCGAAGCGAGGTGCTCTATCCATTGAGCTAAGGACGCATAAATTTATCTTTACTCATCTTGCCTAGAGTTAGTATGTATAGTATACTAAAAATCTAGAATTATATAAAGCGGGCCGCTAGCTCAATTGGCAGAGCAACTCCCTCTTAAGGAGTAGGTTACAGGTTCGACTCCTGTGCGGCTCACAGATAGGGATTTCCCAGAAGTTGTGGAAATCTGGCTCTGGCTGGGATGGGTCAGCCAGAGCTCTGCAAAGCCCTGTTTGAATTCTGGCACAAGTCGCCGATCAGTTAAAAAGAAGTTCGAGCCGACAGTTTTTCCGAAGAAAGCAATTTCTTCGGATGTATTTTTTGCGCGCGCGATTTTTGCGCACGATAGTGCGCTACCTATCCATTCCTTCATTGGTTCGAGCCAAACCGAACCACTTTTTGAAATTCTCGCCATTTGCTCGGTTATCTTTAGTTTTCCTCAAACAATTCGTTTTTCTTTTGTTTGTAAATTTCG
>MFPD01000021.1:3789-5885 GCA_001784115.1 Candidatus Levybacteria bacterium RIFCSPLOWO2_02_FULL_37_18 | reverse complement strand
TTCCGAGTTCCACACAGATAGAAATGCTAGATCAGTTAATCATGGCTTATCTGTTAAAAGAGAATACGTAAACGAAAAGGGTGAAAATTATTCAATCGGCGTCGGTGATACAGTGATTGTTAAGCTAGCTGTAGGAGGGCTAAAGGCAAATGAAAATTACGGAGTAATAAATGATGAATTACCTTCGGGAATGGTTCCAATAAACCAGTCATTCAAAAACGAGCAATATGGTTATGATCCGAATACTTACTATACTTCCTATGATGTTTCAGATACGGAAATGATCGAGGATGGAATGGTGTTGTCGATTTACCAAATAGCCCCTGGTGAAAAAACTTATACCTACAAAGCAAGGGTTATCAGTGAAGGAATATTTATCGTGCCTCCTGCTACAGCTTCGCTTATGTACGCTCCTGAAATTTACGGAAGATCGGATGTGCAAACAGTAAAAGTGGTCAAAGAGTCCCAGCTTATTAGCGGGAAAGATTTTATCAAGAACCAAAAAGGTCTTTTAATTGGAATAGGAGTAGCTGTAGTCTTAGCAATTATTGGATTTATTATTCTTAAAAGAAAAGGTGCGACTTCACCACCTCCTACCCCTCCTCAACAAGGTGGTAATGTGATGCCTGACGTTAATCTACCGCAGAGTAATCAAACATGATCAATGGCAAACAGAAAGATATTGTATTTATTACTCCTTCTTGTAGCACTGGTTGTTATAGCTTTCATTACAAAAAATTTTAATCTATATAATACCTCCTCAAATGAGCCACCAGATAGACAGGCTCATGCAGTAAAGTTCTATGATGAAAAAACATTTTTTGAGGGAGTAAGTAGAGCAAAAAAAGATGTTACTAAACCGGATTACTTAGTTACTGGCGGAATAGTTCCTCACGATCTTTTTGTAAATTTTATAATCGCTGATTTTTTCCACCGCCTATCACTTCAAAATCCTAAGACAATAATTATTTTGGGTCCGAATCATTATGAGAAGGGTCATTTTGAAGCACTTACAAGTCTTTATGGTTGGAATACAGCTTTTGGTGTTGTAGAACCAGATGAAAGTTTGACCAAAACTCTCGTTGACAAAAATTTAGTAAATGTTGATGAGGAAGTATTACCAAATGACCATGCGCTGTCAGCTTTAATGCCTTTTATTAAATATTACATGCCCAATACAAAAGTCGTTCCTATTTTGCTAAGTCAAAAATTATCAAAAGAACAATCCGAAGTTCTTGCGGATAATTTGAGCAAATTGGTAACGAAAGATATAGTGATAGTTGCCTCTGTTGATTTTTCTCATTATTTGACAAGTAGACAAGCTAAAGAAAAAGATGAAATAACTTCGGAGGTCATGAGAGAATTTGATTATCGGAAGTTATATACTCTTAACAGCGATTACCTTGATAGTCCGGCTTCTATTGGAACATTACTTATGGTTATGCAAAGATTAAATACCACTAATATGGATCTTTTGTATCACACGAATTCCGGTGAATTACAAAACAATAATCAAGTAGAAACAACCAGTTATTTTTCGATTCTATTTACGGAGTAAAGAAGCTATGATTCATTTCATTAAATAATATGTTTTGGAGCTTGAGTTTTATAATATTACTTATAGTTGCTGTTTTTGCAATTCCTCCTTTAATTCAAAGAAATTCAGCCCAGGTAGTATCGCCAATGACTGCTGATATTTTAATCAGTGCTGATATTACTTTTATAAACCTAGAAACTTCTCTTATCAGGAATTGTCCTTTAGTGAATGATGGAATGAAGTTTTGTGGAGATGAGAAGAACATTTATGGCTTAGTATTTGCTGGGGTTGATATAGCAAGTTTAGCAAATAATCATGCTAGCAATTATGGAACTAATGCTGTGACTTCAACAGCTAATTTACTAAGTAGCAATGGAATACTTGTGACTGGCATTGATGGTCCCGTTTATAAGAATGTCCGAGGGCTAAACTTTGCTTTTTTAGGGTATAACGATATTGGGTATAAACAGGAGGGAATTTCATGGGCGGATGAAGCTAAAATTCAAACTGAAATTGCCGAAGCTCATAAAAAAATAGAACACCAAAGTCAGCCAAACGA
>MFPD01000021.1:0-3764 GCA_001784115.1 Candidatus Levybacteria bacterium RIFCSPLOWO2_02_FULL_37_18 | reverse complement strand
CGAAAGACAGAAATTTTTGGGTCATCTTGCAATAGATAGCGGAGCAGATTTAGTTATTGGGAATCATCCACATTGGGTACAGCCAATCGAGATTTACAAAGATAAATTGATTACCTATGCTCATGGTAATTTTGTTTTTGACCAGGAATGGAGTCTTAAAACAAAACAAGGAGTGGTGGGTAGGTATACTTTCTTTGATAATTAAGCTAGTTGACGTTGAATTTTTGCCCGTTCAGATTATGAATTATGGACAACCTTATTTTATAGAGAATTTAACAGAAAAACAGAAGATAATCACTGAAATGTTTGAAGAAAGCAGTAAATTAAGTATTGGAACAAAAGTTACTCAAAAGTAATGATAAAGATTGTAGAGAAAGGAAAATAAAACTTGCGAATTTTTTCCAGCTCGAAAGGAATTTAACAAAATTAATGAAGTGAGCGAAGGCCGAGCGGAGCGAGGCCTGAGCGTTCGACGACGAATGTGATTTGTGTTGACGTTAGGAGGAGAAAGCAGGCAGCAGTCGGCAATTCCTTTTCCCCTTTAACCCCTTTTCCTTGCCGACGCTGCCGTAGCGAACGTCAGTAATTTTTGGTAAAATACGTTCGAGCGATATAATATACTCGCTCCCATTGTATTTAGAACAATTCTTATATATAATTACAAATTATGGCAAAAGGAGGCAATAGAATCACGATTGGTCTTGTTTGCAGTGAGTGTAAAAACAGAAATTATTTAAGCACTCGAAATAAAATAAACACCGAAGAAAAACTGGTGTTAAAAAAATACTGCAGGCGCTGCCGCAAAAGAACTCCGCACAAAGAAACGGAAAAATTAAAATAACTTCCAAAGAATTTCAGGCAAAAGTTCTTTAATCAAAAATGGCAATGACACCATAATCTCCAATCGCTTTCTTCTCAACCCTCTTAACTGTACTTTTAACACATTAATCTGCATTTTAGCCTCTCGTTTGTCTTTACGATCGTGAAGATTTTCGATAAGCAAGTTTACCTTTTGAATTTTCTCTTCAACTTCCAAAAACTTCTCTTCTACTTTATCCAACTCCCAAACTTTCCGAGCAAGCGCTTTTGGATCTCCAAATAACACATGAGATACTTCAAGCACATATACTTCTTTTTGCAATCCGTTTGTTTGAATAAACTCAATCATTTCCTTTCCTATTGGAAGTGGTGTAACCCAAATAGACTTCTGAAGCATGCCAAATCCGAGATTTTTTAATTTTAGTCTTAGCCTATCACGAACACCCCTTGTCTTTTCTTCGATGTCAAAAAGAACAAGTATCCACTTTTTATTCCATTTTCTTGAAAGCTGTAAAAGGGGAAAATCTCTTTTAATATCAGTATTTCCAGACGCTGTAAGCCGAAGATACACCTGATCATTTTGAATGACTTTTTCGATGTTTCCGGTTTTAAGCAATCGACTCATCACCTGGTAATAATTATTTCTTTTATACCTTCTTGGAGTAAAACCGTACATAATTTCATATCCAGAACTCAAAAGCTTTAACGGATCTCTAACCTCTTCAAATACATCACCCACCCCGGCAAGGGTAAGCAAAAGAATGTCTTTTGGTTTTAAAAGCTTTTTCACGTTAATTAGCTATATCATTTCACTTCACGATCGTAGTGTCAAGTGATATATATAAATTACATTTCTATCTTCTGTCTTCAAATGTTTGTAAGCTGAAGCATTACCGATCTGTTTGCAAAAAAAGGTCTCAAACTATATAATTAAATCGTAGGGCTGTGGTGAAACGGCTATCACTGTTGTCTCCAAAACAACAATTCTGAGTTCGAATCTCAGCAGCCCTGCTACAATCAACTCACTTCGTTCGTGATCATAGCAAGCTATTAAATTGCGAACAATACTTTAAAACGAGAGCTGGTTGGAAACGATTACATCTCAATGTTAACAAATAGTTTAAAATAAACTATACTTTTTCTATGGACATCGGTGAACCTATTCCCCAAAATATTCCCTGGTTTAAGAAAATAGGCGGACTATTTTCTCGTTCAAAGCCAACTCCAAAGTCAATGATTTCTATTCCTTTCCCCAGTCCGGAACCCACTTTGAAAACAGTTCAAATCTCAACTCAAATCCCAACTCCTTCTATTCCCACCATCTCAAGTCCCACCATCTCAAGAGAAAAAAGAAGATCATTACAAAAAGCAGAGTATAAAAAACGAAAAGCTGTAGAAAATGAGTTAGAGAAACTTACAAAGACTAAAACAAAAGGCACTTCTGCTGTATCGGATGAACCTATCGCAACTGAGGAAATAAAAGAAGAAGCTCACTCTGCAACGCTTACCCCAGATGACTTTCCCTGGCTTGAGAAAGATGAAGAAGTTTCTCTCTCTAAAATGACACTACATGATAAAAGTAAAAAATTTTATCTAGGAACTCTGATTAAAAGTAAAAACGGCAAATTAGAAGAAGCAGAACACATGCTTTCCGATCATGAAAAACGGCTTATTGATACTTTATTTCATACCATCCTTCCTGATGTTATTCAAAAAGGAAGTCATAGATTAGTAGCAAGATTAGAAACAGGTATCGCCAAAAAGCCTTTATTTAGAGCGTCAAAACCAGGCGGAAGCAGGGTATATTTTACGCGACTTGATGATATTGATGGTAAACCTGTTATACTATGCGTTGCCAAAGCCGATAAAGATAGCAAAAGTTATGATCTTGTTATGAAAACAATTACAACAAGTTCACATAAACAAATCAAACAAAGAGGAAGAGGATGAAAAAAGAATTACAATTAGAATCATGTTTGTGGGAAGCGGTTTCAGAAAATCCTCCGGGAACTATTACTGCTGCTGACTTACGGATTGTAGTTTCCGGAAAACCATATTTGCTTTCCGTTGCAACTACTCAACATGTAGAAGAAGTAAAACAAGTCTTGCAAAAAGATTTTGCACATGAAGCATTGCCAGACAATGCATTTTTTATTGTTGATCAAAAGGATTTAGCTTCCCAAGAAGAATTGTGTAGAAAAATCGCACAAACTCCGCTTAATCAAATTCAACCATTTCTTACAGAACTCCCTAAAGACTAGAATGCTACCGCGATTATTCCCAAACTTCCTCCCAATAATATTCCGCCGATAATATCAGACAACCAATGTTCTCCTAAATAAATTCTGCTAGTAAACATGATTACATCATATATAGCCAAAAATAGAATTAAGAACATCTTTTGTGTCATGCTCAATTTTTTTGACCTATTCAAAAGCGTAAGTAGCAGAACCGACAAAAATACTGCCCTGCCGGCATGGCCGGACGGGTAAGAAAATTCTTTTCGAATATAAAACTGGGGAAATTCAAATAATCTCTCTGTCCTTACCATAAATTCGGGAGGAGGAAAATGTCTGACGAATGTTTTGCCGAAGATTTCAAAAAAATGAAACCCAAAAAATAATGCAATAGCAGCTGTACCTCCGACAAAGGCAATTACCTTTCTTCGAAGAATAATTGAGCTGCCAATCAAAGCCAATAAAAACAATCCCGATACTTCCACGATACCAATTAAGCTAAATACCGAAAAAAAGTGATCGTATTTTCGTGAAATATTGTCCTGGAGGCGAACAGTGGTATTAAAGTCAAGCTGTGTAAATGTATTCTTTTGGACCAAATAGGAGAAAAAAACGAAAAGAAAAAATAAGAATATGCCCGCGGTAAACAAAATAAATCTTGGCTTCATTAAGAAATGATACCATATATTGCTCCATTGTTACATTGTT
>MFPD01000020.1 GCA_001784115.1 Candidatus Levybacteria bacterium RIFCSPLOWO2_02_FULL_37_18 | reverse complement strand
GCTCATCTCAATTCATCCCAATGAAAACGTATACTTCAATCCTCTTATTGGTGGTCTAAGGGGAGCAAAAGAGAGGAATTTGCCTTACTGGGGAAATAGTTTTGGAAATGCGTATCGACAGGCAGCGGTTTGGGTAAACCAAAACGCTGAACCAGAATCTACATTGGTTCTTGCACAAGAGCTTATGCCCAACTTGCCAAAATTGTTTGTAAGAAGCGATCTAAAATACGGCAACAATTTGCGGAGCGGATATGTAAGGAAAGGAGAGTACGTAATCGGCCTAGATTATGGAAATGCAGCAAATAGATCATACTACAGTAGTAGATACTATAATCATTATTTGCAACCCTTATACCAGATAAAAGTTGATGAAGCAAGTATTCTTAATATTTGGAAAAACGATCTCTCTCGCACAAAAAAAGGGTTTACGACAGAGGAAATAGCTCATAATGCAAGTTACAAACAGACTGACCGTGGAATACTCATCGATTTAAAAAAGCCGCTTTATATATCAAAAATTAAATGGAGTTTTTCCCAAATTAATTGCAAGCAAGCAAATCAAATTTATTTCAATATTTCAATCAGAGGAAATAGCTGGTATAAAACTCCTCACGTTCTTCCGGAAGACTTACCAATTCCCACTCTGGAAAGGCAACCAGCTGGCAACACCATAACATATCCATTTGCTGCAGAGTATGCACGGTATATCCATGTTATTGTAGATCCGGAAAACTCATGTCCCAATAAAATACAATCTCTAAACGTATATCACCTTCCGCATGCACAACAACCTTAAAACAGCATGTTGCTTTATTCCTTTATCAGTAAAAGTTTATCTATATCTATTTTCTTCTTTTTATAAAGTAATCCTGTTATGAAAAAGTAGAAAATTTTGTATAAGACAAAGCTTATCTTTATAAAAAGTGTTTTTTCATGTAACTCTTCTTTATATATATACCTGTATGGATTCTTTACTCTTGTAACGGAATACTTTAAGTTATTTCTCCAGTAAAGAGTAATAAAAATTGATTTATAGTCCTTTGCAAACAGATATTGAACCAAAGAACTATTATAAAATATTTTTCCGAAACGCTCCGTATCATGAATCAGAATATTCTTTTCTTTTTCTTTCTGATGAAAAATAAGAGTGTCCTTCTTGTAAAAACAGAACCACAAATGAGGCGGAAAAGGCATTAAAAGATCAACGATTGCATACGGAACCTCTATGTATCCTCTTTTTGCTACTCTGACTAACTCCGCAATTGCCATATCGGGATTTTCAACATGTTCTAAAAGATGCGAACAGAATACAAAATCGAAAACTTTATCTTTAAAAGGAAGCCTTTCAACATCTCCTTCTATAAATATTTTTCTCTTGTCATTCACCACAGCCCCACTGTGTCTTTGCTGATCATCTTGAAGGTATTTATCAACGATCACATCCGCTCTCCAAAAGGGTTTATCACCGGATCCAACATCCAATACCAAATCGTCTTTGCCAATATTTTTTACTAAGATTTTACGTTTAAAAAAACTGGTCAATGAATACCAAAATATTAAAACCTTAAAAATAATACTCATACTATATTATATTTTCAATCAGCTTTAGACTTTCCTCAGCTGATTTTTTCCAGTCAAATTTTTTACTCCACGCCAAGGCGTTTTTACTCAAAATATTATAAAACTGTTGATTGTTCAAAAGCGAATATATGCTCCTTCCTAATTCTATAGGATTTCTTTTCTTTACGAGCAAACCGGTCTGTCCGTCAACTATTGCATCTCGAAGACCCGATGTATCATAAGCAACAGTCGGAGTTCCACAACTGGCAGCTTCTATGACATTTAATCCCCATCCTTCTTTTATTGATGGGTGTATTAAAATCCAAGCCTTCCCGAGCAAATTGAACTTTTTTTCTTCGGATACAAAGCCAAAGAAAAATATTTTATTTTCTATCCCTAAATTCTTTGCTATTTGCTTGAGCTTTTCTTTGTATCCTTTCTCATCTTCTTTTCCAACCATCCAAAGATGAGTATTTCTCTCATATTTCAAGACTTCATGGAATGCGTAAATTGCGTCTTCACTTCCTTTATCGTTTGACAATTTGTTAAGACAAATTATCGTTGCTGTTTTTTCTTTTTCTGACCTACGCTTAACAATATTTACTCCATTATTAATTATAGTAATATTATTTTTGTTTATTCCAAATCGGACAAGATCATTTTTTGTTGAATTTGAAACGGTCATAAATGGAATATTCCTATACAGTTTGAAAAACAGGGGCTCAATAAAATATCCTATAATATTTATAGGGAATAATCTATGCCTCAGCCAAATCTCCTCTGCGGTTTCATGAATGAATGCTAATTTTTTAGATTTTGTATAAAGCGGAGTAAAAAAAGGAATAAAATGAAACTCATCAATAATTAAATCTATTCGTTTTCTTAAATACCTTAAAAAATAAAAAAATGCATAGAGGTGTACCGTGTAATGATTTCCTCTTCTAATTATTCTTATTGAATCTATTACCTCCTCTTTTTTTGCATTTGGAAAGGAGGATGAAAATTGAAAAACTTCATGTCCAGCTTTTACCCATCCCTTAGCATGTTCATGCGTAGAAATTTCTGCGCCCCCTGCCAGTGGATGTTTTATATCCCGCCAGTTTAGTATTAAGATTTTCATCTTACGGCATGTTTACCTCAAACTTTAGCTCCGGATCATATCTCCACCTTCTTTTATTTTTATTATCATAGTAACGAAGAATTTTAAGCCGATAAAATATCGCAAGAGTATCCCAAAGAGTATCTAAAACCTCCAGAATAAGTCTGTTGGAAACAATACTTTCAGAAAAGATATGCTCTAGTTCAATAGGAGCCTCATATATCTTTTTATACCCCAAACCGTATGCCACTACTAAAATCTCTATATCGAATGCAAATTTTTTTACTAGAAGACGAGGCAATGTGTCCTCTATAACCTTTCTTTTAAAAAACTTCATGCCAACCTGGGTATCTCGAACATTTAATCCAAACAAAACTCGAATAAAAATCTGGGAAAGCATGCTTATCAAACGCCTTTTAAACGGATAATTTACTCTCGAAGCGGGATGTCTTTTACTGCCAATTATGATGTCGGCATTGTACCATTCAAAATGTTCTAAAAGCATAGATAAACCGTTGGGATTAAGATCCATTCCCGAATCTATGAAGCCAACAATATCTCCTTTTGAATGCATCATTCCGTATCGAATTGCAAATCCCTTTCCATGATTGTGTTCGTAACCGGTTACTCTAATTTTAGGAGATGTGACCTTCTTTGCATTTTGCAAAGTATTATCTACTTTTCCGTCTACAACAACTATCATTTCATAGTCATATCTAAGTTGTTCTAAGACATCTTTTATACGAATTATGTCCTCTATTATTGTTTTCTCTTGTCTGTATGCAGGAATTATTAGGGAAACAAGATGTTGAGTTTTATTATTTATTTTTTCCATAAAACGCAAGGTGTAAAATAAAAAGTGACAATGGAATAAGGCATGAAAATATTGAAATTAAGACGATATTTTGAAAAGTCTCATGGTAAAACCATATTAAAATACCTTGTAAAAAAGCAAAAAAAAGTATTACTAGAAATACTTTTGTCTTCTTAATTGACAAATAAAAATTTGTTATTAAAAACAGTAATGAATATATAATCATAAAAATTCCAAAAAGTCCTAAGAAGGGTATGCCTATTAAATATTCCTCTCTTTTTAATATAATTTTTATAAAAAAATCAGGGAAGAGATAGTAACTGATTGTAATTGCAAACGAACATAAAAAAACTAATAATCCTCCTAATTTTAGCAAATGAATGTACTTTTCTCCTCGGGTATTCCTTTGTACAATAAGAGGAAATAATACCATTGTTATCGGAGCTGTGAAAAAGTAAATTATTCTTCCTAAAAGTGATATTCCCGCGTAAATCCCTGCATCATCACTCGAAAAAAAGTGTTTTACGAGCAAAATGTCAGTTGAGATAAAAGAAGTAAGTCCAACAAGCGACAGAGTAGCTGGAGCTGCATAGGATACTATCTCTCCGATACGTACCCCTGATGTTTTACCTTCTCTCTTTAGTAAAAATTTTAATGGAAAAAAAGTTAAAAAATATGCAACAGAAAAAGATATAATAAATGCCCACAAAGGACCTTTAACCCTAAAACCGAGAATTACTAAAGAAATACCAATAACAAGCTTAACAAACGAAGAACATATATATATAAAAGAAATATATCTAAAGGACAATTTGGCTTGCAAAATTCCTCTATTAACAGTTCCTAAAAGATTAATGAATACTATTATTCCAACTAAAATTACTAGAAATTGATCTTCTATTTTAAAAAAAATACCAATATATTTACCAAAAACTAAAAACAGCGCGAGAATTAATATCCCTAAAGCAAGAAAATATCTATTCAGTTCATGGAATAGGCCAATCACTTTTTCGGTTTCTTTCCGCGCAAAAAAACCGCCGGAAAAATGCACGATTGTTGGAGCAAAAGAATCAGACGTTAATGCAGAAAGCATTATAACTGAAACAAGACTTGATAGAATTCCATAATCGGAAACGGTCATATTTCTTGTCATGTAAAAATTAAACAAGAAATTTAAAAAGTTAGCAAAAAGAGTACCAAAAAATATAACAGCACTTCCTAAGATAAGTGGATTCTGTGCTACTCGTTTAATTCGTTCCTTCATAAACTTTTATTGTTTCCTCAGCAGTTTTTTTCCATGAAAATTTTTTTGCCTGTACTAATCCTTTTTTCTTTAATTCAATTTGTTTTTTTGAATCTATAAATACTTCTTTTACTCCGGAAGCAATACTGTTTGTGTTATGCGCGTCAACATAAAATACAGCCTCGCCTCCAACTTCTTCTAAAGATCCATCCTTAGAGGTTATAACCGGACAGCCGCAGCTCATAGCTTCAAGAACAGGAAGACCAAAGCCCTCGTACAAAGATGGCATAAGAAACACCCTTGCGCTATTATATAACTTAATGAGATCTTCTTCCGGAACAAATCCAAGTCTAAAAATTTCTTTATTTTGTTTAATTAGTTGCTCAACTTTAAAAAGATCTTGATTCCATAAATTTTTCCTATCTGTTTTTCCTAACTCTTGATCCGAAAGAGCTTTACCAACTATAACCAAGGGAATTTCTATTGTATTTACAGCTTCGATTAAGCGCGGAACATTTTTATTCCATGTTATATCTCCAACATAGAGAATAAACTCTGATGGTATATTGTATTTTTTAGTAATTTCTTGTTTTGTATTTTTATTTTTCAATGGAACAAAGTTTTCTTTCGCAGCTAAATAAATTACTTTTATTTTTTCGTCTTTTATACCTGTATATTTAATAATATCGCGCTTTGAGGAAGATGAATCGGTAATTATAATATCTGAGTTTTTTAATGCTTTTTTTTGTATTTCCCATTTAATTTTTCCTTTTATTCCCGGAGGAAAATGAATAGGAAAAACTAGAGGAGTTACATCATGTACCGTAACTATTTTTTTATGTTTTTTTTCTAAAGGAAGGGTTAAAAAAAACGGTTCAAAGTATGTATAGTGAATGACATCAGTATTTTTTTGTAGCTTATCACCTTTAATAAAGTAGATATAATTATTTTCCGGAAAATATTTTTCTAAAGATGTTTTGAGGTTCTCGATATAGAACCCTGTTCCTCGAACTCGATGCTGAAGAAAATTACCTGAATGTAAAGGAGAAATATCTATCGCTATATTCATAATGATATTATACCTAAATTTTACCTACTTTGAGACGTTGGTTTTATGGGGTTGAGAACCCAAATTGTGCTATTTTTACAATTTGCTGTTTTGTGACCTTGTCGAGAATAAATTTCTTGATAAATAAACAACTATTTTCTCCATTTTTAAGGAGTTGCAGATACGAATTTTGGATATTTAAGGGCGGAAAAGAATAATTATCTTTCTCAGTACATCTTGAATAATAAAAATCGGGCGGAGTCTTTTTAAACATCTCTAATCTAGCGTTTTCAAACTTTGGAATTATTTTCATTACCGGAATAAATAACGAATACTGAAATGGTGAATCAAGACCAGTTTCCCAATATATTAAATCGTCCCATACATCTAGATAAACTGTACTTTCTTTTTCTGCAAGTGTTTTTATTGTTTGACCATATGCGAAGTATGAAGCAAAATTGGTAGTAAATTCCCTTTGCTTATCAATTGAATCCTGAAGAAATGATCGCGGGGAAAAAACTATATAAAGAAATATAAGAACAAAATATACTACTACACTACAGAATAATCTCTTTTTCTTCAAAAATTCCAAAATCCTTTCAAACATATAAAAAATAGATGCAAGAAATAAAGCGTACCAAGGCAAAATATGAAATGCCTCAAAATACATGGTACCAGGCTGAACAAACCGTATTGCTGAAAACCCAAGTACGATAAAGATGAATGACATTAATTTTTTTTCCTTAAAAACGGTTAAGAAAATAAAAGAAAAAATAAGAAAAACAACATTTAAAAGGAATAGTAGTTCTCCTAAAAATGTCCTTTTTCCATCTATAAGTATAAGGACTGGATAAAAAAATGATTTAGCGATGTTTTCTAAACTTATTCTCTGTTGAATGGACTGACTGTTTACCGTAAAAACATCAAAAATGTAATTGGAAAAATCAACTGAAAAAAATGAAACAACCGATAACACAATAAGAATACATATTGAAAGAATTTTATTTTTTTTCGAACAATAAATAACTATGCGTGAAAATAACAATAATGACAAAGGGATATATGGCTCCCTGAGAAAAATTACAAACCATGTTGTCAATGCCGCTATGAGAGCATCGGTTCTTTTTATTTTATCTCCTTTAAAGGTCTTTATAGCAAGCAGAAACATATATATTAACGGATAGACCGCAATTGCTTCAGGAAGAAACAGATTCCCATGCAGATAATATTTCGTTGCTTCATAAAAAATTGCAAAACAAAATCCTACAATACCGAATCTAACAATCAATATACTATTTATAATAAATGCGAGTAATACCATAAAAATATGATGATGAAGGACGAGTTTATAGATAGAAACTGGATGGAAAACATATTGAAGAATAAAACTAATGTAAGGCATTAACAATTGATGATTAAAGAATACCTGAGAATAAAGTTGTTTCCCTTTAAGCATGAAATAAGCGGCTACGAAATTAGCGCATTGATCAGAACAGCCAAAAGCGCCGATTCTTTGTATAAATGTATATCCCAAAGGCGCAAAAAATAAAGTAAAAATTAATAAAAATAAAACTTTATGAAGAGGAAAAAATCTGTTAAAAGCTTTAATCTCTTTATTCATTTTAAATTGTTTTCCTGAAATAATGATATACAAAAATCAAACTTATTAAAGAAAATGCGGAAAGAAATTCTCCCGCTTTCACAAAAACGGTAGATGTAAAAAATATTTCAAGAGATTTAACGGAACTATTAAGATCAATTTTTATAAGACCATTTTCATCTTTAGTAAGATTTATTTTTCCTTTATTCGTCTTTGCTCTCCAAGCCGGAAAATACGCCGTTTGAATTACCGCTGTTGTATTATTTTTAAGGTTTACATTGAAAATATAGCGAGTGGGAGAAATCATCTCTGAAAGAATAACGCCCGAATCACTAATAAAGCTAATTTTTTCTTTAGTCCGTTTTAATTGGCTGTTGAAGCCTACTACATTTAAAGCATTACCTGGAGTATTTGTACTATCAATAAAATCTGATTCCGTAATATAGTAATCATCTGATCTTTCCAAGAAATAGGCAGGTTTTATATATTCAGATGTGACAATTACAGTACATATTGCAAAAATAACCAATGAAATAAAACCTTTAGTTTTAGATTTTTCAGAAACAATCATTTTCCATAAACTTCCACCTAAAAATGAAGTTATTATTATCTCTAAGCTTAATAACCGCCAGGGAAACTGAAAATAATTTAAAAAAGGAATGTATTCCCATAAAAATAACGAGTTTTTAAGCATCAGAAAGAGAACGAAAGAAAATCCTGTTATAAAAAATAAAATAGTTTTTTTTAAATTTTTTTCTTTTAAAATAAAAAAACTCGCTATTCCAAAAAATACCGAGATAAGATTCATTACTCCTAGCTGAAAAGACATTTCATTTCCTAGGTCAGAATTAGAAAAACCTGTTCCCCACGATGGAAATAAAAGCTGATAAAGTTCGGGGAAATGACTTTTATAGTCAAAAATTTCAAGTCCTTGCACGTAATGTCTCTCGAATAAAGCTGGTACCCAAAATATACCTGCTATTCCTATACTCAATAATAAAATGACCGTGGAAAATATCCATGTTTTCTTCCCAACTTTGTTAATAAGTAGTATAAAAAAAGTATATAAAATTGCAAAAGAAAAAAACATATAAGCCAATATATTGTGAGAGAAAATCACAAGAGAAAGAAGAAGTACCGAAAAAACAAAAAATTTCCGCTCTCTTCTTTTTACAAACTCAGTTATAGACCACAAAAACCCCGGGAAAAAACACAATGCAAGAACTTCACCCACAGACCCTCGTATAAAAATGTCAACCAGACGATAAGGTGAATATATATACAAAACTGAAGAAATTACTCCTCCAGCCGTTCCCCAAAATATTCTTGCCCATAAAAAAAAGAGTAACCCACCGAATAAGGTAGCTAGAATTAATTCGATTTTGAAAGAATCTATAAAACTAAGTCCTAACAGATGCAAAAAAGACGCAAAATAATTTGGCAATTGATAGTAATAATTAAGTATGGGAGAACCGTATCCTTTATTTAAATCAGGTGCCCACCTTGGATATAATTGCCCGCTTAATAATGTTTTATTAAACTCATAAAATCTTACCACGTGGTATTCTCCGTCATGAGTTGGAGGTAAACCCGGATGAAATAGAGATAAAACAGAGAAAAACCCAAAAGCTAATACGATAAGAAACGGCAAAATTCTACGCATATCTTCTTTTAATCCAATAATAGATACTGTAGAGTGATAGCGGGAAAAAGGTAACTCCAATTTTTAAAAAAGGAGTAATACCAGCATGAGTACCCCAATAGATAAAAGGTATATACCGCAAGAGCAAACTGAAAGAAAATACCGTTGTTAATTGATTTATTATCTTTTTATTTACCAGCGACGTAAAAACAAGGAACCAAATGGCATACCATGGATATATTTCTTCTCTGAAAGGAGAAAGAAAAAAGGGTAATGACATTAATATTAAAGAATATTTATATATTTTTTGCCAATTAATGTCTTGATTTTTCTTCCAAAGAAGATATATAAAAATGGGGGCTAAAAAAATGGTTGCATACTTAACCAGAATAGAAACAAACAAAAATAACAGAGCTAGAATCTTTTTATTTTGCTGAATATAAAAAAAAGAACAAAGCATAAAAAATATCATAACAATATCATTATGACTACTTATCAATGTTTCTATTATTACCAAAGGATTAAGAGAAAATAGAGCAACCGAAACAATTTTCTTTGTAAGCTTCCATATTAAGACCGTTGTTCCTAAATAAAATAAAAGATTAAAAATTTTAAATGTTAACAATGTAAAAGTAAAATTTTGAAAACCAGTAAAATGTGGAATAAAACTTAAAAATATCCAGGAAGGACCATATAAGGATATCTTGTTTGCGGCGTGCATGAATTCAAGAAGTGGTTCTCTGATAAACTCAATTGGCATTATTATATATGGATTTTCCTGATACAGATATATTACTTTCGCAGTTACAATGTAATTAAATATATCATACGAAAGCATCGCGGGATAAGAAAATAATAAAAAAATGCAAGTAAGAAAAATAATTTTCCAAACATCAAAAATTGTTATCGATTTTTCTTTAATTTTGCTAATGAGAAACAAGTAAAAAAGAAAAAATATTGATATTACAATAATAAATAATATTGAAACTATTAATCTATTATTAAATGCAAAACTAGCAAAAAAAAAGGAAAAAACATTGGATTCGACAAACAAATATGAAAATACACTTACTAGAAATAAGAATGTTCCGAATAGAAAAAAAAACGCTTTATTCATATACTTGCATTCGATCCTTAATCGCTTTGTCAATTATTGTGCGTATTTGAAGTTCGTACGGGATTGATTTTTCTGGACTCCAATTAAATTTTTCTGGAACCTCCTTTTTAATTTTTTCTAAAACCTCTATATGTTTTTGTGAAGCATTTTTTAATAGCATCATTTTTTCACTAATATTTTTATTTTCTCTTTCCGCTTGAACAAGAAAATCGGATTCGTTCTTAAAATAGAAGTTTGATTTTTCCAATGCTTTAATAGCCAAAGGATATTGGCCGTATTCAAAAAGCACTTTTGCTTCAATTAAATATTTGTCTGCGTATTTTCTATTGTATTTAAATTGGGAAAAGCTTCCAAAATACCAATACTTTAAAATATGTTCTATAAATACATGAACTTTATAAGGAATACTTCCCGGCATGCTAGAAGGATACGGGAGAACATACGAACTATTCGCAAAAGCTATTGATTGTATACTTAAAAAAAGAACAAAAAAAATAAGAAGAAGATTCAGTTTCTTCATGGCTGTTCTCTAAACCACCATCTGGCATTCAAATCATAAATATATTTAAAATCTATTATTTCCCAGCCATCTTTAACCAGACTATTCTTCGAGATATGGGATAAATCAAGAAGATTAGTATCTTTTATTTCTAAAATATTTTTACTAAGTTCATTCCGAGAAGAAATGCAGTTATTTTCCTTAGTTCCAATAAATCCGATATTAACCCCTGATTTAGTTAGCAGTCTATCTTTATCTAGTAAAAAAGCAAAAGAGAAGGGTTCTGTGTTTGACCCACTAATATATTTTTTAGTACATTTATAAACTGTAATTTTTTTACTTGGGAATTTATTTTTGAGAATAGCAACTTCTTTATACATCTGCATTGTAAACGGATCCTTAATGATACTATCTTTTATTCGCGGCACAGCAAACAACGTAAGGAATATAAATAATATGCTTCCTATGTACTTTCCGTATTGCTTAATTTGAAAAAGATATAAAAGTGCAAATCCGGTAAGGATAAAAACAAATGGACGGAGAAAATTAAGGTATCCGAAAAATCGATGTCCCCAATAATACCGAAGTAAGATAAAATTAAATATAAAACAAATGATTAGTGCTAAAAAGGGAGCTGTAAGCTTTCTTTTTTTCAGAACCGCCAAAAAAATAACTGAAACTATCACAATGGATATATATCCTCCAATTAAAGGAACCCCTAATGCATCCGCCCAAAAAGCCGGCCAAAAATCTCGTACGTAAAAAAGCCATCTGTTTGGTACATACATAAGATTTTTTCCATACATCGCATAATAAATCATGTTTCTAACATTAAACCAATGATTATTTAGTTCAAATATAAAAAGGGGGATGAATGTTACAAATATTCCTACGATGGAAGTAATAAAATAGAGGTATCTTTTTGGTTTGTAAAATAGCAGAAGTATTACTAAAATAAATAACCCAGTCATCTGATAGTGCAAATTCATGCCAAATCCAAGAGAAACTCCTAAGAAAAACCCCCACCAATACGAGATATTTTTTTTAAAAATTTTTAAGAAAATCCAAATTGTTAAAGCTACAAATATGTTGGTATTGTTATGACTGGTTAGATGAGTCGCGGAAATAATTTGCGCAGGTGAAATTGCCGCAATAAACGCGAGAATGAGTCCGAAATTTTTACCATTTAATATTTCACCTATTTTATAAATTATATAAATATAAAAAATTGAGATGAGCGATAAATATATCCATGGGGAATAATTAAACGGTAAAACAAGGTAAGAGAATGCAACCTGATAAGTATATAACGGACCGAAAGTAAAAGGTCCTAAGGAAGAAAAAGCTCCAGTTAGCGGTAGTTGAAGCTCCCTTGCGGCCTCAATACCGACCACTGCATCTCGTACTGTTTCTTCTCCAAGACCGTATCTGTATGGAAAATTAAATAATCTTAAAAAACTACCAAGAAGAATAATAATTGTTAACTTAATAACATCTCGCCTATTTCTTTTATAATTGTCAGCAAAGTTATGAAGTAATTTTCTCATGTGCTCAAGGATTTAATATAACCAACTGGAAATCTTAAAGAAGAAAAAAAAGAAAAAACAAGTCCTTGCCATGAATCCATAAATCCCTTGTGACGTATATATGTTTTTAAAAACCACCACGGAGGTAAAACCAATAAATATTGTATGCCTAAAATAAGACTCTTGTTATTCTTTTTTTTCAACTCCACTGCAATAAGATCTGTATATCTTCCAAATCGGATTATGTATCTTTTGAAATTAGTATCTGCCATATGGATAAGTGGGTTAACAAGATATTCACACTTTCCATCAACCACTGCTTGTTCGTGAACACTTTTCTGAGGAAGTTTTCCTTTTCCTTTTCGATAAAGACGTAGAGTATAATCCGGATATTGACCTCCTTTTAATAAATATCTCCCTAGAAAAAAGTTTTTTCTTGGTATCCAATAACCATTGACATGAATATTTTTTATTTTTTCTTTTATTTCCGCTGCGAGCCCCTCTGTAACTTGTTCGTCAGCATCCAGTTGTAAAATCCAATCACATGTGGCCTTATATATTGCCTTCTGTTTGTTGATATGAAAAATAGGCGGGTTATCTGTGATACATACTTTTGCATTGAATTGTTTTGCTATTTCTACAGTCTTGTCCCCAGAGCCACCATCAACAACAATTATTTCATTACATAAATCTTGAACCGATTCAAGGCATTTTTTGAGATTTTCTTCTTCGTTATATGTCGCCAAAACTACCGAAAGTGAGGCCATAGTAATCTTTTTTTAAGTATACCTAAAATTGTAACAAAAACCAAACCAACAATACTTATGCTATCCGCAAGAATTCTCAATTTTGTCTCAGTGAATTTTATCTTTACGGTGTGTATACCTTCCTCTAAAAAAAATGTAATAAGTCCCCTATTTGCCGGATCTTGAAACTCAATTGGAACTTTTTTCCCATCCACAAATACTTCCCAACCCGGAAAGTACAACGTATTCTCTCTAATACGAAGACCTTCTTTAGAAGTAATTTGATAAACATGCTTTGTTGAAAAACGATTCACTTCCAAAACGTTTCCCTCCCCCTCTATTGTTTCCAAGCGACTTTTTGGTCTCTTCTCCATAAATCTCACAGACCATATTGGTGCACTTTCTCCCGTATCTGTTGTACTGTTATAAATTCCTGTATAAAAAATTTCTGGTTTAATAAGATATCCTTTAGCTCGCCAATAATCTTTATTAACAAACAAAAGAACACTAACAATAAGTAACAAAAAAATATTTTTATACTTTTCCTTAATAGCCGAAAACGTAATTCCTCCGATAGCAGCAGAAATAAAAACAGCTAAAGAGAGAAACCTCCAAGGAAACTGAAACTTTTGTAACAAGGTAACCTTTTCCCAAATAACGTTTGACTGAGAAGTCATTAAAAATAACGTGAGTAAAAACAAGAGTTCTAGACAAGCCAATAATATTTTCGTTTGTTTATTTTTTCGAAAGGCAAAAACGAGAAAAAACAATGAAAGAACTATGAAAAACAATTGTATGAGTCCAATTTGGACAGTAAAAGCACCTGTTCCGCCATAATTCCATTCCCCGAATAAGAATTGTCCAACCGAAGAAAAACTTAATGATGTTTTGGCAGTAACGATATCACGCAATGTATATTTTCCTTCAAAAAAAGCTGGTAATACAAAAAAAGAGGCTAATCCAAAACCAAGAATTATTAAAGAAATAAACTGGAACAAAAATAATTTTCTTCTTTTCCCAAAATAAAAAATGAAGACAAAATATAGAAAAAAGAGCGGTAAAAACATAATTGTAATGGCATTATGAGAAAGAATAAGCCCAGAAAGTGCCAAAGTACCATATGTAAGATATTTTTTCTCTGCAGTTCTGTTTAGCTTTAAAATTGCCCAAAAAACTAAAGGTGGAAAAATAAACGCAATATGTTCTCCAATTGCACCTCGTACATATAAATCTACAAATCGATACGGGGCAAAAAGATATAATAAAGAAGCGAAAAACGCGCTTCTTTTATCCAAAAAAATTGAAGTCCATACATACATAACGATACCACTTAGGAAAAAACCGGCAGCAAAAACTATTTTTACACTGTCAACAAGTGAAAAGCCGAAGAAATGAAATATTGAAGCAACATAAGAAGGCAAGGGATATAAAAACATTAATATTGGATGGCCATACCCCCAATTGAGATTAGATGCCCATCTGGGAACTATATTTCCTTCTTCAAGATTTGCATAAAAATTTGCAATTCTGGCTACATGATCTTGTCCGTCATGGGTAATGGGTAATCCAGGATGAGCAAGATCCAAAAGGGGAAAAATTGAAATAAGCGTGATAAAACAGAAGATAATCAAATTTTTATTTCTCATTGAATAATATTAATGAATTCTTGTCTGTACTACTATCCCTCCTTTAACAACCTGTTCTTTTATAATTTTGCCATCATTTTTTCTAATTTCCAACCAATCTTTGAGCCGGGATGGCCTCTCATAATCTGGCTCTAAGATAAGATAAAATAGTTTTTCTGTTACTTTACTTGGTACATAGTGATACTTTTTTTGTCCATACCATAGAAATAAATATTGCCAAGTGTAATCGTGAATAGGCGGTGTGTAAGCAACATAGCTAAACTTTTCTCCATCTGTATCATTGTAGACATAATCTATAACAGCTAGCTGGTTCCTATAAACAGCTGAATTCCCCTCCCACAGAGGTGATCTTATACCTCTTAAAAAGAGGACTGGATTAAAATTAATTGTTAAGATCACAACAACAAGTAGTATCGCTGCTTTTTTCTGTTTGAAATTTTTAGACATTATATCTACTGTTACTGTAATGGTAAGAATAAAATAAACAGGCAAACCAATAATATAATGTGACCAAATATCATGAGAAAAAAAACTTAATCCAATTAAAAAAGTTAATAGAGTGATAAAAATAATTTGTAATTCTTTCTTCTGAGTTCCTGATAGTTTTTTACGGAAGTAAATAAGTATAACAAAGCACAGGGCTAAAAGGTAGAAAGCAAGATATTTATTCGAATTAGTTAAAGAATCTGAAAATAGATTAAATAATACCTGTAAACGTTGAGGAAAATTGCTCAAAAAAGATAACCCAAGTTTTTCTGAAAAAGGACCATTAAAGAGTGAAAAGAAACTTCTCGTCATTAAAAAATTATGTCTAATATCGAAAATAATTTTAGGAAACAGGACCAAAATAATACCTGCCAAAAAAATAAAAAACTGAAGAATTTTTTGCTTAAGGTTTCCGGTACATAGTACGTATATACCGGTAGCAACTATTAGCAGAATTCCAAAAACAATTTCCAGCTCTAAAATAACTCCAAGCAGCAAACCAATTACAAAAAACGTCTTTTTACTTCTTAAAGATTCCTGTATCAGCAAACTCAAAAGGATTATTACAAAAAGCGGTATTAAATTTGGATTCCATATTTGTGAAGAAACGCCAATCATAACAGGTGAAAAACTAAAAAATGCTGCAAGAGTAAGTCCTAAAAACTTACCATGTATTTTTTCACCTAAAAAATATCCTATAGGCACAACCAAAATTCCACAGAATGCCATAAACAATGCAATCATTTGTGGATTACCAGAAGAAATAATAAAAGGGAATGCCAAAATCCAATACCAGACTGGGCCATAAAATATACCTTCTTTTCCGGTTGTGGCGCCTATTAAAGAAATTTTATGGTTGACAACTAAATCACGAACTGCAAGAAGATCCCTTCCAACATCATAAGTGAAAGCAAACGAATTAGAGAAAATCCCACTTGATCTAAGAAAAAAACCAACTACAACGATAAAAGATAATATCAAATATATATAATTACTCTTTAACACTTTTATCATGTTTAATGCTGTGCAATATATATCGCTGGCTCTTTATCTGGATAATATATTGTATGGAGACGATGAAGTGCTTCTGGAAAATCTGAAGGAGCACCAATGAATAAAGTATTGGCTTCAGTTTCTTTATATATGTCAAATTTTCTAAATTCAAAATTTGAGAACTTATTTTTGTTTTCTGCAAAACCACGCGAATATGTTCCTCCCTCAGATAAGTATTTTTTGGGGTCGTATTGTAAATAAAAAAGAAAAAACATATGTGATTGATCCATTGTTTCTGTGTTTGAGACAATAATTTTATTATAATTCCCTTTGATCGTGTCGACATAGTCAACAAGCTCTTTGTATCCATACTGCCAATATTTTGCGTGATAATAGTTTTGCTGCACAAAATATTGATTAATATAATACGAGAAATTTAAAGTAAAAATCACTAGAATACAAACTGCACCGGTTACTTTCAAGATCTTCTTGCTAGGAAGATTCTTACAAAAAAGATATGCGGTAATTATTCCAAAGGCTGTAAAAATAGGATATATTGCTACTAAATTAAGTGTTCTAACAGAATGTGGAGCATCAATTGTTACAGAAGCTGGTATGGGGGCAAGAAGATACCAAGAGAAGATTAAGTATTTTATTTTCTTATCTATTCCAAAAAAATTATTATTGAAAATAAGCTGGTATATTCCTATTAAAATAAAAGGGAATTCGATAATATATAAAAGGCCAATATCGGGTGCATGATGTCTTGGCAAGTTGTAATCACCTCTAATAAACAACCAGTTTATATCAAAGTGATTTATATAGCTAAGAACAACAGTTTTTGCATATATAAATCTTCTGTTGTCTAAAAATAAACCCAACTTGTTATTAGCTTCTTTATCTCTTATAATATCTTGGACATTCCTCTGAAGAAGAGAGTTTTTGTCGGAAAAAATGCTAACTCCAACAGCCCTAGACAGTGATTGTTTATTAAATAAGGTGAAGGAAATTATTGGAAGAGAAATTATCAATCCTAAAAAAATACTTACTATTACATATTTTTTATCTAAAGAAAAAATGTGTTTATACAATAAACACAACAAAGCAATAAGAAGCAGGGGAACAAAAGCCTTTTCGCTTTGATAGGTATAAAGACTTAATCCATAAAAAAAAGCACTGAGTGGAAAATACCATCCTTTCCTCAAACCTTTTAGAAAAAATAAAGTTCCAAAGATATTAAAAGCAGTACCAACGCTTGACTCAAAAGCAACTCGAGAAAATTGTAGATGCCAAGGGGATATTGCTAACAAAGCTGAAGTAATAAGAGGTACCCAACGGGTATATACATTTTCGTTTTTTGACTTATGGAAAAGAAAAAATTCTCCAATCAAATAATATATTCCAATTATCATTAACACTCCAGTAATCGCCGAAGGCAATCGTATTGAAAAAGTACTTAATCCAAATAATTTAATAAAAGGTATTATACAATAGGCGTATAACGCTGGTTTATAATCATCAAAAGATCTAAGAACAATTGGAAGAAATTCACCATATTCATCTCTTCCCGTTTGTAAGATCGAGTATGCATTGTATCCTAATGCGACTTCATCCCAATCTGGAGAAACAGGTACAACTCCCAAGTCCCAAAAACGAAGCACTGCGGCAATAATAATAATTCCTACAAATAATGAGGTATTTAATCTCATAGAATTATTTAGTATAAACAACTAAATAGGAATCGCGATTTAGTAATTTAAAATCCTTAAGTATTTTTGCATTGTTTGGAACTTGATCGTATGTATTAACAAATAGACTACCTTTACCTTCCGCCCGAGAAATCCTATTATTATCACCGAAAAAATACTTATCGAAACGCTTAACATGAACAAAGCCAAATACATCTCTTTTTATGTCTGAGTTTGTCCTAAATGTTGAAGGATTATAATGCAGGTAGAATAGGTAATACATATATGGTCTTCCTAAGTTTTGCGTAACCCATACTTTTTTGAAGTTATTCTGAACTCCTACTACATACCGTACAGACTCTTTATATCCATATTGCCATTCTCTTGAGTAATGTACCGGATAATGAACATAATAATCATGGAGAAAGTAAATGAGATTAAAGAAAATGACGAGAGATAAGCCTGCAGTTACAAGCTTCCATCTTTTCAACTTTTCCATACTATTTATAAGACCATATGCTACAAGTATCTGAAATGTTGGCAGGCTAGCCTCAATTCTGAGAGCATGTGGCGTTTCCCGAGCACTTCCTGCTGGAATAATGCCAATGAGTAACCAGATTGGAACTAACAACCAAAGTCCTTCTTTTTTTCGTATTAAAAAAAGAACGCCCGCAATTAAAAAAGGTATTTCCCACATATACAATTGTCCGACTTGCTGAGTTGAAAATTTTGGATTTCCGTCTCCTTTTATAAATAAAAAACTAGAACTTAGATTATCAAAATAATGTTTTAAATATTCTACTGTAAAAACAAATCTTCGATTATGAAGTACTGATGACCAACGAGCGTTATGATCATTTTCAATTTGCTGATTAACTCTTTTTATAATGTTAAAATCCGAAAATATATTCACCTCTTTAAATCTTAGAGTTGCTTGAGGGGAAAAAAGAAATTTTACAATTGGAAGAATAAGAATAAATCCTATAAAAAACGCTGTGGTTGCTTGCTTCTTCTTTTTTGTGATGTCTTTGTGAAACATCCCTACAAGAAATAATACAAGAAGTGGTGCTACAATTCGCGCAGAATTAAAGGTGTATATTGATAATACAAATGATATTGCAGAAAGTGAAAAACCCCATTTATTTTCTCGTCCTTTTAAAAATAGCCATATCCCACAAGTTGTAAAAAAGGTTGCCACATTTGCCTCGAAAGCCGCTCTGGAGAGCATAATATGCCAAGGAGATATTGCTAGTAAAAAAGAGCTAACAAGTGCATATATTTCTTTCTTTTGAGAATTCTTAAATATTTCTTTAACTAAAAAATAAGTTAAAAAAACCGTCAGTACACCCATTAATGCAGATGGAAATCTGGTGGCAAATTCTGTAAGACCAAATAGTTTTACAGGTAATATATCAAGATATGCGTACACCGGAGGCTTAAAATCACCAAATGATTCCAGGTAATCGTAAGGTAAAAATCTTCCGAATTCATCTCTTCCATCAATACCTAATGAATAAGCATTATATCCCCATGCTGCTTCATCCCAAGTGAGAGAGGGAGGATTACTACCAAGATTCAAGAAACGAAGCAGCATCGCAGTAAATATAATAAGCGACAGAAAAAATTTATTCATCTGGAAAATACGTTTTATTTGATAATTTTATCGTGACTTTCTTGATATGCCTTAGCTTTATCTTTTAAAACTTTTTTTATAAAAATATCTCTATTTCTGAATTCCGTCTTAGTATAGCTCATTACATCTTGTGGAAGCGAGGAGTAAACCGTAGATGTGTAAAGGTAATCAATATTATTACTTAGCAATAGAGGAGCAACTTTTTTGCTGCCATAGCTAAGAAAAATTTCATCTACAGTATTTTTTCTGTCAGAAAAATTTATTCCATGCGAAGAAAGAGTTCCATTGCTAGATAAAAACATTGGTCTATCGGATAAAAAACTGACATATGGAGTTTCGTAATCGGCTGTAAGAATGCTATGCTCGACCAAAACAATTGCATTTGGTGGAGTATTATTTTTTAGGTAGGAGAGTGCTGCAAGTTCTTCTGCGGTAATTATATTTCCTTTTTCTTTTTGAATTGATTGTATGTTTACAAATAAAACATTGAGAACTCTTGTTGATGTTAAAATAATCAAAATTACTATTACAATTACAATGTAGAAAATTTTCCCGTTTATTTTTTTAATCCAATAATTTGCAGCATTAGCTGTATAAAAAGAACTGAAAATAAATACGGAAACCAAAAAAATAAAAGAGTTTGGACCTCCAGACTGTTGTTGAAAACAAAATCCTAAAACAGCACTTACAAAAATACCACTTAGCAAAAAAACATTAAGCTCTGATGGGAAAGAAGTTAAAGATTTCTTGGTTTGTATTAAACCAATTAGCTTTGTACCAAATACTGTTACTATAAACAAATAAATGAAAATAAGCTCATACTCAACCACTCTTAACCAATTATGGTGCTCTAGATATATCTGTCGCGCAAGCTCAAGCCGCTCTAATCTCATCCAAGGTTGTACGACAAAATTTTCAAAAATATAAAGACCAGTAAAATACAGTCCTCCAGCATTACTATTACTTGGTACGTACATGCTGATTGAAAAAAATAACGCAATAGGAAGTAAATAAAGAAATTTATATTTTTTCTTTATTAAAAAGTATGAAGAAAGAAATAAAAGTCCTATGATAGAAAAAATACCTATGTATACTTTATATCCTATGGTACTTCCTAACATGAAGGCCGCAAGTATTCCTAAATATTTATCTTTTCGTTTCAACCAATACATAGGGAATATTACACCGGCCATAAAAATTATAATTGCAAATGCTCTTGGAGGATTTACTAAAAATTTTGCCCCATCTTCCAAGGAACTCATTTTAAAATTAATTTCTCTGCGCATAAATGAAACCAAGACAAAAATAAGATCCCCTCCAATTATACGTTTTTCCAAGCTGTAATATTTCTGTGAAAACTACAGCTGATAATCCTAAAAATAAAGATAAAAAAAGCATAATGTACTGGTATTGAGTTGAAATAAGCGGAAGATGGAAAATCCTTATCAATTCAGCACTAATAATATTTCCCCAGTAGTGATAATTCTGTACAACTACTCCGTATATCTCAGGTTGGTAAGGAGGAATACGTTTAATAATTTGATTCGTCAGAGCAATGTGATATACGCTGTCGACAAAATTACTACAGCAGAAAAAAAGCCCATTTTTAGTATATACTCCTTCGAACCATACAGCACTTAATTGAATAATGACTCCAAAAAGGAAAATACATAAGAGAAAAAAAATCAATATTTTTGATCTTAAAAGCAAAAGTTGATACATTTTTCTTATTAAATAAAATCCATAAAGCAGCAAAGAATATTAAATAAAAATAAGTTAAGAAACGAACGTTTAAATAACCAAAAATAAATCCTTGCCATCCCCATAATACCATTCCAACTATACTTCCTAAAACAAATCGGTGAAGTAAAGGAAGTCGCAGTTTTTTTAAAAATATCTCCCCGGGGGGAAAACGCAATTACAATTACAATCAAAAAATAGAAAAAATATAGCCAAAATGAACCATCGAAAAACATTGTCATTTTTTTTGAGTTATTAGAAAACCGAACACCAGATCTCCATTCGGTAATAAAATAGAATGTTTTTTATCATCAAGGCGTGTTGAGTCAATATATATAGTTTCTGGTTTTAAACTTTCATAATTAATTTTTTCAACAAAACTAAACCTGCCAAATTTTTTGACAAAGTAAAACCCTTCTGAAGTGGGTGGATAATACTCTACCTCTTTTCTAAATTTTAATGGATCATACTTTTCGTAAAATAGAAAATAGATATAGGGAAAATTTTCTGGACCCTTCATTACCACATTAAAAGATGGATATTTCTTAGCAAGTTCAACTGACTGCTTATAGCCGTAATGCCAAAATCTAATACGTTGAACATTCATGTGAACAAAATAAATATCTAGGAAATACAAAACATTTATTATGTATAATCCACATACAATAATCATTAAAAAAACTCCAACTTTTTTTAGTTTTGAAGTGATTATCTCATGCGCGCCATAGGCACTCAAAAGAACAAAAAGAGGCATAAGCATATATAATCGTGTGGAATTTGGAGTATCTCTGGTAATAATTGACGCAATCGGACCTGCAATCAGCCAAATAAGCAAAAGTGGCAATTGCTTTTCTCTATTCCAAAAAATAGTAATAAAACCGATAAAAAGAAACACAACATCAGTTAAATAAAGATTGCCAATGCTTCCCAAATTATGCACTAGCTTTTCTCCTCCCTTGTCAAATAAAAAAGAGGGAGAAAAAGAAAGCAGGTAATTTTGAGCTAATTGATATGAAACACCGGTAAACTTATTAAAAAGAATCTTTTCTATAAAGTCATTTTTTTTACTTCTGTCTCCGCGTAATTTTTCTGCTCTTTCATAGATAATATTTTGATCATTGAAGATATTAAGAGTTGCTATTTTATTAACTCCTCCATGAATTGTCGAAACAATAAATGTCACTAAAAGAAATAAAACAATAGAACAAGCAACAACGCTTGAAGTTTTTTTATCAATATTCTTCCAATATCTAATTACAAGCCCTGCTAAAAAAAGGGGGACAAAAATGGCGAAAGCATGATACGTAAAAAAAGTTAACCCAAAACAAATACCAGAACTAATAATAGAAAAAGAACTTTTCTTATTAAGATAAAGTAAGAAAAAGAATAGTCCTAGTAAAAAAAACGTTAATCCAAGATTAACCTCATAGGCTGCGCGGGAAAAGTATATATTCCATGGAGAAAGTGCAAAAAAAAGGGCACTGAGTTGAGAAATTGACCTTTTTTTGAAAATGAAATAAGCAATGTAGTAAATAAGCAATACCCCCACTACGCCTGCAATGACACTTGGCAGTCTTATTGAAGATTCCGAAAGTCCAAATAAAAAAATAGGTATAGTAGTAATGTATGAATACCCGGGTAGTTTCCAGTCACCAAATGACTTTAAAGACAATGGTAAAAATGCCCCATGCTCATCGCTACCTGTTTTTAGTATTGAATAACTATTATACCCAAGTGCTGCTTCGTCGGGATTTAAGCTTGCCGGAATTGTATTAATCGCATACAAACGAAGGGCTAATGAAATTAGTAAAATAAAACTGAGGATAAAAAAACTCCTTGCTTCAAAAATTGATTCTTTCATGGTCTTAGGAGATAAATCTATACTTGATCAGTGTCCAAAACGCAATAATCCCATCACTAACCGTGTTTAATTTTTTCCCTTCATCATATCCGCGTGGTGTAGTTGATATGGGAATCTCTAAAATGCGATATCTTTTTTTTATGAGTTTTGCCGTGATTTCAGGTTCAAAATCAAAACCTCTTGCATTCAGCTTAATATTTTCTAATGCAATTTTGGGAAAAAGTTTGTATCCAGTTTCCATATCTGTAATCCATTGTCCATACAAAAGACTCGTCAACAAGCTTAAAAGTCTATTACCTATATAATGAAGAAAAAAGAGGGGATTTTTTTCATCTTTAAGAAAATTTGGGAATCTATTGAGCCTTGTACCATATACTACCCTATTTTGTCCTAAAGCTTTAATAAATTTAGGTATATACACTGGATCATATTCCAGATCGGCGTCTTGAATAAGAATATAATCTCCGCTGGCTTTTTGAATACCGGTTGCCACAGCGCTCCCTTTTCCTTTATTTTCTTTATGTCTTAAAACAGACATCCCTTGCTTTTTTTTCACATATTTTTGCAAGAGTTCATAAGAACCATCCGACGACCCGTCGTCTACAATAATTATTTCCTTATTAACCTTGGGAATTGAAATAGAGCTTACCTTTTCCAAAAGCTTGAGTATGGTTTTTTGCTCGTTAAAAAGGGGAATAATAATAGATAATTTCATTTAAAGATTTCTTCTTTAAATTATATTTATATGTTTGTAAACATACTGTTCGTTGGTGCTATAAATGAGATGATAATTTTTATCCGCTCTTAACCTTTCAAATATTCCTTTTATATTATGTATTGTAAAAAAATTATTCGGATTTTGTCCTTTTCTTAAATCGATTAGAACATAATCTGGATTAAATGAGGAATAGTTATATTGTAACATCGCTATGTTTTGATGGGTAAATCTTACTGCTAGATTGTTTTGAGTCATAACGCTTGAATTTTTTGGAACCTTTTTTATAAGTTCATCGAGAAAAGTAAAATCACGCGTATGCTTATAAAAGGCTGGGTTATAAAAAAGTCCAAATGGGCCATGCAGGATAAAACGATAAAGAAAAACTGCATTAATTATTAAAATAATTCCAAGTAAGGGTAAAAATTGTCTGACATATTGTATCTTATTTAGAAACAGGATTCCATAAAAAGATCCGATACCAAAAAATACTGCAGACTGAGCATTGTAATGAAGACCTAAATACCATCTTGTTTGTGCATATGGCACAAAACGTGTGTAGAAATCTTGAAAAAGTAAAAACCAAAGCTGAGGTGATAAAAGAGGCAGAAAACCAAAACTTAAAAAACTATAGAAAAGCGTTCTTCGTTTTATTGTGCTGTCAAACAATATAATAAAAGGGTTTCCAAATTCTGAATGCGAAAGTGATAAATATTGATATATCCCTCCAGAAAAATAAGGAATTATAAATTTAATTGAAATAATTCCCCACAATAAAGAAATGACAATGGTAATTACGCTAATTCTTTTCCATTCTTTTTTTGTTAAAAAAATGTATAATCCAATTCCTATCCCAACAACAAAAATACTCTCTTTAAATCCTAATGTGATAATAAGAAACAAAAAATACAAGATTTTTTTATTAGCAAGAACTGCCCAAAAAGTAAGCATAAGAGGTAATACCGATACGGTTACCTCGTGAAAATCACTTATTATTGCATTCTGCAATCCTATAAAAAACAAGTAACACACTAATACAGATAAAGAGAGAGAGAAATTTTTTAAAATTTTATTACCTATTGAATAAAGAACAATACCACTTAATCCGACAAAAATGCTCTGAGCAATAAGAAGTATTTCACTTTTGTCTGTAAACCAGTAAAGCGGGGAAAAAATAAAAATACTTGGATTAAAATGGTCTGCAAAAATCCAATTTCTTCCAACTGCCAAATGGTCAATTATTGGTGCTTTAAAATGAGCAACGCTCCAAATAGCCTGATCAAATATCCCAAAATCATAGTAAAATACTTCATACTGCCAAAATCGATTCAACGAAACAAAACTACCTGCTGTGATAAACAATACGCATACAATATATGCCATAGCATTAATTATTTGATTATCGATAACTTTTTGTATATTCATACTATTTAACCATATCAATTACATCTTGATCATTTTTAAGAAACGTTTTTTTGTTTCTATTCCTTATAAAGACTACGTGTGACAATTTTATTAGAACATAACAAAACCCAACATAAAACGTGATATCACCTTTTACCAAAGATCGTAAAAAATAGTATGGCATCCATACTACATGGGAAATAATAAGGTTTAAATCAGTAATATTTAACCAAACAAATAATATTTGATTTCTATATGATATGACACGAACCCAAAATGTGGAATATTTTATTTTTATAGCCCCCTTTTCATGTTTATGAACCACAACACTTTGAGGTTCGAAAATTATTCTATATCCTGATTTGAGAGCCTTATATGATAAATCTATATCTTCCCAATAAAAAGGATTATACACCTCAGAAAATCCACCTAATTTTTCCCAGATTGATCTTCTAAATATTCCGCTTCCTCCACTGACCCAAAGGGTATTTGTTTTATTTATTTCACCTCGACTATGTACCAAGAATCCTCTTTCCCATTTTCCTATACCTCTTCCACGAAACACGACTTTTCCACTTTCTACACTTTTATCCAAACACCCTACTGCAAAAACATCTTTTTGCCCAAAATGTCTTAATGCTTTGGACAAAAATTCATTTTCAGGAACAACATCGGTGTTTAATAACACGACAAAATCACCTGTGGCATTATCAACACCCTTGTTTACTGAGGATGAGAACCCAAGATTTTTTTCATTTTCTATAAAAAATATTCTAATTCTATCTTTGTATTGATCAATAAATGTTTTTATTACTTCTTTACTATTGTCGTTTGAATAATCATCAACAATTATTACTTCTTCAACCTGAAACGAACCATGAGAAATACTAGTAATTACCTTAGGAAAGTTTTCTTTTAATAATTCTTCTCCATTATAATTTGGAATTATAATACTTATTTTCATATCTTATACTTTAATGATGTACATCATTAAAGTAATGTTGTATAAAATTCAATCGTGTGTTTTCCTTTTGGAACAAAAATTCCCCTGAAATTATAGTCAGTTCTATATATTTTTATTTGAGAATCGTCAATTTTTGCTTTCCAGATTGGATAAAAAGTATCGGTAAGAACCAAAAATCCATCTCCTGTATTTTCTACAGCAAGAACTATTTTATTCTCAGAGTAACTAATAATATCTACTTTTCCAACTGACCATTTCTCCGATCGAGTTCCTCGTTTAATAACAACATGGTCTGGGTTCTCATATTCTATTACCGCTGCTACTCTAGGATTAAAATTTTGATCAAACAATTGATGAAGTGCTTTTTCTTTATCTTTGCTATAAGTGAATTCGTGTATTTTTTCGACAAAGAATACGCGAGGAAGGGCATTTCTATTTTCATATACGCGTGTCTGACCTTCTTGAAACACTTCCTTAAGTTTTGATGATGAAAGATCAGAAAGAGAAAGTATGTATCGAACTCCAAGCAGATCAATAATTCTTGATTCGAAATTATGAGGAGTAATAATACGATTAAAACCAAAAGGAGGGCTAATATCTGGTTTGCCCCGCTCTAATGCTGCTATTAATTCTCCATATCTTTTTAGATATAACGGATCATATCCTTCTATACTTTGCAGCTTATACATAATTGAAAAGTTAGGCGGAAGAATTCTTGAATCGGTTGACATAATCCTATAATTCCCAATATTTTTTTGCAAGAACTCAATAGCCCTAGTACTTGGAAAGAGATACTCTTTCTTGGAAAATGGAGTAAATTTTTCCGAAAAGCGAAGTAAATCAAAAATTGTAATTAATAATAGAATCGTTAATAAAATGATTTGAATCATTTTATTCTTATGTAAGAAACCATAAAACACAATTACTGAAATTACCAAAAAAACTATAGTGGGCAAAATAAGATTATGTTTTGCAACTGAAAGATTTTGGGGAAGAATAAAGTTTTTTCCAAGATAAGAAACAAAAAACCATAATCCTCCTAAAACCAAGCCTAAAAACATCGGTGGATACACTATATTTTTTTTATATCTTATGAAATAATCAAACCCGAGTCCAGCCAAAACTGCAAGTGAAAAATCCGTAACAAACAAAAAACGTGTAGGTTGGGCTGAGGAAATAAATGGCAGATGTAATAGATATGGAATTTTAGCAATAAATGTAGGCAGAGAAAAAATCAATGAAAGAAAAAATAATGTTCCAAAGAAAAATGTTTTCTTATCCCTTCTGAATAATATTGCGTATATGCTCATCAAAAAAGGAATTATTCCTATGTATCCAACGAGTTCTCCATAATTCCACACCCCCCAATAATTCAGCGTAGCAGGGTTGCCAAAAAAATCAGGTGCAACAAACTGTATAAGGTGCTGCCAGGGAATAAACCATCCATCGTTTTGCCAATTTGTTTGATCTATTGATCTTGCTGAGAGCAAAATGAATTGCAAAGCAGGATACCATTGAATAAATGTAATAAAAAAAACAACTCCTCCTAAAACCAAAAAAGGAATATATTTTTTAATTACCATTTTCCAAATATTTTTTTTGATATTATTCTTGTATAAAGTTTGAACTATTCGAATTGCCAAATACACATTGCTTATTAAAAAAAAGTAAAAATAAACCTGTAAATGCCCGGCAAAAATTGCACTACATTCAGCCAATAAAAAAATTAATACCCACTTTTTGGAACATTTTTTTAAAAGATGTTCTTTTGCCAACAATAACAATGGCAACCATAATGCGGTCTGAAGAATTGTATTCCACGTAAGCCAGGCAATTGAAAATCCACAAAACGCCCAGGTAAAAGCACCAAAAAAACTAGCAACTTTGTGAATCCTGAAGTAATCGAGATAGAGATACAGAAACAAACCAGCTAAAATAGTCTGTAAAACAATCAAAATTGTCCAAGCTTTGTCAAAAGGCAAGAACAAAAAAATAACATTTAGGGGATAAAAAGAGGAGGATTGATAATTTCCTAATAAAGGCGTACCGCTAAAACTATAAGGATTCCACAGGGGAAGTTTGAAATTCTTTTCCAAAGAAATAACTAAAAACTTCCAAGGATATTGTTGTCTTACCGGATCTGTAATAAGTGAATTTTTATAAGGAATTCCGCGGGGGTAATTTTTAGAATATAAATCGCGAAATGGATGATAAAACCCAATTATTGTATCAGCCGGAATTGGCAATTTGCCAACCAAAACAGGCCTGAAGAATAATCCGACAAGTAATATTAAACTTAAAACAATAAATAAATTCTTCATTTAAAAACACTATTTATCTCGCTGCAAAATTTTTCCATACTAAATGTATTACTTATCAATCGTGAATTTTGTGAAATTTTTTCAAGAATCTTGGGGTTTTCGATAAGGTGGATTGTTTTTCGTATTAGTTCTTCTTTTGTGTTCCACAAAAATCCGTTTACGCCCTCCTTTACAATCTCCGGTTGTCCTCCTGCACTAATCACAACAGGTACTGCGCCATTCTTCATTGCTTCTACTGTTGCAATACCAAAATGCTCTGCTCTCTCAGGATGATTTTCTAAATCTTCACCATATCCTGCCCCATGCCAATATATTTTTGATCTGAGGTAAAAATCGTTCAACTTTTCATATGGAATATTTTTCATAATAAAAATAGGATAGTTTTCTACTGTTTCTTCTAACTTTGCGATTTCTCCTTCTTCTTGTTTTTTAAAACTTGCTACAACATATAATTCCCAATTTTTTGCTCCCGTATCAATCATTTCTTTAAATATAGTAATCATTACATCCAGCTTCTTAAAATTTCCGCCTCCAGGCATGGGATTAAAACGTCCAACGGTTAAAATAATATTTTTTTTAGGAATTTTTTTAAACTCATAATCATTAGCAGGAGGATAAACAACTATACTTTTTGTTGAAAAAGTTTTATCTATATATTTTTTTGTGTAATAAGAATTACAAACCACATTCTTGATACTTGCAAATTTAGTTCTTGTTAACAAGCTTGCACAAACCCAATTTACCGGGAACTGAAAATGCAGTACTAATTTTCTTGACAAAAGTAATGGAATACTACCATCACTTAGATAAAAAATAGCGTCATATTTTCTTAATTGAGTATGACGCTCTAAAAACGAGATATTTTTTGAAAAAATATTCTTAGTAAATCGAATTGATGAGAGATCAAAACCAAATCTGCTGTTTGCGATCTTTTTGATTTCTTGTACACTTTTTTGTTCCCAAAAGATTGATACATTATTATTCTTTGATAGACAACTAGCAGCAGTAAGCATGTACTTTTCTCCACCACCCATAGTATCCAAATAAGGATCGTATATTCCTATGTTCATTAACCAATTGTATCAATTTTTGCTTTTATTGGAAAGAAAACTTAAGCGTTAGTAGAGGGAATATGTAAACTCAACTATGGATTTTCCAGACGGGACAATTACACTCCTAAAACTATAATCAGCTCGATATATTTTTGCCTCTTTACCATTTACTTTTGCCTTCCATCCCGGATAAAAATTATCGGAAAGAAAAAGCAATGCAGAAGATGTAGATTCTGATTCTACTACTATTTTATTTGGTGTGTAAGAAATTATCTTTGCACTTCCTGTTCCCTCACCAGAAATGCTGCCTTTAGGATATTCTTCCAAGAGTAGAACTTTTCTAAAATCAAAATCATCATTATAAAACTGTTCAAGAAGTTTTTTGTTATCCTTTAAAACAAGGTAGTTGTAAAACAATTGAACTCTATTAAGAGCTTTCTTATTCTTAAAAAGCTCGAACTTGTTGTCTTTATAAATTAAAGAATTACGTTCTTTATCTTCCCAAACAGGATAAGCCCATCCCTGATTTGTATCGGCTATAGGATGGAAAATTATAGAAACCCCAAGCAAATCTAATACCCTATTCGTATACTTTGTCCCTCGTTCAAGCCTAACTACAGACCTCATTGCTGATTTGTATTTTCCGGTTTCAGCAGATTCTATAAATTCTCCATATCTATTAATGTATAACGGATCATATCCTTCAATAGATGGAATCTTATAGTAGGTATTTACTTCTGTTCCTAAATTTCCGTATATTCTGTTGTAGCCAATTTCTTTCTTTATTGCCTTTACGATAGAAGTTTGTGGAAATACTAATTCTTTTGGATCATAAGGCATCCACTTCTGCACAAATCGTAAACTGTCAAAGGAAATCATACCAAAAGCAACTACTGAAATAATTAAAAATCTATTTTTTTTGTTTCGGTAGAATTTACTTAACCAAGTAGTTAGTACAAAAATAGTCAATAACAACGTAGGAAAAATAAGGTTTCGCTTTGCAATAAAACTTTTATCCTCTGGTAAAACATACAAACCAAAAGTCAATATCCAAATAATTAAAAGCATAAAACCGACTACTATATGTGGGAAATATTTCTTTTTTGATTTTACCAATACAATTTCTTTAAAAATATCCAATCCAAATGATGCCAATACAGCAATAGAAAAACTAAAAAGTACAATAATCCGGGACGGGTTACTGGTAGAAAGCACAGGTATTTCAAGATTACCAACAAACTTCTGTAGCGGCGAATCTATTGCCAGCAATAAAATAATTACGGTACTTATTGTAAAAAAAAGTATTGTTTTATTTCTTAGCCTGTACAACGAAAAAATCGCAAGCGTCAACGGTATTATTCCTACAAAACTTGACCATTCAGCATAATATCCAAACCAATCGTTTCGCGTAACTGGATTTCCAAAAAAATCAGGTGAGAAAATGGTAACAAGATAATAAAAAGGTATACCGCCACTTTGATTAAAAATTACACTTCTTACTGAATTCAGATAAAGATTAATAGCGGGAATAAGCTGAGGCATTGATAACATAATTCCCAGTAGAAAACCTGTTATTACAAAAATCCCTTCTTTATTTTTTTTAGTTGTAAAAAATTTAAAAACGAAAAAAACAAATGAAAATAGCAGTAAATAAATACTTGTCTGGAAATGTCCTGAAAATAAAGATAGGACGATCGATAAACTCAAAAGTAAAAGATACCTAATCATTGGTTTTTTATATATTTTTTCTATTGCAAAAAGAGTCAAGGGAAAAAAAGCAATAGCCATTGATAGAGTTGCGTATGCCATCCACACCACCATAAATCCGCAGAACATAAAGGTTATTGAACCGATAAGAGAACCTTCTTTGCTCACTTCAAGTGAACGTAAGAATATATACATGCACAATCCAGCTATCAAAGGTTGAATAAGAACAATAATAGACCATGCATAGATAAACGGAAATATAAAAAATAAAATGTTTAATGGTGTAAATACTGCAGTTTGGAAATTTGCCAGATGAGGATTACCTGAAAAATTATACGGATTCCAAAAAGGAATTTGATTTGATTTATATGTTTCTATTGTAAGGTGCTTCCATGGATATATTTGAGTTATAATATCTGGCATTGCTCCATTTTTTACAGGCCCCCAAAACTTTTCATAATGACTCCATGGGGCAAAGTTATTTACCTGATATGTTGAAGGAAAAGGAACTTTTCTGTTTATTACGTAAGGAAATGAAAAAATAACCCAGATTAAGACTATAATCAAAATTGAAATCTTATTTTTAATCATCGTGAGATTTTCGAAATTTATTAAAAAGTTTATACAGTACTGCAAAACCTAACATATACAAAAAGGGAATTAATGGCAAAAAATAACGAGTTGAAGAATATCCTAGTGACAATAAAATCATATACCAAACTATCCAAAATGAAAGTACTTTTTCTGATATACTAAGATGGAACTTTTTTAGACTAAATCCAATTATATTAAGGAATGAAAGTATTGTTGATATTGGCCAGAAAACTGACCACTCGGGGTCTTTTGATATTGCACGATTTCCCCACCAGGTATGCCATCTATTAAACATGAGAAGATCCCAAACAGTTAACGGTAAAGTAAATTTAGATTGGTGATATAAAAGCATGTATTTTTGTATCCCAAAAATTTGTAGTATAGAATATCCGCTTACTATTGTTTTCGTATAGGATAAAAGAAGCACAAGTATCGATAATGGTAATACCAAAAAAAAATGAATTGTTTTTTTTCTCATTCTTTCTGTAATAAGAATACACGAACTCATTGAAGCAACAAGCGCAACCCCAAGACTAAAAAAGCGAATACTAATGACAAAGCCTACCATAATCGCAGAAAGAATAAACCATGGTATATCTTTTTTCTCCTCAATCCCTTTTATAAAAAAATATAAAGAAAAAATAATAAATGGCAACTGAATAGGTTCCAAAGTTGGTGCTACATTCATTTCATTAAGAAAAAAAGATTGACTAACAAAAATTCCTACTGGTATAACAGCGGGTAAAAATTTTCTAAATATTTTCTTTGAAATGAGTAGTAATCCAACTACTGAAAGTAAATGAAGAAATACTGGAATCGTACTTACATTATCAAAAAGAAGGATTGAAAAGGAAATAATATATCTTCCAAGCGGAGGTTGATCATGAACGATAAGAATTGGATTTAAACCTTTGAGAAATATTCCTCCCGCAAATGCTTCCAATGCATTATCTGGAATAATATTCGGGTGATCTTTTTTTACATACTGAGAAGAATAGTAATTGGAGTATAAGTGTTCATATTTATTATGATAATTCCGAGCAAAAATACTTTCCATATTATTAAGAAGTTGGAAACTAACCCTGAAAAATAAAAGAATAACAAGCACCGAAGTGATAACTTTATATTTCATTCTTCTTCATTACTTTCTCCTGAAGCTCCCATAACCTTGCATATGTGATAAAAATACTAAATGCCTGATATGTACCTTCTACAATTCCAGTTGCTCCTGCTTTCCAACCACCCTGTGTAATGTAAGAATTAATAAATGCTTTTATCATAACCCTCGGAAATCTCCACCAAGTCATTTTGGGATGATCTGATTTAAACCGCAACTCAGCTTCTATTTTAGACCATTCTATCGTTTTATTAAGCATTGATTCTAGATCTTGATGCGTGTAATGAAGAAGAAATCCGTGTAGTTCTCCTATTGGACCATCAACGATTGGACTTTCATGTAGCTGTCCATACCAATTCTTCAAGTTATTTTTCTTAAATAAACGTTCTAATCTTTCGATATAAGGCCATTCATAATTTCCAAAATAGAAATTTTTTCTATTAAGCCTGTATGCTGAGAAAAATGTTTCTTTCTGAATTTGTGATATGATTTTGCTACTCAGTTCTTTTGTAACCCGTTCGTCCGAATCAATATACAAAATCCACTCACCGTTTGATTTTTCTATTCCTATGTTTCTCAACTCGGAAAAATTGTCTGATTCTACCGCGTATACTTTTGCGTCAAGTTTTTCAGCAACTTTAGGAGTTTGATCTTGTGAATTATTGTCAATTATTATTACTTCATCAGCAAAAGAACAAGATTTAATTGCCTCTCCTATTTGTTTTTCTGCATTTTTGGCAATAATTACAACAGACAGCTTCATCTTACGCAATCGAAAAACTTCCTTTTCCAAATCTTCTCAAGTAAAAATCAATCACTCCTCTTTTTTGCCACTTTCTTCCTGTAAGTAGCATTCTCATACTTTCCTTGACCAAAGAATATTTACTTCTCGATTGCGCATACGTCATTCCAAAAAGCAGTCTATTTCTTGTTATATAATAATCTTGCAATGCAGAACCAGACCCTCCTGTGGAAGACGCATTTTTATGCCATAAAAAAGCTCTTGGAGTAAAAAGTATTTTAAATCCTGCTTTTCTACTACGAACACTCAAATCCGCATCTTCATAGTATAAAAAATATCTTTCATCAAACATTCCCACTTTTTTAAACACTTCTTTTTTTATTATCATACAACAACCAGTTGCAATCTGTGTTTCCCCAACGGTATCGTACTGTCCGTGATCAACTTCGTCCACACCTCTATGAAATCCAATAACATTTTTCCAGTCCATTTCTCCACCGGCATACCACAAAACATTTCCCAGATCTTCTTGGCTATATTTAGATTTATGGAATTCAAATCCTTTTGCAAAATATATTTTGGGAGCTACAATTCCAATAGCATTATCTTGTTCGAAAACTTCGAACAATTCTCTAATTAGTGTGGGATGAACACAGGTGTCGCTGTTTAACAGAAGAACATAATCTGCTCCTTTCTTAAGAGCAAAAGAAATTCCGATATTATTTCCTCCTGAAAAGCCTACATTTTTTTCATTAACAATGAAAAAAATTTCCGGATAATTTTTCCTGACATATGATGTCAGTTGTAAGACCGGTTTTCTCTCCGATTTATTATTAACAACGATTGTATTAAGTGAAAAGTTTTCTTTTTCTAATTTCTCTATCGAAGAAAGACATTTCTTAACATATTCTTCAGTGTTGTAATTAACTATAACTATCCAAATATTTTTCATCAACCTAAAAGAGAAGTAATTTTTATCACAAATTTTATAATTGGATTTTTAATATTTTTCATCTTTTCTTTCTCTAACCAGTACTTCATTTCTTTTTTAATACCAGCTAACTCTTTTTTTACAAAGGAGATAGTTTTGTTTGTTTCAAAATCGGAAAATCCAAGGCGTTCCCAAATGAAACAAAACACAATAAAGTGATAAAATGCCATAAATATTGCAAGCATCAACCCATGAAAACCATCCTTATACCCTTCCCTCGCAAAGAATCGACTCATAAACTCCTTTGAAGGAAACCGAAAACAATCCACAAAATTAAATGTATATCCTTTTCTTAACAACTCCGTTGCTTCATTCGGAGCATAGATTACCGTTGCTTTGTGCAGAAATTGAGAGATAGATTCGTAATTACTGTGTAATACATGGTGCCGTAGATACTCTGTTTTTCCATCTACCGCAATCATTTCATGAACATGCCGCTCTTCAAATTTCCCAAATCCTTTTTTGAATAATCTCATCTGAAAATCCGGATACCATCCACCATGAAGAATCAACTTATTAAATATGAAATTTTTACGCGGAATCCAATACCCATAAATATCTTTTTCTGTATTTATAGTTGATTGAATTTCCTTTTTTAACTCTTCACTCGCTATTTCATCCGCATCCAAATATAAAATCCAATCACCTGTCGCCCTTGTAAAACCGTAATTTTTGTTTACATTAAGCATTAAGTTATTTGGCCGAGTAAATATTTTTTTTGTATATTTTTTTGCCACAGCAACTGTTGAATCAGTCGATGAGTTATCTACAAATATAATTTCATCGGCAAATGTTATAGAATTCAGACACTGCCTAATTCTCTTTTCCTCATTAAATGCAGAAATTACAACTGATAATTTTTTGTTCTCACTCATAATCTAAAAAATAAGTTAATGTTTTCGTGTAATTCTTTTTTTGCTAAAAGGTATAATAAAATTATATACAAACTTCCGCCAACTGCGCTTACTACAATAAGACTAAACAAACTTGAAATAAAATACGGTGCGCAAAAATATATTACAATTCCCATGATAACAGAACTTATTAATGGTTTATATATATTTCTAAAAAATGCAAAGTCAACTACTCTTCTTGCTAATTGAACTGTGATAACAATTGTAAGTGTCACTAAGAAAGAAGCAATTGCAACTCCATTGTATCCCCATAGTTTGATAAAAATCAAAGTCAATACCCAAGTAAGAATTGTCCACATCACCATGAGTTTAAGCGTAGTTTTCACCCTTCCGGATGCATCTAGCACATTTACTAAAATCCCCGAGATTGAAGACACCATAGCATTTAAAGAAAAAAATATTAAACTAATAATAGCTGGTTCCCATTTCCCATGCCATTTTGGAAAATATTCAATAATATATCCTCCTGTTACTATCAGTCCAAAAAGGATAGGAAACATCGTGCAGCTTACAAAAAATAAAGATTTCTCAATTCCTTTTTTCAATATATCCAATCTATCCTGCACGCGAGAATATGTCGAAAATGTTACTTTTGTAACAGAATCAACAATATAGCGAAATACGAAAAAAGAAAGTCTTTGAGCAAATCCTATATATCCAATTTCCGCAAATGATAAAAATTTTGTCAACAAAACTGTCAGTAAATCATCTTTTACCGTTGCAAGAACGTTTTTCATCTGATATGCGAAGCCGAATTTTAGATGAGTAAGCGATGATTTATTTAGTCCCAATCTTACTTTCCATGGAGAAATATAAAAATAAATTGGAATACTAATAACACTTGATACTAAAAATGCTACTGAGAAACTGTCTATTCCAAAACCTTTTAAAACCATCACAATAAGAATTACATTAAACACAATGGATTCAGTCATCTGAGGAATAACCAGTTTTTGAAATTCTATTTTTCTTTCAAGAAGAATTGATGGTATTGTTTTAAAAGAAGAAAAGACAATTGATAAAACTAAAACAATAAGTAATCGCCCGGCAACCGCATTAAGATGAAAAAAAGACAGAATAGAACTACTTAACACAAGAACTGTCGCAAACACTGAAAGCGTAAGAAATAACTGAACTGTAAAACTTGTAGTCAGGTCTTCTTCTTTCAGTTCCTCTCTTTTTTGAACCAGTGCCGCACCAAAGCCAATATCAGTAAAAAAGCTTATAATTCTTTGAATTGCAACTACTGCCGTATATATTCCTACATCGGAAGCTGTTAAAATACTAAAAATTATAAGAGAAGATGCGAATGAAACTACGTTTAGAAGAAAAGTTCTGGAAACAAGCGCTAAAATACCGTGAGCTGACCTTCTTGCAACAGTTGACATATCTGATTCACTCATACGTATATTAAAGCTTTCTCCAAGGTCTTGTCTTTAAAAGTCGAATGATTACTAATATATCTCCCCAAATTGTTGACAAAAGCCGAACAGTCGAACCCGGATTATCAACCCAATGAACCGGCTCTTCATAAATTTTATATCCGCTTTTTTCACCAACAATAAGTAATTCACCATCGAAAAACCAGTCATTGTCTAAAATTTTAGGAATAAGCTCTAACACTACTCGTTTTGTAACCCCTTTAAACCCACACTGAGCGTCTGTAAAATGGGTGTTAAAAAATAAACGAATAAATAAAAAATTGAGTGTTCGAGAGGTAAATTCCCGAAGCACAGTCCTTCCTTCAACTACAGATCCTTCTAATAGCCTTGAACCAACTGTAATATCGTATCCATTTTCAAGTGCTTTTAAAATGGTTGGGAGATGCTTTAAATCTGTGGAAAGATCCAAATCCATGTATACACAAAAATCGCTTCCTGACTTACTCCATACCCTTTTTACTGCCCTACCCCTTCCTTTTTGTTCCAGCCTAAAAAGACTAACCTTATGATTTTTTCGCTCTATTGTTGCTGCGACTATAGGTGTGTTATCGCTTGAGGCATTATCTGCAATAGTAATATGCCAATCGTAATTTTTAAGATTTTTTTCACAAAAATCAGATAAAACGTTTATGTGTTCTTCAAGTTCTTTTTCTTCATTATAAACAGGAATGGTAATTTCAACCGTTGGTCTTTTCATAAAAGAGGAAAAAATTATTTCTTATTATACCAATAATAAGTAAAAATAACCCGATCAGGCTCATGAGATTAGCTATCTTTTCTAATGGCGTCTGTTCAAATTTTACCTCAATCACATGTTTTCCTGGATTTTCTTTTATTTCCATCCCTTTTTGCGTAATCTTAAAAGGAGTATTTACTCTATCTATATATATTTTCCATGCAGGAAAATATGCAGTTTGAATTAGGATCATAGACTCTGATTTTGAGATAATTTCTGCTTTTGCATACTGTGTTTTTTCCTGACTATTAACAATTACCGCGTCTCCTTTTTCAACGTAAAATTTATGAGAAATTACTTCATTTTCATTATTTGGTTTTCTAAAATTCTTTGGCATATATTCATCTGAAATCTTTGAAACTGTCCATTGTAAAGCTTTTTCATTCGTGTAATTAGTAACCAAATCTGAGGAGACATATTGTGGGTTAAAAAGCTTTACATAATTTATAATCAAACCACTAATAATAATTCCTACAAAAATATAAGAAACTATTTTTGATGCTTTATGTATCTCGTGCATTTCATGTACAAAATATCCGGACATAAAAGAAGAAAAAAATACAACCATAATTAAAAACCTCCATGGATATTGGAAAAAAGACATAAAAGGAAAAGCTTCCCAAACAAACTGAGAACTTTGTAATAGTAAAAAAATGGAAAGTAAAAATCCAAAAAACCCGGCGGCTAACGCCCTTGATTCATATTTATTTTTTTTCCACTTCAACAATGAATACATAAAAGTTACTATTGCTAAAATAGTGTGAATCTTTCCTATTCTAAACGAAATGCCATCGATGCATCCCGAAGTAGATCCTCCAAAACCCCATGGACTTTCCCATAATTGGCTAAGACAAACAAAATGCTCTTTAAAATTAGCTCCACCACCAATCTGTGATAGTACGTTCGTATAGTTCATCTCTAAGATTGCAGGTATCCAATAAAATGCAGACAAAAGTAAACCGACAAAAACAGTAAACAGTAAACTGTAAACAATAAACAGTTTTCTTCTTTTGTAAGCAAAATAACAATAAAACAATAGAACAACGAAAATGAAGAGGGTAACCATTAACCCAGTAAGATTATGTGAAAGAATAATGGAAGCATATGTAATTGAACCTATTGCAACATATCTTAACTCTTGTGTTTTATAAAGTTTTACAAATGCATAAAAGACAAGAGGAATAAAAGCATATGCCCAGAATTCAGCTACATCACCTCTAACATAAATCTCCAAAGCGTGATACGGTGCGTATACATAAAGCATTCCTGAAAGAACTCCTCCTACTTCTCCCCAAAATTCTCTTGCAAGAAAATACATGGAAATCCCAGAAAAAACAATTCCTATTCCCATCATTATTTTTAGTGCCGTCAATGAGTCAAAACCTATTAGGCTAAACAATGAACCTATATAGTAAGAAAGTGGAGCATAAAAATTAAAAATAGGATACCCGTACCCGTATCCTAAATCAGGAACCCACCGGACAGGAAACATACCATCTTTTAATGACTTCGTCATTTCATATACCCTGGCTACTTGCGTATCATCATGCATTGGAAAAAAACCCTGCGCAAGCAATGGTTTGATAGCAAAAAAAGATAAAAGAATCAGGACCAAAACGCTTTCATAAACGTGGAATGTACGAATTACTCTTTTCATATCGCCTTAATTTACTTTTAGAACTTTGATTTGTTTAACAAACAAAACAGCAATAATAAAAAGTGAAAATAAAGAAAGCAAATCGCAGACGGATCGAAATAGTGTTTCTTTAAATACTAAAGAAATTTTGTTCATTCCCTTACTAAGTGGTATCTCCATTACTCCTTGCGGATTATCATAAGCGATTGATCTTTTAGATCCTTCCAGAATCCATCCCGGATAGTAAATTGTGTTAATACGAACTACCCCGTCTGTTTGCAAATTGGCTGTAAAAGTAATTCTACGTGACGATAATTTCTCAGTTTCAACCAAACCTCTACCTTTGATAAGTACAGCTTTATTTTCAGGGCGACGCAAGGGAAATTTTTTAACCCAAATAGGCATAAGCTCGTTAGAAGAAGTTGTCGTAGCATCGTTTGTCATATAATATGTGTCTCCTCTGTCTACGAAATATTGAGGTTTTGCATGTGGAAGAACTAAGAATATGTTAACCAAAACACAACATACCGCAACAAATCTCCAAAACGGCTTTGCAGCCACAAATCCGCTTAGAAGACTTAAGAGAAACCCTAACATACCAAGCAATATCCATGGATAGTTTATTTCGGAAAGAAATGGCAAACGCCAAACAATTTCAGATTCTTTAAAAAGAAGAGGAAAAAATAAAATTGTAATTCCAACCAAAACTAAAGCTTGCGTATTAACCGTATTGAAAATAGTGCTTCTTTTCTTACTGATAAGCACTATTAAAGTAATCAAAAGAATTAATACGAATGGAATACCTATTTGATACGTAAACCCATCACTGCTTGCAGGAGCACCATAGCCCCACTTGGAAAAAAACAATTGCGAAAACGTAACAAAATAGAGGCTTCTGTCTGTAATAGGAACGTAAGATAAAAGAATATGTTTCTTTTCTACTAATGCAGGTAACCAAAAAAATGCTGATGCTCCCACCCCCAACAACAAGAAAAAAACAATTTTCTTTATAGATTTATATCGAATATAAAATAAGCTGCCTAAAATAAAAAGTAAAAGAAAGATACTAAAAAAAATTGCCATGATATTGTGAGTTTGGACAAGTATTCCATATAAAATTGCTAAGAAAATACCATATATATCTTTTCCTGTTCGCAATAGTTTTATTACACAAAAAAGTATTGCGGGAAAAAGAGCAAATGATAGTGATTCTCCGAGCGAACCACGAACAAATAAATCAACCATTCTATATGGAACATATACGTACGCGGTTGAAGAAATAAATCCGGCTAGTGTACTGTTCCACAATGTCTTTGAAACAAAAAACATACTCACTGCAGAAAATAAAACACTTGAAATAAATAATATTTTAATGCTATTAACAAAACCAAAATGTAGTAAGTATATTACTATGCCGGCATAATATGGAAAAGGATATGTAAAATTAAATAATGGATACCCATAACCAAAATTAAGATTTCCACTAAAACGGGGTGGAATCTGTTTATCTTTCAGCTCCCGATACATGTCTGTAAGTCTTATAACTGCCCATTCACCATCGTGGGTTGGAAAATAACCTTTATAAAAAAATGGAAGAATGACAGGAGTAGTAATTATTAAAAAGAAAATACACAATAATATATAAAAATAAACTTGTTTAGAACGATAAAAAATCTTCATAATGAAGACGAAATTCGGTAGGCGGTTCGTCCGTCTGGAAATAATATCTCCTTAATTATTTTCCTATTTTTTGGAATTTCCTCAGGTGTTCCTATAAGAAGCGTTTTGGGAATACGACTATCTACCCCATATTGAATAGGTCTAAACTCATATTTTCCTATTATCCTTTTAAACCTATCTAATTTCCCGTTACCATTATAATTCCAATGATTCTGATACCACAGAGGGTCTATTTTTCCATAAAACAAATAATAAATATATGGTTGATCATAGCCGTATGTCATGATAATCTTGTTATATTTTTTTTCAGATTCTAATGCAAAATAAACAGCTTCTTTATTACCATATTGCCAAAAATACCCATACTCAATAGGTGTGTGAACATAATATTGATGAAGATAATATAAAAAATTAAAAATAAAAAGTGTTGAGACAAAAAAAACAATTCCAAGCTTGAAAAATCTACCAATCCTGTAAAGCAAATAATAAGACATAACAACTCCTAATGCAGTAAGTATATGAAAAGCCGGAATCATGGCAATGGCTCTCACCGGATGAGGGGTACCTGTAGAAATTGCAGAAGCAATCGGGCTTAAAAAAAAGTATGTAGTAAAAAAAAGAATTCGTCTGTCGAATTTTTGAAACAAAAAAACAAAACCAACAATAATAAATGGCAGCTCAAATAAATATAACATTCCCGTATCCACTGCATGATGTTGTTTTCCTCCATCACCATGTAAAAATAAAAAGTCGGGATTATAATGATCAAGGTATCCTTTGGCTATTGCAAGAAAATATGTAACTCTTCTGTTATGAAATAGTTCTCCGATTGTGTTTCCTCTTTTTTGATCAAGTCGCAACCTATTAATTGATGCATGAAGTGTTTCTGCAGGTGAAAAAATCGTTACCATAGAAAGTCTTGCACCAGTACCTGAAACTGAAAATATACTGAGAAAAATAGGTACAGATAAAACAATCATAGATAAAAATGTAATACATGAATAGAATTTTTTCTGCCATAAGGCTTGATAAAAAATCATACTGCTTGCTAATAATACGGATGGAACAATAAGACGAAAGCTATGGTAAGAATACATGCTTAATACATAAGAAATTCCTGAAAGTAATAAAAAATAAGGCTTTTTTAAGCCTTTAAGAAATAAAAGCATACCTAAGAGAAAAAAAGTGAGACCCACATTTCCTTCAAACGCAGCCCGAGAAAATTGTAAATGCCAAGGACTTATTGCCATAAAAAAAGAGGAACAAAGCGCAATAGTTTCCTTTTGATCTATTGATTTGAATAACTCTTTGGCAAAAAAATAAGTAAGAATTACAGCAACTACTCCTAAAATAGCACTCGGAAATCTAACACCAAACTCATTCAAACCATAAAATGCGATAGAAGAAACAATCAGGTATGCATACAGTGGAGGTTTGTAATCGTCAAACGAACGAATACTCATTGGAAATTTATTTCCATATTCATCCGCTCCAGTTTTTAATAGAGCATACGCATTGTATCCGAGACTTGCTTCATCCCAATCTAAGCTTGGCGGATTATTTCCTAACTGGTTAAATCGCAAGAAAATACTAAGAATTAAGATTGAAAAAAAAATATATCGTATTAAGCGTTTTTTTAAAAAACTATTCATATACCATGCGAAACGCTTTTGATCTATCTTCACGGTCAATAAAAGTAATTTTTTTAAAAGCAAGAGATTTGTCCCACTTACAACCTCCGTAATCTACAAAAAGAATACGGCCACTGGGGGTTTTATCTGTTGTTTGTACCGATGGACAATCCTGAGGGACAAAAAAGAATTTTCCAAATCCCCCGTACTCTTTACTCTTCGGAGATCCTTCTTTTTGATACTGCCTTGGATCAAACTTCATATAAAACAAAACAAGAGGGTACGTCCCCCCTTGGTATTTTGTTATAACAACCTTATCGTACGAATTGTATGATTTTTTTACCTCCTCCATCATTGCTTTAAACCCATTATTTCGATACCATGGATTATGAGTTTTTGCATTGTAATAATATTGATGTAAAAAATAAAAAAAGCTTACTAAAAGTGCCGACACCGATAGCAAAATAAAGAGTAATCCTTGTTTTCTCTTAAGATTATTAACTACATATAGAAATCCGAAAGCAGCTACTAGATCAAACATGGGAAACATTACAAGAGACCGGTTAATATTGGGTACATCATCCATAGTAATTGCTGCCACAAACGGACCAATTAGTAACCAGTACAATGGAATAACATGAATCAGATCGACCTTACGCCTTATAAGCTGATACATGCCTATAGCAATAAACGGAAGCTCAATCAAATACAGCAATCCCTGGCGGGGAATGGAATACCAAATGGGCAACCCTCCTTTTGTAAAAAGGAAGTTTAACCCGAAATAATCAAAATAGTTCGAAATAAAAACTAATAATACATTTGTAATTTTATTATGAAAGAAACGAGAAGCGAAGTAGGAAGATTGTGCTATTGCGTCCTCTTGGATCTGTTGCGTTTGAAAAAACACAGTTTGAAAATTACTAAATATATTAACTTGGCCAAACCTCCCTGTCCCTCCAGGAATGGAAAATACAAGCACAAAAGCTATCAAAGAAATAAAAAGAAACAAAAATATGCAGGCAATTTTATATTCTCGGTTTGTCTTTTTAAGAATTGGGAAACATGAAATAAGGGCTATAAAAAATAGTAAGGGAACGAAAACCCTAGGGGTATGATAAAAGAAAAAACTTACTATGAGAATAAAAGTACCTATTATCATTTGTTTTTTACTGTTGTTTCTTATACTATGAATAAAAAAAGTAAATCCTACTACTATAAAAAACAAAGCAACGATTGCTTCATCGCTTGCTCTCGAAAGCGACACATGCCATGGAGCAAGAGCAAGAAGGAGTGAGCTTACAAGACCCAGCAGTTTATTTTTAAACACTGCGTGTGTTAAGAAAAAAAAGGCTATAATTGTTAAGCTTCCAAAAATCGCTCCTGGAAGCCTCGTGGAAAATTCTGTAAGGCCAAACAACATAATTGGAATTATAGTCAAATAATGGTAACCGGATGGTCTATTATCTCCAAACATGTCTATATACAAAGGAAAGGGATTATTGTTTTCATCTTTTCCAGTTATTAAGAGTGAATACCCATTGTATCCTACACTTGCTTCATCTTGATGAAAACCAACGGGAAAAGAACTTAAAGCATTTAATCTTATAAATAAACCAACAAAAAAAATTACTCCCAATGATAAAAAAATTATTTTATGTTTGTTAAACATTCCTTTTTTTCTTAAAAGCATTATATACTACGTATAGTATCAATGATATAAACGTAATTGTTGATATTTTTACTCCCAAGGCAAATGAATCAGGATGGTACCACATTTCCACCTGATGCTTTCCTTTCATCACAGGAACAGCTCTAAACGTATAATCTGCTCTATATATTGTAGATGGTTTTCCGTCGATATTCACTCTCCAACCGGGAAAATAATTATCCGACAGAAAAAGTAAGGAAGGCGATTCTGACCGAGTTTTTACTATTATAGTATTTGGATCGTATTTTTCTAATACAATTCCCGCATTTTCATCTTTATTATTATTAAACTCTGAAGGAAGTGATTTCTCAAGAATTACAGTGTTTTGTAAATCAAAATTTTTATCTAAAATCAAATCTAGTATTTTTCTCTTGTCTTTTTCAACGACAAAATTTTTTGCTAAAAAAACACGCGGAAGTGCCTGCTTGTTTTCATATATTTGCCAGTCACCACTTTGCCATAGTAGCTTATATCTTTTTTCTGGGAAGATGACAGTGTCGGGATTTTTCTGGCTTGTTTTATGAAGAATGTATTTTACACCCAAAAGATCTAATACTTTTTGGCGATAGATGTTAGTGCTTAGATCACTTTCTCCATATCCTGTCGCCACATTCACGTTAGACCTATCAATAATCACCGGTGTTTGACCGTTTTTTGACGAAGAAACAAATTCTGCATACCTTTTTATGAACAAAGGATCATAGCCGTCTGTGGCATATATTCTCTCCTGCAGTTGGAGATTTGCATCAATAAATGCCGATCCATATCCCCACGATCTGTTAATTCCTTGTATCGAGCGAAGCTTTTCCATTACCTCGGTTTTAGGGTATGTAAGAATCTGCGGTGAAAAAGGAATTATTTTTCTAAAGAAAAAGAATAAATCAAAAATAGTGAGAATAAAAAAAACAAATAAAATAATTTTTCTTGATATCAATTTTTGGATGAATAACAATATTCCGATTGCCAGAATAAATAATGTAGGCAATACAAGATTATGTTTTGTTATGGATGCCTGTGGATAATGAAAAATGGAAACAAATATCCAAGAAGTTAAAACAATTCCCAAAAGAATGAAAAATGCGATGTAAAACTCCTTGAGTTTTCTTGCCTCTTGCCAATAACTAAACCCATAAGACGCAAGAACTGCCATGGAAAAACAATAAACAGATAATATTCTGCTTGGAACTCCAGTTGAGACAAACGGAAAACCAAGCGAATGGAATAATTGTACGGGAAAAATATTAAGCGTGGATACATAACTTGCTATAGCGGTGCTTATAAAAAATATTACATATCCCCTTTTTCTCATCTTCCAAGAAACTAAAGAAAATAAAAGTGGGATTATCCCAATATATGAAACTCTCTCTATATATGTTCCTTTTATCCAATAATTTCTCGTAGCAGGATTTCCAAAAAAGTCGGGAACGACAATGGTAATTAGATTTTTAAGCGGAATAAGACGTTCGGGAAGTTCCGAAAACGTATAAGCATTTCTTGCCGAGTTTTTAAATATCTCAAAAAGCGGTAGTAAAATAGCAGCGCTTAGGAAAAACGGCACAACAAATGCTGATGTCAGTAAAATAGTTTTTTGGTAAGAAAAGTTCTTTTTATTCCTAAGTAAAACATAAACTGCAAACGAAACCGAAATTATGTAAAGATACATAAACAGCTGTATATATCCTCCGGAAATCGAAAAAAGAAAACAAACTATCAAACCGCCAAGCCTTAATATCTTGGAAGATTTTATAAAACTATCAATAAAAAAGAGCGCAAGAGGAAGCCAAAGAAAAGTACTTATCAAATTCCCATACTCAAGCCATACAACCATAAAGGAAGAATATGCAAAAACAACTCCTCCAAAAAAAGATGATGCTTTTTTTTGCCCAATGCTCCTTAAGAAAATGTAAAGAAAAACTCCGGCCAAAAAGGGTTGAGACATGATATACATTGCCCATGCTGCATTAAAAGGCAACAAGAAAAATAAAATATTTTCCGGATAAAAAGTTCCTGATTGAAGATTTGCAAAATGTGGATTCCCGGAAAAATTATACGGATTCCACAGGGGCATTTGTCCATGTTTTAAAGCTTCGATGCTAAAATATTTCCATGGATACATCATCCTAATTGTATCCTGCCCTTGACCTTTATTTGGAATACTTCCGGGATTATATCCTAAATACGAATACGATCGATACGGTTGATACTCTGAGGAAAGAAGGTCTCCCGGAAATGGGATAAACCCTTTGAAAATCGGATAAAAGAAAAAAAATGTCAAAAAAAGAAAGAAAATCCCTATTAAAAATTTTCTCATTGCGGACTAATTTGATATACCGTAAAATATGCTGACTTAGTTATCTTTTCTATCTGAAGCACTGATTTGGCTTCCCATAAGACAGGAGCTAGTCCTTTTCCTTCGCATGGAACACACGGTTCATGAAATACAAAATATGTCGGCATAGTTTTACTTTTTCGTAATACTTCTTTCGGAACAAAATCTTCTATTGGCCAATAACCTTTAAGTTCTATATTTTTATTATCACTAAGATACATTTCATAAGCTGCTGGCATAAGTCCAAAAGTTCCCTGTGTTGCTATATAAATTTTTCCTTTTTTTGCTTTGTCTTTAAAAAATTGAATAGATTCTTTGACTCCTGTTCCCGATGGCCAATCATTATTATATTGGTTCACATCAGAATACGGTATTGGAGCTTTTGAAAAACTAAAAATAATAAAATAATCGCTGTAAAAGGAAAATGAAAAAACAGCCAAACAAAAAACAATATACAACTTTTTGTTAGGTATTAACAATGATACCCTTTGAATGGTAAATGCAGCAAGCGGAAGCAAAAACAAAGTCATAAAAAAAATAAATCTTGGATAAATAGCATTTCCAAAAAGAGCAAGATACAAAAAGGGGATCAGAAACCATATAAAAAGAATTATTTTTTCTTTCAAAAACTTTTTATCAATAAAATATGCAGCAACTACAGATAAAAGAATTGGTATTGTCATGTATTTTATTAACCAGTCTTTTTCTCCAATCAAAAGGTTACCCCAAAAATACGTAAATGGATGCATAAGCCACTGCTTAAAAGGATACACAAAAAGCGCATTCTTTTCGGTTATTATGTGAAAAAAGGGTGAAAGTCGTAAAATTGAATAATATACATTGCTCAAAATAAAAACCACGCCACAAAGTCCAATCCATTTTATAATGTTTTGCTTTAATTGTTTATTTTTGAAATCAAAAAAAATAAGAGTTAAAGGAAGTAAGTAGAGATTAAAAAAGGCATTCGTTTTTGTTAACATTCCCCCGCCAATTACAAAACTTGCTATCAAAGCTATATCCAGTCGAAGTCTTCTAGCTAATAAAACTTCCAAGTAAAATCCCCAGACCGCAAAAGCTCCTACCAAACTGTCATAAAGTGCCATCCTATCGTAAACAAGAGCAAACGGAAATATGAGATAAAGGAAAGAACAAATTAGTCCTAATTTTCGATTTTTAAAAAGTTCATTACCCAAAAAATAAAGGCCAATCATAGTAAAAAATCCAGAAAACACCGAGATACTTCTTCCGGCCAAAAGCGGATCTTTTACTATACGCATTAGAAGAATTGTCATCCAAACAAACATTGGCTGTTTTCCGTCTGTTAAGGATATAAACCTCCAATTCGCATCTTGCTTGGCAATCTGAGCCCACCTTACATAAATAGCTTCGTCTGTAAAAATGGGAAGAGTGAGTATATTTGTGAATCGGATAAAAAAGTAGATAACAGTAAATAATGCTAATGTAATAATCTCGATGCGATATTTTTTGATAAAACCCATACAAAAAGATTATACATAAAAGGCAAAAGAAGAAGCAAATAACGTGGGAATACTGGAACAAACAGTAAAAAAAATAAATACAATCCTATCCAAATAAAATTTAAAGAGAACTTGTTTAAAAAACAATTTTCTTTATGCGTTATTATATAATAAAGTAAAACAAGACATAAAACAGGCCACGTTGGTAACCATTCCGCTACCCTTTGTATACCATCCCACCAGGTAAACCAATACCCCGTAAAAAACATGGGAATCACGATTCCTAATTTTGATTTTGCAGCCATAAAGTAATTATTGATAAGTATCCCTTTTTGGACTCTAAGAAAATCTAAAAAAGAATTTCCTAACATGAAGAATCTAGCGTAAGATGCTATGAATATAGAAAATGATATGAGCACCCCCACGGAGGAATGTAAAAGTTTTTTTTTGTCTTTTTGCGTTAGAAGATAACCCGAAACTGTTGCCACTACAAGAAGAGATAAATAGGTATTTTTTGTTGCTGCAAAACAACCTAAAAATACTCCAGATAAAACTATTTTTTTTCTATGAATGCAAATAAAAATAAGTAATAAAAAAAGAAGCTGTAGAAGATCAAGATATGGTGCTTTTATCTGTTCAAAAAAAATTGGCTCAAAGCTAAAAAGAAAAACCGGAAGAAAAGCTTGGAATTTATCTTTGAAAATCTCCATGTTGTGGATATAGAAAACCAGTAACGTACAAAGTCCTATTAAAAGTGCAAAAATGTTTTGATTGTTAAAAATAAGTATTGATAGTCCAATCAGATATTTTCCTAGGGGAGGAACCTCAGGACTATTAAGAACTGGGTTCTTTCCATGAACATATTCCCAACCAGCATACGCATATAATCCGTCATCTCCAATTGGCTCTGTGGACATAAAAGTAATCCATTGTGATCTTTCGTATCTTTCTTTCCAATAATGAGAATTATAGGGTGTGGTAAAATTTTTCCTAAATGAATATACCCTTACTATAAGGTGTAAAACAAAAAAAACTATTAAGATGCAAAAAATCTTTTGTTTCATTATAAAGATTGCATTCTACGAAAATCGAATTCTTACTAAACCGATTAATGAATTCACATGTTCCCTAATTCCTGCATTAGACTTTCCATATGTTCGATCTTTAAAAGTAATGGGAATTTCGATAATTTTAAATCCTGCTTTTTTTAATCTGTAGATAACTTCTGAAAGTAAGATAAAACCTTTTTCCTTTAAAGATACGCTACACACATACTCTATGGATTTTCTGTTATACATTCTAAACCCGTTAGTATAATCAGTGAGATTAATTCCCAACCAAATTTTTAAAAAGGCGTTTATCGTCTTACTAAGAATAAGTCTTCTCAGAGGCCATTGTGTTATTTTACTTTCGGATAAATATCTAGAGCCAACTATTACATCTGCTTGATTCCTTTTTTTAAGGAAGTTCACAATCTCATCCGGGTTATGTGCTAAATCTGCGTCCATTTCAAAAAAGAAGTCTGTTGCTTTATTTTTTAAAGCTTGTTTAAAACCCACAATCACCGCACTCCCTCTACCTTCTTTTTTAAATCGAGAGCAGATATTTATTGTATCCTTCTTTTTTTTAAACTGTTCTTTGATTTTTGTATTTTCCTTAACCGGAGAATCATCCACTATGATTATTTTTGCATTCGGAAAAATAGTTAAAATTCTATCTGCTAAAATACTTATACTTTCACTTTCCTTATATGTTGGAATTATGATCGCTATTTTTATTTCTTTAAAATCCATTTTCTAAGAAATCTTTTATTGTCGATATTTTTATCCGTGGAATCATACAGCGTATTGTATCATGAAGACTTAAAAACTTCAGAACGAAATCGTTTGACAACATATACTAAAAGAGTGTAAAAAAATGGAAGAAGTATCAAAAGGTAGCGGGGAAAAACCGGAATTAATAATAAGAAAGCTCCATACACAAAAATCCAAGAAACAAAAAGAAATGATGCATCAATATATTTATACTTAAAAATCAATATAATACATAAAAAAGAAAATATAAATACTAGTGGCCAGGTAATCTGCCATTCGGTAACCGGAATTGTCGCACTAAACCATGTTGACCATTTTCCAGTCATGATCATTTGAAAAATATCTGCAAATTTTCCTTTTGCCCCCATTCCATAGAAAGAAATAATCCATTTTTGAACTTTAAGAAACCCGAATATGTTATGTCCTAATAAAAAATATCGTAAATAGGAAAGAGTGAGAACAAAAAAAGCAACTGGACTGAGAAATACTATGTTTTTTATCTCATTAATTTTTCTTGTTGTAAAAAGATATAAAAAAATACTTCCTTCTGTAATGGCAAACGTAGCAACAGAAGCTTTCGTTGCCATCATACACCCTAAAAAAATACTGGACAAAATATATTTTTTTGTGAGGAAAAAATAAAAAACTAAAAACAGAAATGTTCCGTAGAGAAGATCTAAAAAAGGAGCCCGAAGTTGTGTATAAAAAAGCGGCTCAAAAGAAAATAAAGCAACTGGTAAAAAAGCTAAAACTTTTTCTTTAAAAATTTTGGTATTAAGAAAATAAAAAGAGATGAGAAATAAAATTCCACTGATGAATGCAAAAATGTTTTGATTGTTAAAAATAAGTATTGATAGTCCAATCAGATATTTTCCTAGGGGAGGAATTTCCGCGTTTAGAAGAGACGGGTCTTTTCCATGAACATATTCCCAACCAGCATATGCATATAATCCATCATCTCCAATTGGCTCATTTTTTCCTGGCACATAATTTTCTACAGGATGAGCAGCAAACCATGCATCGTCCCATACACATGTTACCGGATTAATATGTGGATCCCAATCACAACCAGATGGATCTACCCATTGGGAATTAAGATATCTGTCTTTCCAGTATTTTGGATCAAATCGTGATACATAATTTTCTTTATAGGAATAAACTCGAAAGAAGAAATGAGAGATAAATACTAAAAAAACAACAATGAATAATATCTTCTTCATACTTTTTCTTTTTTCGTTCTTGGAAAAATTATCAGATAACCAGAAAACAGCATGCCAAAAATTAACAACCAGTTTTTAATCGAGGGAATTGGTGGATCCCAGTTGCCCGAATAAAGAAAAGGTACATAATATGCCAGTAAAATAAATGAGAAAATTGACGTAGGTATAAATAGTAACTTTTTCCGAGAAATAAAGGCCGCAAATGGAACGACCCATAAAAAATACCACGGCTGAAGCTCGGTTCTGGCTGAAGAAAAAATAACCGCAATAATCATAACAATACTTTCCAGTAAAAAAATTCTCTCCCAATCTACAGATTTTTTTTTGTAGTTCAAAATTAATACATAGAGAAAAATGGGAACAAGAAATAGGGTCGAAAATTTAATCCCTACCGATAACAAAAGAACTAAAAATGACAAAGCGTATTTTTTTTCAATCAGTAAGTATGTTGCCATCATTGCAAAAAACATCATAACAATATCGTTATGAGCAGATACTAAAGATTCAATTATTACAAGGGGATTTAATGCAAAAAATATTGTATTAAACATAGAATCAGAAGGAAATAATTTTTGTGAAATCTTTTCAATATAATGAACTGTTCCTATAAAGCTTCCGATTATTAATAGCTTAAACAATAAAAAAGTTGGAAGAAAAAATTGTAAGCCAATATATGAAAATGGAACCGTTATGAGAAGCCATATCGGGCCGTATGGATACAACCTATGGGTCCAGTGCATAAACGAAAGCATTGGATCCTGAGGATAATCTAACGCCTTGTGTTGATATGGATTTTGCCCATAATAAGTTATTATCTTTGCGTCAAAAATATAATTAAATAAATCATAGGAGAATGCGTTATAAGAAAATAAAAGAATCGCTGATGTTAAAAGAATTATTTTCCAAAACAGTGAACTCATAACTTTCTTTTGATAGGTAAATCTAAGTATTAAAAAATAAAAAACTAATAGAAAAAAAAATATGACTACGAAAAGATATGTGGAAAGCGGTCTGTTAAAATAGCCAATGTATTGAAAAAACTTTTGATACGGCAAGAATACCGGATGACGGGTAAGTGTTAATCCCAAATCCACCTGAGTAAATGAGTAAAAAAACAAAAGAATAATTGTGAATATGTATCCAGTTGCTATAAGTTTCGAACTTTGAACTATAGTTTTGAGTTTTGCCATTTGAGTTTTTAGTTCTTAGTCGTACATTCCCTTATTAATATTCATTCGAATTCTCACAAGTTCTATTAATCCTTCTATCGAATCTTTAACAGGACTTACGCGTCTTGATTCAACATAGAGCCAATTAACCGGTACTTCTTTTATGTTATACCCCATTTTTAATGCAATAAATAAAAGCTCTACATCGAAACCTGCCGTAACCGCAGATCCCGTAATCTGTCTAAAACCGTTATGCATATTGTTTATTTTAATAAATATTTTTTTTGCTGCTCCATTTTTAAATGCTTTGAAACCGCACTGAGTATCAGAAATTCCTTTAAGTCCAACTATAAGTGATCTTAATATGATCATACTTCGCGCCATAACAATTCGAGTCCAAGGAGAATTTTTTCGACGACTGCTTCTTGAACCAATTACCACATCATATCCCTCTTTAAAAGAAGGAAGTAATTTACCTAATTCTTCAATTGGGGTTGCCTGATCCATGTCGGTGAATAAAATGATTTCTCCTGCTGCTTCTAAAACACCTTTTGTGACAGCGCCTGCTTTTCCCAGATGAGTATTTTCCATCACTCGAAACGAAGGATTTTTCTTAATAAATTCCTTTATAAATTCAACACTTCCGTCAGTTGAGCCGTCATCTGCTACAATAACTTCGTAGTCATATTTTTGCTCTTCAAGATAATCTCGAACTTTATAAAGTACTCCTTTCTGAAGATTAACCATCTCATCAAAGCAAGGAATAACTACAGAAAGAAATAGCTTACTCACACAAAGATTATACAAGAAATAAATACTTTGAACAAACAACCCTGTAACAGGTCACAGTTCTAACATAAAACTGTCATTCTGAGACTGAAAGCAGAAGAATCTTTTACAGAATAGATCCTTTATTACGCTCAGGATGACGAGATCGTGTCAGAAGCGTGAACAGTTACGAAAAGCAACCTAAGTTGCTATTGAACCTGAAATTGAGATAGAATATAAATACTGGCCCCTTCGTCTAACGGTTAGGACGTCGGGTTCTCATCCCGGCAACAGGGGTTCGATTCCCCTAGGGGTCACAAGTTAACAATTGTTAAAAATAGATGAAAGAAATTAACAATAGATTCATAATGCAATCTCCAATAAAATACCCCTAATATGACGGAAAGATTCGATTATCGTACTACATTACCTTATGAGCGACATCGCGATAAAGATGTTGATGGTTCAACCATGATTACTTCAACGAAACCCTTTAATGATGGGACGACAGAGCAATTTTTCTCTATTTCACCGAAAGGAGAAGTTAGAGAAATATCTATTTTATTTTCTTATCCCAATGGCTTTGAAAGACAGTATGTTTTCCGAAGGGACGAATTTTTGGTAACCGCTGAAAATAGAATGACTCATTTTGGATCAATATCCTACGACAAAGCGGGGTCACCAATTCGTATTCATCCTGCACCATTTTATTTTGCAGAATATGCTTTTTGGAAAGACGCGCCGACAGACGAAGATCGAGCAATTATTGAGGAAGAATTAGAACGCCATCACGAAGCACTTGACGAGTTATACGCAAAATATGGAGCAGGTAATATACCAGTAGAGGCTTTTCCTGATATGGAGCAATTATGTCCTACTTATGATGCATATGGTAAACGATTGAGAGATTTAAGAGGGCTGTCAGAATTTGATCCCACGCAATTTGTTTTTAAAAATGGCAAATGGGTTGTTGTAGAGCAGGTTAAATCCAGCAGAGGTTTGCAAGAATTTCTAGCAGAAATGAAAAGAGTAACATCCGGTGAAATTAAAATGAAAGATTCATGGATAAAGAAAGAGGACAAAACACGAGATGCATTAAAAGCTGATTGGGAAGAGCCATTTTTATATGATGAAAAAAGATTTACGATAAGTAGAGTTGGGAATCAATTAACATTTCGTCAGGAATCTCTTGGTGGTAGAAAAAAGAAAATTGTTCAAGCACCGCTTCAAATAGATTATGAAAAGTTACAGAAAGTAATGGGCAACCGAGCAGATTGGGAAAAAGTGACAGAAGCGTACCCAACAAATTTCTACGCTGAATTATAGATAGCTCTAAGTTTTATTATGTAAATTCTTCAAAGTTTTGTTATAATATTCCCACCGAATGATCCTTGTGGTGAAAGTACCTTACTGTTAGGGAGCGAATGTTGACATCAGATTTAATGATTCATCTAGGCCATAAGGATCGATTTTTTACTCCTTGCGAATCGTCTAATAATCGTCTATAATACGATTACCCTCCTAAGCTTACTTTGTAGCTTTTTAGTATTATTCATACACGCTACAAAGAGCGCTTGAAGCGGCGGGCACAGTATGTTTAATCCTCGATATACAATTACGGATCGTCTCCTGGCGAACATTAAAAGAGTTAATGCTCTAGTAAATGAGTTAAATCATAGACGATTTCCCCATGTTGTCTTAGTAGAACTTGAAAAAGTAGCTAGAGCTGTCTCTACCTATGCTTCAATCAGTATTGAAGGCAATCCACTTCCTTTAACTGAAGTAAAAAGGATTCTCAAATCAAAACCTGCACATATCAGAGATAGCGAAAGAGAAGTTTTAAATTACAATCAAGCACTCCAGGATTTAAACAGTAAGCTCGGAGAAGACAGAGTAAGGTTGTCACTCGATCTTATCCTCAAAATCCAAAAACAAATTACAGAGGGGTTATTACCTAAATTTGAATCTGGAAAATTGCGGGAGAAACCAGTGGTTGTTAACGATCCGAGGACTAAAAAAGTTATATATTTACCTCCTGATGCAAAAGACGTAAGGACACTAATAGAGGGTCTAATTGAGTTTATAAATAGTAACCGAAATGAAATTGATTCGCTTATTTTAGCCGGTATTTTTCATAAACAAGTGGTTATAATCCACCCCTTTATGGATGGGAATGGAAGAACTACACGCCTTGCTACAAAAATATTACTTGCTGAAATGGGATTAAATACTTTTAACCTTTTTAGTTTTGAGAATTACTATAATAAAAATGTTACTAGATATTTTCAAACTGTAGGAGAATTTGGTAATTATTATGATTTGGTTGATAAAGTCGATTTTACTTCTTGGCTGGAATATTTTACAGAAGGAATTATTGATGAACTTTTAAGAGTACAAAAATTACTTCCGGAGTTTGGAATGAGTCCAGAGACTAAATTGGAATCTTACCACCTAAAGATACTTGAGTTTATTAATGAGAAAGGATTTATATCTGATCGTGACTATGTAAAGTTAGTTGACCGGGCAAAAGCAACAAGAGCACTGGATTTTAGAAAATTAATAGACTTAGGTCTAATTAGCAGAAAAGGTAAAGGCAAAGCAACTTATTATATCTTAAGAGAAAAATAGCTATTGTACTTTACTTATATATCTCTTAAGCCAAATTGATAAGCAAATTCAGAGCTTAGGCCGTCCTGAAGGAATAATTCGGAGAATTCCCGCAGCCTGCTCGCCTCGCTGAGCGGGCGAAGCGGGTTTAAGGTGCTAGCGGGATCTCAAGAAATCCCTAGGTGTCCTAGCTAAATCACCTCCCAGGTGAATTATACATTCTTCAGTTTATACCTCAAGTATATCTCGCTATCAAACGCTTGCATTGATAAAAGTTCTAAATTTTTGATTTTTTCGGGAGGGAGAAGAGTTCCTTCCATCATGGTTAATGTTTGATTTTGTGCGTTTCCAAAAATCTTCGGTGAAATTGTTAAGAATACCTCGTCAATGAGGTCTTCTTTGAAAAAAGATCCAAGTAGTTTTGGTCCTCCGTCAACAAACACAACATTCATGTTATCTTTATGTAATTTCTGAGCTAAGTCGCTTATTGATCCGGAAAAAATAGTTGATTTATATCCGAATGAATTTTCTAAAACTCTTTCTAGCTGTTCATTTGAATTCTCCGTGAGAATAAAATATTTCGGATTTCCCTCTTTCCCTAATTCTTTTCTTAAATTTCTAAACGATTCGCTATGAATTGTTTCTATAGTTGCTTTTCCAAATTCAAGTGCAGTATTTTTCCCATCTACAATTACATCCGCATGTGCCCGTAAATATGTAAAAGTTTCAAAATCTAGTAAACTCCCAATCGGCCAGTAGCCAGGTTTTAAAACTTTTACTTTCCCATCAACAGTTGAGATAAAATTAGTTATAAAATACGGCCGATCCGAAAGAACGGTAAATTTGAGGTTTTGGTATATCATTGGTTAATGTTGTCATTGCGATCCTGAAGAAACTGAAGGAGAAGCAATCTCAAATTAGATTGCTTCGTCACTAACGTTCCTCGCAATGACGTTTTTCGAAATTATTCTTTTTCACTCTTAAGCCAGTTGACTCCCAAATATACTAAGGGTGTTTCGATAACAGACATAAAACACTTAAGCAACCAATATGTGATAATAAGACTTGTGAGAAACGAAACATTGTCTGCAACACCTCGATCTAATGCATAAAACGCAAGCGTCATAAAAATAACAGTATCCAAAAACTGTGCGACGAAGTTAGAAAGATTATTTCGAAGCCATAATGCTTTTTTACCCAATGCTTTTCTAATTCGAACAAATAGTATAACATCGGCAAATTCTGCGATTGCAAAGGCAATTAAGCTTGCAGCAGAGATGCGAGCCGAGAGTCCAAAGATTTGATCGTATGAAGCTTCTGTTTTAAGAAATCTTGGTGACGGCGGCAATTGGGTAAAAGCAATAGAAGCTAGGAAACTCAGGAAAACTATTAGAAGTCCGCTTCGGATAATACTTTTTGTTCTCTCTTTTCCAAATACTTCCGTTACCATATCATTAATTGTAAAAAGAATAGGAAGTAAAAAAATTGCAACACTTGCATTTAGTTTATATCCCCAAATGTTTGCCAGAGGAAATGTTTTTCCTCCCATAAGTTCGGCTGCAATTATGCAGAAAATATAAATAGAAATTAATAAATCCAGCTTTCTTACAGAAAACATAATAAGGGCATTATAACAAAACAAACTCTAATATCAAGATGGGAATTTAGTCAACTTTATAAGGAGCTGGAGCGTGTAAAACAGACCGTTGACCTTCTACTCTTCTTTCTTTATGCAGTTGCTTTGACAAAGCAACGTCTAATACTTCATCCATATGGGACACAAATACAAAGGCAAGATCTCTTATTACCTCTTTGGGAATATCTTCCAAATCTTTTTTGTTTTCCTTGGGCAATAGTATTGTCTTAAGTCCTGACCGATGTGCTGCAATAACTTTTTCTTTAATTCCTCCGATTTCCAGAACCCTTCCCCGAAGGGTGATTTCTCCTGTCATTCCAACCTTTCTGTTTACGGGAATTTTTGTCAACGCAGAAATAATTGCTGTTGTAATCGCAATTCCAGCCGAAGGACCATCTTTTGGTACCGCGCCTTCGGGAACGTGCACGTGTACATCCAATTTTTGATAGAATTTTTCAGGCAAACCAAGATTTATTGCCCGTGCGCGAATATAAGACATTGCTGCTTGACAGGATTCTTTCATCACTTCTCCCAGTTGTCCTGTCAGCAACAAACTTCCTTTTCCGGGCATTAAAGCAACTTCTATAAATAATATATCTCCGCCTGCTTCTGTCCAGGCAAGCCCTGTTGACATACCTATTTCATCCTTCTTTTCAACCAAGGTTGATCTAAATTTAATCGGACCTAAATATTTAGACACATTGGAAGGGGTTACCACAATTTTCTGTTTTTTCCCTTCTGCAATTACTTTTGCCACTTTTCTAAAAATTGCAGCAATTTGTCTCTCTAAATTTCTAACTCCAGCTTCTCTTGTGTAATGCTGGGTAATAAACTTTAATGCGTTATCGGTTATTTCTACTATTTCAGAAGTCAATCCATGGCTTCCCATTTGTTTTTTAAGCAAAAAGTCTTTGGCAATTCTAAATTTCTCATCATGGGTATATCCTGCAAACAGAATGATCTCAAGCCTATCTCTAAGAGCCGGAGGAATCGTATCTAATATATTTGCCGTTGCAATAAATAATACATCCGACAGATCAAAAGGAACTTCCAGGTAATGGTCTGAAAACTGGTTGTTTTGCTCCGGATCTAGTGCTTCCAATAGTGCCGAAGAAGGATCTCCTCGAAAATCTGTACCAACTTTGTCGATTTCATCAAGCATAAATACAGGATTTTTGGTTCCTGCATCTTTTACACCTTGAATAATTCTACCCGGCAAAGCACCTACATACGTTCTTCTATGCCCCCGGATTTCGGCTTCGTCCCGAATTCCTCCCAATGAAACTCTCACAAATTTTCTGTCCAGTGCTCTGGCAATCGATTTTCCGATCGAAGTTTTACCAACTCCTGGAGGCCCGGCAAAACAGAGAATCGGCCCCTTTATCTTACCGGCTAACTTTTGGACTGCCAAATATTCGACAATTCTTTCTTTAGCTTTTTTAAGGCCGAAGTGATCTTCTTCTAAAATTTTTTCCGCAGTGGAAACGTCGACATTGCTCTTACTTTTTGTACTCCAGGGAAGCGAAAGAAGCCAGTCTATGTAGTTTCGAATGTAGCCTGCTTCGGGGTTGAATTGGTTCATTTGACTTAATTTTTTAATCTCTTTTCTAACTTTTTCCTCAACATCCTCAGGCATTCCGGCCTTTTTGACCTTATCCATAAGATATTTAGTCTCGTTTCCCTCGTCTTCTCCCAATTCCTTCTCTATAGTCTTAAGTCTTTCCCTAAGCATTGCCTCCCTGGCTCCTTTTTCAAACCGCTCTTGGGTTTTTGAAGCGATTCTTCTCTCGATTTCCAATATTTTAATTTCCCGAGCTAAAAGTTCGGTAATTTTTTCAAGTCTTATTTTTACATCGGTAATTTCTAAAAGTTCTTGTCTTTCGGAAGGCTTTAAATCCAAAACCGAGGCGATTAAATCAGAGAGTTCGGATGACGATGTCTCAGACATTATATTCATAAAAACCAGAAAGTCTGCTGCCTTACCCAAATTCATTGCTCGTCTGAATTCATTGGTTAAATGGTTACAAAGCGCTTTTATTTCCGGAGTATTTACAGAAGTCTCTTCAAGCTCAACAACTTTAGCCAGCAAGTACGAGCCATGTTCTTCATAAGATAGAATTTTTACTCTTGAAACTCCTCTGACTTGGGCGTTAATTTCTCCATCTGTCCGAATCATCCGCTCGATACGGGAAAGCGTTCCAACTTCATATAAATCATTTGGCGTAGGATCATTAAGCCTTGAATTTTTTTGTAATACAAAACAAACAATCCGCTCGTGTTTAAAAGATGCTTCTAAAGCTGCCAAACTTTTAGGCCTGCCAAAGGTCAAAACCGAATCTGTATTGGGAAAAATTATTCCATCTCGAATAGGTATAATAGGTACTACTTTTTCCATAACGTTTCTTCAACTACATTAGCACTCTACCAAAAACTCTGCTAATTGTCAAGTAAGAATTAATCGGGGTTGACAAATCATTATTACGATCTACAATTAATTTAGGGTATTATGCATTTACGGGACGAGATATAATGGATCGTGTCGGCAATTACGATTGTCTATTCAAGTCAATTA
>MFPD01000019.1 GCA_001784115.1 Candidatus Levybacteria bacterium RIFCSPLOWO2_02_FULL_37_18 | reverse complement strand
AGAATTTTTTCCAAAGAACTATAATCCTCCAAGTCTCCATAACAAAGATTAATATAATCAATGATCTTTAAAACATTATCTTTAGGAGATCTCCATCTAGTCAGCCCATAAATTTTTGTATTATTATGTTCTTTTAAAATATAATCCGCAAGGTGGCTTCCAACAAAACCCATAATACCGGTAATTAAAACCTTCTTAAACATAATTAGGAAATTATTATATCAAATAAATTACTATGGGTCAATTATTTATCCTTATTTTATTTCTAAAACATCTTCTAAAAAAAATTTTACAAATCCATCTTCAAACCAAGATTCAATAAAGTTTTTATCTGTTAATAGCATTTCTATATTTTTAATGTAGCTATTATATTTTGTTTCATCTATTGAATCAAGAAAGGCAAGCAGCTTTTTAAAATCTTTGAAATCTCTGAAATCTATAAAACAATCTTTTGGAATATATTTTTCAATGTTTTCTGCCCCCCAATAGATAGGGACGCATCTGGCTTTGAAACAGTCGAATATCTTTTCGGTAATATAACCGTTTACGTTTGTTAGGTTTTCAAAACACAAGCAATATTTAAAATTTGAGAGAAGCTCGATCTTATCAACAAATTCTCCTTTATACGTTGAGTATTTTTTGAATCCTAGGATTTTTTCCTTTACATTATATTTCTTTGGTTTATTCCAGCCTTTGCCATATAAGAAAAACTTTTCTGGAGTGTTTTGCTCGAAAAACTCAATTGCCTTAATTCTTTCAGAATACAATTCTTTGCCAAAAAAACTCAGCGGTTTAAATGGGCAAAATGGCAGTTTATTTGAATTAATCAAAGTCAAAAACTTCTTATCTTTAAATTTCTTAGGGCGAGTATTAATTCCGCGACTCAGTTTAGGAAATCTAAATTTGAAATATTTTTTATTATCCACTAACTCGTCGATACAGGTATAAATTTTTATAAAAAAATGGTGAAATATTTTCATATAATTAAAAGGGTTTACTATTGGGGGCTCATAACACAAAAGTATATTTTTTTTTCTTTCCGAAAGGATTATTTTCCAAACAGGAAAGCTTGAAGGAAGAGGATAAGGCAAGTCAATGTGGATATTCCTATATGGAGGTTTTACGGTAGGAATGTCATAGGTATTTAGACATATATCTCTTTGTTTTAAAAACGTTTTCAATTTTGCATAAATTGGCAGCTCAGGCATCATCGTCATTTGGTATTCAAGTTTATTTATTTGAATATCAAATATTGCATTTTGCAGCGATGTTTTTATGTTATTGTGGAAAAAACTTACAAATTTTTTGTGCATCTAACACCCATATGATAGCATAACATGATATTTTCTGGTATAAACGAGTTTTGTAGTGTATACTTATCGTTACATAAAATCAGGTGGTAACCAGTCTTGAAAGTATTTTGTAATAGATTATGAAACCAGAGTGGACTAAATTATTATGTGACCCAATTGATGGAACAAAGCTTAAACTAGTTAATCCATTAATAAAAAAGGGGCACGTTGTAAGCGGAAAATTAATAGGAGGTTCGGGAAACGTTTATAGAATAAAAGAAGGTATACCAATTCTATTACCTCCTGGTGCGCAATCCACAAGCTCTGTTGAAAGCTTTGCTTTCGAGTGGGATGAATGGGGTTGGCTTTTTGCTAAAAAATATTGGTTGAAAAACAATATTAGGCCGCTTTTGGGTACAGAATCGGAATTCAAAGGTAAAACCATTGTTGACGCGGGCGCAGGATCTGGAGCTCAATCACGTTGGATGGCTGAGGGAGGCGCGAAGCTAGTTATCTCATTAGAGTTATCGAATACGATATTCAATCGTCACAAAGAAACGATAAAAGGCTTTGAAGATGTAGTTTTTCCTATACAATGTGATATAGCATACCTACCAATTACGGTTAAGCCAGATATTCTATATTGCATCAACGTCTTGCAGCATACTAAGGATCCAAAAAAAACCTTTAATAATTTGTCGCGTTTAATGCATAAAGAAAATATATTTTTATTCAATGTATATAATAAGGAGGGTGTTTTGGGTTCCAAGATCGTTAAGATATTGCGACGAGTTATCAGATGGTTGCCGTTTAGAATTTGGAAGTGGTTTTCCTTTCTTGTCGCTTTCGGAATTTTTGCTTTAGACAAAATGATACCTTGGGTGATTAAATCAAAATATAGTGACGTCCATTACTCAGACAATTTTACAGAATTATGGCTGCAAATCTATGATGCCTTTGGTGCACATTCTTACCAATTTACTTTTAGTCAGAAAGAGCAACTTGATCTGATTAAGAAAGCACGGTTGAGGATTAAAGTAAAAGATTCTTTAGGATATCTTTTAGTAAAAGATGTTTAGTTCTTGTTTGGTTTTTTCTATGGGAGGACAGAATGGAAAATAAAAGTAATAATCCTTTTGTTTCCGTAATAATGTCTGCGCATAATGCTGAAAAATATGCAGGGCAAGCCATAGATAGCATTTTAAACCAAACATATTCAAAGTTTGAATTTATTATAGTTGATGATGCAAGTACTGATTCAACACCTCGTATCCTTAAAGATTTTAAAAAGAAAGATAAAAGAATTATCCTAGTACAAAACAAAAACAACCTGGGGCTTACTAAAAGTTTAAATAAGGCTCTCAAAATTGCTCGCGGAAAATACATCATACGCATAGATGCGGACGATTGGGCATATCCTGATCGAATTAAACTTCAGGTAGATCTTATGGAGCGTCGTCCCGATGTGGTCGTAAGCGGGTCATATATAGAAGTTTGCGATAAAAATTTGAAAACAAAATACATAAGAAAGTACCAACTAGATGACGCGAGTATAAGAAAGCATATGTTCCGGTACAGCCCATTTGCTCATCCTGCAACTATCTGGAGAGTTGATGTTTTAAGGAAGGAACGTTACAACGAAAGACTTGAAGTTAGTCAGGATTATGAACTCTACTTTCGGGTTGGTGTGCTTGGGAAGTTTATGAATTTAGATAAACCTCTTTTAAAACTCCGTATGCACGACAAGTCTGTTTCTGCAACTAGGAATGACCTTCAATCAAAGGCTACTGTCTTAATTCGACTTAGCGCCGTACTCTATTTTGGATATAATATGTCGAAATTTGATAAACTGTACAATTTTTTGCAACAGATATTTATTGGCCTGCTTCACGTTAAGCTAAGATTTTTTTTGTTCAATTTACTCAGGAGGTTCGATTTTTATTAATATGTGCGGTATTGTTGGATACGCGGGTTTTAAAAAAAAAATTCCTCTAGATATTGCAATTGAAAAAATTCATCATCGTGGGCCGGATGATAATGGAGTTGCATATTTTGATGGAATAGCTTTAGGCAGTACTCGTCTTGCTATTATTGACCTTTCCCCAAAAGGCCACCAACCAATGTTTACAAACGATAAATCACTTTGTATTGTTTTTAACGGCGAAATTTACAATTTTAAAGAAATTAAAAAGATGCTTGAGGAAAAATATGAGTTTAAATCAAACTCAGATACAGAAGTTATATTATATGCATATAAAGAATGGGGACCAAAATGTCTGGAAAAGCTAAATGGTATGTTTAGTTTTGTTGTATATGATCTTAAGAAAAAATTATTATTTGGAGCTAGAGATAGACTGGGACAGAAACCATTGAAGTACTTTTTCAAAAATGGCACACTTATTTTCGCCTCAGAAATTAAAGCAATTCTTTCCCTTTTAGATTCAAAGCCGGAGATTGACGAAATAGCAATCGATGACTTTCTAACATTGCAGTATGTTCCAACTCCTGCAACCGGGTTTAAAGATATTTACAAATTACCGGCTGCGCATTATTTTATTTACCAGGATAAAAAACTTTCCATACGCAAGTACTGGTCACTAAATTTTACTAAAAAACTTACATTATTAGAGGATGAGTGGTGTGAGTTAGTTTTTTCAGAAATAGAAAGATCAGTCAAATCTCATTTAATTTCCGATGTGTCGGTGGGTGTGCTCTTAAGTGGTGGGCTTGATTCAAGTATTGTCGTTGCCTTGATGGCTAAAAATTCATCACGACGAATTAATACTTTTAGTATTGGGTTTGATGATGATAGGTTTGATGAAACGCGATATGCAAAGCAGGTGTCTGAAATGTATAAAACTACTCATACACAATTTACCGTTACATCACGGCAACTTTTAGAGCATGTTTCAAATCTTGCCCAGGTATTTGATGAACCAATTGGAGATAACTCAATTTTGCCAACACTGTTGCTTTCAAAATTAACAGGTTCAAAAGTAAAAGTTGCATTAACCGGAGACGGAGGAGATGAAAATTTTGCCGGGTATGACAGGTATACATTTGTTGTTTTGTCTCATCTTATTTCTCGGTTTCCAACGTCTGCAAAAAAGATTTTCCAATTATCCTCAAGTTCAGTTTTTATGGTACATAAAACCAAATTTACTGAGCGAATGGATAGGTTTTTATCAACATTGGATCAGAAATTTTATAGAAGATACATCAATTATAATTGTTTCTTTACCAATAAATCGAAACAAGAACTTTATTCGGATGATTTTAAAAAGTTAATCGGCAATAATGATACGTACCAACAATACTTTTCGATTTATGATAAGAAATTAAGTGATTTAGATAATGCTTTAAAAATTGATATTAATACTTATTTGCCTGATGATTTGTTATATAAAAGTGATAGCGCTTCGATGGCTTATGGTTTGGAATTACGTTCGCCATTTTTAGATCACATTTTGATGGAAAAAGTAGCTTCCATGCCGTCGGATATAAAACTTAAATTCATAACAAAAAAGAAAATCTTAAAAGAAATTGCGATTAAGAATAAATTATTGCCGAAAGAAATAATTTATAGATCAAAACAGGGTTTTACGATCCCACAAAATAAATGGTTTAAAGGTCCTTTAAAAAAATACATTAATGACCAGATTTTAAGCTCAAGCATGAATGGTACAATATTCGAAAGAAGAAAAATGAAGTCATATCTGGATGATTACTTCAAAGGCAAATTAAACTATGACAACAACATTTTTGCGTTGCTTACTCTTAGTCTGTGGTTTGATAAATACTTCAATTAAAAATTGTATAATGTAAAAACTTTATGGCGGGAGAATTAGGAACAAATCTTCGAGGGAAAACCATTGCGGTATATGGCGCATCCAGTGATATTGGAAGAAAATTTACTCAAGAAGTAGCGGCACGGGGAGCAGTTGTTATTGCTTTTGCCAGAGATACCAGTAAAGTTCCTTCTATCAGAAGTTCGGCAGTTGGAAGTATAGAGGTTGTACAGGGAGATATAACGAAGCGAAAAGATGTCAGGAAAGCACTTCGGAGTCGGAATGTTGATGCAACCGTAAACTTCGCAGCAAGTTTTTCCAAGGATTTTTCAAAAGCAAAAGCCGTTAATGTCGTTGGAGAGCAATATATAGTTGATGCTTCAGTTGAGTTTGGTGTCAAACGACATATTTATATCAGTACCATTGCGACACTTAGACCGAAGTCAAACGTCTATGGGGACACAAAGCGTAAAGCGGAAGACGTTGTAAAAGCTGCAGGAAAGCGGCTTGACTGGATTATTTTGCGCTACGCAAGCGTATTGGGAACACGAACATGGAATCAGCCATTCAAAATTATCCTTCCGTATTTACGAATAGCAGTACCAAAAGTACCAACAGACGCAAAAGACGCAGTATTTCACTATGTCACTATTGAAACGGTAACCGAAGCAACATTGGCTGCGCTTGTTGCCCGACCAAATCAAACAATCACTGTTATTGACGGAGAAACCACTGTCGGAGAATATCTTTCTGCAATGGAAAAAGTTTATGATATCAGATTATCATTTTTACCTAGCAAGCTACTGCAATTACTGGACAAACTTTTTGGAAAATATTTCCCATTCATTACGGGATTATCTGCTGGGGTAGAATTTTTAGCTCATCCCCCAACATTTGAAAATAAAACAATGAGGCAGGAATTACAAGTAAAAACAAGACATTTCAAGAAATGGATGAAGACACATGTTCCTAAAAAATATGAATGAACTAATTTGTCTTTATAGTTTCTGCCACAACATATAAATGGGTGAATCCCTCTTTTGCGTGTTCCTTTAAAAGAAATTTTTTAACTCTTTGTAAATATTTCGGCTCAAATCCTAAAGTGTATTTAAAAAAAAGAGAGACAATTGAGTATATAAGACCTGATACATTACCCACAAATCGTTTTTTTCTAATCTTAAAGCCGGTCTCAGTTAACATTTTGGAGATTTCTTTCATACTATAGTGTCTATGTCCTATCAAAAAGTAAGCAGGATCAAAAATGATAGACAAAAGGTTCTTGTTATCGGTACTAAGAATTAAAATACCTCCCGGCTTAAGTACTCTATGTATTTGTCGTAAGACTTCCTTCTCGGATCCTTTAGGTACATGCTCAATTACACCTATCAGAAGAACAGTGTCAAAGTAGGAATTTGAAAAGGGGAGCTTTTCGGCTCTGGCAAGTATAAATTTAACATCTGGCAGGTTTTTTTTCGCAAATGCAATAGCTTGCTGATTTGTATCTATGCCTACCATTTTCTTTGCGCTTTTATAAGCCAGGTGTTCTAGTTGTCCGGTCCAACATCCTACATCCAAAACTACTTTACCTTTTATAAATTCTTTTGAAGATTCAAAGTAAAATATATGTCCATACGTTGGCAGGGCATCAAAATTTGGATTTACACATCTTCTTATATCTTCTGATTTGAATAATTTTTTAAACATAGTAACAAATATTTAGATACATTATTATTTCTGTCGTTATTATAACAGAATTACAGTGACAGAACTAATACATCAATATAGTAATTGTGTTAAAATGTGTCAACAGTGAATAACCAATTCGATGTTGTAGTTGTTGGATCGGGGCCGGCGGGAGTGCATGCAGCCTATCCATTAATTAAAGCAGGACTGCGTGTTGCAATGATTGACGGTGGGCTTGATAGTAAAAAACAAGAGGAAAAACTTCAAGAGTTTCCAGATGCAAAACTTACTAAATCTGGTCATTACTATGATTTTGTAAAAGAGAGCAGTTATGTTTTTAACAAAACGTATGAATTGTTACCAATTAAAAGCAACATCGATATAATTCAGAGTTTAGCAAGGGGTGGTTTGTCTGAAGTATGGCACGGGATTTGTGATTTTTTTTCCGAAAACGAACTCGTTGCAATTGGACTACCTTCTGGTGAGATAAAAAGAGAATATAAGGAAATTTCCAAACTCATAAAACTTAATTTTCGTACACCTTTGGATTTGCATGGTAGATTATTGTTGGAAAAAGCTAAGGGTAATACACATAGAAAAAATTCCATGTACCAGGTACCTCTGGTCTTTCCATATCGTACTAATTCTTTTATTGAAGAATTAAGACGATTGAAAAACTTTGTATACCTTCCCAACCAATTGGTGTATAGCGTGAAAGAAAAAAGAAATCATGTAGAAATTCAAAGTTTTTCAATAGACAAGAAAGATGAATCCACTGCCAGGACTTCTTTTTTGATCTTAGCAGCAGGTTCCATTAATACAACAAGAATAATACTACGAAGCTTTAAATTGTATAATTACAAAACAAGTTTTTTGACAAAAGCCAATTATTTTGTTCCATGTTTGCATCTTCGGTCATTGGGTAAAAAAAATGATAGTAAAAAAGGGAAATATGGACAGTTAGTTATATCCAGTAAAGAAAGTAATCGCGGCGTAGATTCTTTTTTTATTCAGCTCTATAGACTTAATCCGCTTTTTTTACATAAAGGACTCCCGTATATTTCAATACCTAAAATAATCGCACTTCCACTGCTTTCTGTCTTAGCGCCCTATGTTGTCATAGCAGATATTAAATTTCCTGCTTTTGAATCAAAAATGACATTTTGTAAACTAAAAAAAGAAACGGGTGAAAAGGATACTTTAGAAATATCATTCAAAGAAACGAATAAGGATATACTAAGACATAAAAGAGAATATAATAAAATCAGACAACAACTTTGGTCTTTGGGTTTATTTCCACTGCGGACAATTTTCGGCTACATAACGTCTCACTATGCAGGAGGCGTTTTTTCTAAACAAACACAGAAAAAAACACAGAAAATGTTATCAGTTGATAAAAATGGTAAACTTTATAAGGCCAATAAAATTTATATTGCAGATTCTTCGTCCTGGAAAATATTACCGGCCAAACCGCCGACCTTGACAATAATGGCGAATGCCGCAAGGGTTGGAAAAAATGTTTTGAAAAGAATCAATAAGAATAAGGATCTGCAGAAATGATTTATGCAACATGAATCAGTTAAAAAGTTATTCAAAGAACAGGTGCGGCATTATTCTCATAAAGATCAGTATAAACATTCACCACTAACACAACTTATTTTGGAATGTCTAAAGAATAAAAAAACAAATAAAAAAATAGAAATCTGTGAATTTGGAGGCGGAGCAGGACAATTGTTGAACGAAATAGGAAAAGTTTATCCCAAAGCAAACTTAACTAATGTTGAAATAATAGATGACTACAAAAGTTTTCTTACCTCAAAAAAAGTTAGATTTGTTAATAGTTCTGTTTTAAATTCAAATTTCTCCGATGGTTCTTTTGACGTTATCATCATGAGAGATGTATTGCACCATTTAGTGGGAAGAAATTATAAAGAGACTTTGTATAATCAAACTCTTGCATTAAGAGAATTAAAACGTTTAGTAAGACCCGGAGGAGTAATTTTTATTGAAGAGCTTACAAATGAGTCAGAAGTTGCAACACGGATTATCTATTACCTCTCTAGGCTCAATTTCAAAATAGGTCTAAGTATTCCGTCTTTGTTTGTGATCTCGTATGTAATTGTTGCCTTCTTAACATCAACTAAATTACTCAATTTAAGCAGTAGTGTTTTTGGAGAAAAAAATATTAAAACACAGATGTTAGCTGTTGAAACAAAATGGTACTTTCAAATAGTGCATCTTTTCAGCGGATTAAAAAAAGTTATATTAGTTGTAAAAAAATAATACAAAATGAACATTTTTAAAATCCTTCGTTTTCATGTTATTACACTGATTATTATTGCATCGCTTATAGTCTTTACATATTGGAATCTGCCTAATACATTTTTTCAACAAGACGAATGGCAAGGTTTTTCAGAGATGATTTATTATCAAAGTATTGATTTGGTAAGTTTCTTTAACTTTTTTTTTCCTTCCGATGCACTATCTCATTTTAACCCGCTCGGTTCAATATTTGCTTTAGTTGAATTTCTGCTGTTTTACACAGATTTTACTCCGTATGGGTGGTTGAGCATTTTACTCCATGTTTTTAATTCAATTCTACTTTATTGCTTTGTATTTACTTTTCTCAAGAATAGAAAAATTGCGGCTATTGCTGGATTGTTTTTTGGTGTAAATAGTATTTCCAGCCAAGCAGTAACGTGGGTTGCTGCTGCCAACAGTTACGAGACCCCCACAGCATTTATTATCGTATCATTGATATTTTTCCATTGGTTTCTTGTACAAGAAGAAAATAAAAGAAAAAATTTAGTACTTTCGATGTTAATGCTTTTAATATCGCTTCTTTTTCATGAGATTGGAATATTCCTTTTTCTCTTCTATCCCATTATATTTCTTTTATATAAAAAGCCAAAACAAAAAAAGCAGTCTCAAACCTTTTTTTACGGGATCGGTCTTTTCATGCTTGTCTTTTTACTCGTGAGGATTCCGTTCTTTTTTACTAGTCTGCATATTCTTCCAACAGTAACAGATATTTCTCGACCTCCCATTACAGTATATCCTTATCGACTAATTTCAATAAGCATCAAGTCCTTTGCCGGTAGTTTTTTTCCTGAAAAAACCCTTATAGGTTTTTCTGATCAGGTTGTAAGGCTTGCCTATCCGCAATTTGTGGCTTTGGATAATGAGCCGAATCCTTACATCTCGCAGTTAATTGTATTTGATCTCGTTTCCTACATAATGAGTATTTCTGTAATATGCTTGATAGTTTTATTAATAAGATTTACACGGGAGAAGAAATTTTTAGAGGCATTGGTGTGGTCATTCATTTTCGTACCCACAAGTCTTCTTCCCTACGCATTCGTTTTAGGAAAAGCCGGATATTCGTCCATTTTTTCGCCTCAGTATTATTATGTTTGCAGCATTGGCACAAGTATAATTATTGCGATTACGTTCTATTGTCTATTGCAAAAATTTTCGAAGTCTGGGGTAGGAAAGTTTCTTGTCCTCTCAATCCTTGTCCTCTACCTAATAAGTCACATCTATATGGTTAGAGCCAAGGTGGAGAGACTTGTAAAAATAAGCGTTCCCATAAAGTCATTCCTTTCAACCGTCATATCTTCATATCCAAAGCTTCCTCAAAATGTTATTTTTTATACCAACAGTAATAAAGCATACTACGGTATGCCGGATAATGAAAAGAGTCTGCCTGTACAGGTAGGATTTGGACAGATGCTTATGGTATGGTATCAAGCAAATGAAAAATTACCTGGGTGCTTCTATAAAGATGCGTTTCTTTTGGATATCTTAACAGAGGGGTATAGGCAGTGTGACGATAGAGGCTTCGGTTATTTTAGGAATTATGATAAACTAATTACTGCAATTAAAACTAATAAAATTTCTCCAGAGAATGTTATTTCGTATTCCTGGAATGAAAAAACAGAGGAGTTTAAAAATATAACTCGTGAAACCCAAATAAGTATAAAAAAAGATATACATAAAGATGGATTTACAAAATAAAAAAATAGTTGTCACTGGAGGTGCCGGATTCTTAGGTTCTTATGTTTGTAAAAAACTTAAAGAAAAAGGCGCAAGCAATATATTTATTCCTCGCTCAAGTGAATACGATTTACGAATAAAAGAAATATGCCAAGAGGTAGTTAAAGATGCGAATATTGTTATTCATTTAGCTGCACAAATTGGAGGGATCGGATTTATAAATGAACACTGCGGAGAAGTTTTTTATAACAATCTTGTAATGGGTGTTGAGTTAATGGAGGCAGCAAGAAAAGCCGGGGTGGAAAAATTCGTTGGAATAGGAACAGCATGCGAATATCCGGAGGTTATTCCTTTACCATTTAAAGAAGTAAACATTTGGAAAGGAAGTCCTGAAGATGTAACAGCTCCATACGGCTGGGCAAAAAAAATGTTAATTATTCAAGGCAATGCATATAAAAAACAATATGGATTTAACGCAATTCATATTATACCTGTTAATTTATACGGGCCAAAAGATAACTTTAAAAGAGAATTTGCACACGTTATACCCGCTTTAATCCGTAAGGTTGTTGAGGTAAGAGACAGTAATAAAACAACAGTAGAGGTTTGGGGATCGGGAACAGCCACCAGAGAATTTCTTTACATTGAGGACGCTGCGGAAGGGATAGTTTTAGCAACAAAAAATTATAATTCAACTGATCCTGTAAATCTTGGAACAGGAGTTGAGACATCAATAAAAGAAGTTACGCAGCTGATCATAGAATTATCCGACTACAAGGGGACAATAAAATGGAATCCTGACAAGCCTGATGGTCAACCAAGGCGCCAGCTTGACACATCCAAAGCAAAGACATTCGGGTTTGAAGCAAAAACAGATCTTCGCTTGGGACTACGAAAGACAATAGAGTGGTACGAACAAAACAAAAATACATTGGAGAGAAACAAATGAAAATTTTGGCAATTCATTTTCATAGTCATGATACCTCTGTTGTACTTATCGAAAATGGAACTGTTTTGTATGCGGCAGGAAACGAGCGATTTTCCCGGAAAAAAATGGATCGGAGTATTCCTATTCAGGCATTAAGAGATTGTTTAAAATACACGCATACTGCTCCTGGAGAAATCGATAAGGTTGTGTTTGTTGGCGATTCTTTGCCGCGTGCGTTTTTAAATCGATTTAAAGAGCTGTCCGTAGTACCGATTATTACCAGGGGGGAGTATTTTATCTGGTGGAAAAAACTTCATTATATTCTTCGAGAGATTATTATTGCTACAGGGATACCAACATTTTTTTACAGAGATTTCATTCCTAGGATAGTCTTAAAAAAGGAACTTCATGGATACAAAGGAACATATTCCTGCGTCCATCACCACTTAGCGCATTCGTATTCCACATATTATACTTCCTTGTGGGAGGAATGTTTAGTCATGGCCATAGAAGGTTCTGGATTAAACGAAACAATGTCAATTTTTAAAGTAACTAATGGGAAATGGGTAAAACTTATGGAAAGTCGTTTACCAAATTCTGCAGGAAGATTTTATGAGTTAGCAACACAACTACTTGGTTTTAATTTGTATAGACATGCGGGTAAAGTAACAGGGCTTGCTGCATATGGAAATCCAGAAAAAGCTTATCACAAGATCAAAGAGTTGATTTCCGTGGAAGGAGAAAATTTAAATTTGAATATTCGTACATTTTTTAAATGGCACATTGGATATTTTCTTACCCATCAACTTCCTCTTGAGTTATCCACCTATTCTAAAGAAGATATAGCAGCTGCATTTCAGAGAAGGCTAGAAGAATGTGTGCTGGAGATCGTTAAGAAAGTTGCACAGGAAACGGGAATAAGAAGGCTTGCAATTGCCGGAGGCGTTGCTGCAAACGTAAAGCTCAATCAAAAACTGCACGAGCTAAAAGAAATAGACGAAATTCATATTCATCAAGCAATGGGGGATGACGGGCTTGCTCTTGGAGCTGCATTGCACACTGCGTTTCTGCATGGTTTTAAACCCGGGAAATTAAATACGTTATATTTGGGTCCTGATTTCTCTGATCAAGAAATACATAAGGCATTGAAAAAATACAATGTCCAATATACAAAAGAAAAAAATATAGAAAAAAAAGTAGCTCAGCTTGTGGCAGATGGTAAAGTGGTCGCGCGATTTAACGGGAGAATGGAATATGGACCGAGAGCATTGGGCAATCGATCAATTCTTTATCAAACAACAGATAAAACCGTTAATGATTGGTTGAATAAACGTTTAAAAAGAACAGAATTTATGCCTTTTGCTCCTGTGACATTGGAAGAATATGCTAAGAAATGCTATAAAAATGTAAAAGGAGCAGAATATCCTGCCCGTTTTATGACTTTAACATTTGCATGTACAGACTATATGAAAAAAGTTTCACCGGCTGTAGTTCATGTTGATGGTACTGCGCGACCTCAGATTATAAGAAAAGAAGATAATACAAACTATTATAAAATTGTTGAAGAGTATTTTAAAATTACAAAAATTCCTTCTTTAGTAAATACAAGTTTTAATATGCACGAAGAACCGATTGTCTGCACACCTGATGATGCCCTGAGGGCATTTTTAAGTGGAGAATTAGATTACTTAGCAATTGGAGAATATTTGGTCTCGCGAAAGCCGTAGCACCATTAACAAAAAGCTTACACATCCTGCTTGATAAAAAATAATATTTGATTATGAGAAGATTTCTACCACGAGATTTTATTGTTTTTTCTTTATATACTCTTACAGGAATATTAATATTTTGGCAGTTATTCTTTACTTTTTTTCAACAAGATGAATGGGCAATATTTGGCAACTATATGTATTGGGAAAAAGCCGGGCTCAGTTGGTGGGATCGATTGTTTATTTACCAACAAGGCACTCATGTAGCACCGTTAAGCAATTTATTTTTTTACCCCCAATTTAAATTATTTGGAATGAACTTTGGCTATTATGCGTTTAGCAATATTTTAATTCATGTAATTAATTCCTATTTGTTATATGCATTGTGCGGGATTTTAACCAAACGCAGGTGGATCAGTATCCTTTCGGGATTTGTCTTTCTTATAACAAGCATTTCGTATCAGGCAGTAACTTGGTCTGGGACATCTGCAGGAACAACGGGATCGGTAACTTTTTTATTATTAAGTTCAATTTTTTTAATGCACTGTTTAGTAAATAGAAGTATCTCAAAGAAATTGCTCCTTGTTTCTTCTTTTTGCTGGATTATTTCGGTATTATTTAAAGAGACATCAATTTTCTTTATATTAGCAGTTTCTCTACTGTGGTATTCTTACTCTTTTAATAAAAAATTATCTCATTTGTTTAAAACCTTATTATTTTTCATTTTTGCCTTTTCTTTATATACGATATTTAGACTCGTGCTTATTTTGTTTTCCGGAGATAGTTCCGGCCAGATATCGTCAATAGTAGAACAACCAGCTATACAAGTTTTGTTGCTTCGAACTTTTTTTAATCCTGCAAGATTTATCGCCCAAAGCATTGTTCCGGTCGAGTTTCTTCTTAATAGTGCTTACTCATTTGTTCCATTAGCGTATCCGTATTTTGTACCGGGAGGAGCAACAGACCCTTATATCGCAGAAACAATTGCCGTGGATACACTAAGTTTATTAATAACCAGCGTAATAATTATCGTAAATCTTTCATTATATTACTTCTTTAAAAAGAAGAAAGATAACATTTCTAAGCTACCTTTTTTATTGCTTTTATTTATATCTCTAAGCGCTTTACCTTTTATGCTAATACCCGGAAGGGGAGGATATATGTATTTAATTGATGGCAGGCATTTATATCTTACAAGTATATTTTCATCAATTTTAATATCTGTTTTTGTTCTATTTGCTTATGAAATATCAAAGAAAAGCAAAAGCCTAATGATATTTTCTATTTGCATAATGATTTTATATTTTTTTTATCACCCTTTTAAAATACATGAAGATCTTAAAAAATTATCCGAATGGAGTGATATACGAAAAACCATCCTAACAGATATAATGGAAGCATATCCCTCCTTGCCTAAAAAAGTAATTATCTATGCAGAGAGTGATACTGCTTATTTTGGTCTTTCCCCCGAAGAAAAAATTCTTCCATTCCAATCAGGATTAGGGCAGACATTGCTAGTTTGGTATAATGAACATGGAGAAAATTTCCCATCCTGTTTTTTTAAAGGGCAATTTTTGTACGTTTTACAAAGTCAAGGTTATAGACAGTGTGAAGGAAGGGGGTTTGGATATTTCAGGAAAGCGGAAGATTTAAAAAAATCAATAAAAGAAAATAATCTGAGACCAGAAAATGTGGTTGCATTTTCTTACATATCTTCAGAAAATTCATTAAAAAATATAACTCAGAAAACAAGGGAAAAACTATTGCAATGAATCAACCTTTAGTTTCTGTTAATATCAGAACTTTTAACTCAGAAAAAACATTAGAAAAAACTTTGAAATCTGTTAAGGATCAAACATATCCCAACATAGAGATAGTTGTTTCTGATGGGTATAGCAAAGATAACAGTGTTGAGATTGCAAAAAAATTTGATGCAAAAATTAACTTTGCTGATAAGCTTGGAGACGCACGGTATCAGAATTATATACACAGTAAGGGCAAATATATTATCTCCTTGGACTCAGATCAGTTTCTTGATCAAAATATCATTGAAATTTGCGTTTATGAATGTGAAAAAAATGAATATAACGCGCTTATTATTGCTGAAAAATCAATGATTAAAAAAGGAACTTTTTTAGAAAAACTACTTGCCTACGATAAGTGGGTAGTTGATAAAAATCAGGATGCAGACGCAGTTTTTGGAACAGCCTGTCCACGTTTTTTTAGAAAGGATTTACTTAAAGATGTAAAATGGCCAAGAAATCTGGCGGTTTTTGATGACACCATACTTTATGGTCAACTCTTGGCAAAAGGCGCAAAGATTAAATATATTTCTAACTCGTTTATAAGACATTCCGAGGTAACAACGTGGATTGCATTTGTAAAAAAGTTTTACCGCTATGGAAAAGGATATTTTCGTGCTCTTAAGGAAAAACCAACCACAATCGCCGCACATTCTCTTCCACGACGATCTTATTTTAGCAAGGCTGCATTTTCAAAGCCTCATTATTTTTTTGGATTATTACTGCTTTATATAATAAAAGTCAGCGCAGCGGGAACAGGAGCCCTTACCTCGTTACTATCCTCATTGTTTGAAAAAAACGAAATAGTTTAAAATGATAAAGCTTATTAAATCAACCTTTTATAAAGAAGAAGAAACAAAGAAACAATTAGTTGAGTTTATTCTAAAAGCGAAGATTCTTAGCTTCTCTAAAGAATGTGAAAAATTTGAAAAGAATTTTGCACGGTGGCAGGGAAGAAAATACTGCATCTACGTTAATAGCGGAAGCTCGGCAAATCTTGCTCTGATTCAAGCATTTCTAAACTTGGGATGGTTAAAAAAAGAAGATAGCGTTGCTTTTTCTTCGGTAACGTGGTCGACTAACTTAATGCCTATACTCCAGCTTGGACTAAAAGCAGTTCCTGTTGATATTGAACTTAATACGCTAAATGTTTCCAGTAAAAAACTTCTTGAAGTAATTGACAAGCATGATATTAAAATGTTTTTTCTTACCAACGCACTTGGATTTTGTTCGGACATCGACGTAATAAAAGAAGTTTGTCACAGCAGAAATATTTTGTTTGTAGAAGATAATTGTGAATCTTTGGGTACTATTTATAAAGGACAAAAATTGGGAAATTATGGAATCGCAAGCACTAATTCATTTTACGTGGGACATCACTTATCTACGATAGAAGGTGGCGCAATTTGCACAGATGATGAAGAATTGGCAATCTTGCTAAAGCTTGTGCGGGCACATGGATGGGATAGAAATTTAACTTTTGCCAAACAGACTGAAATAAGACAAAAATTTCAAATAAATTCAGAATTCTATTCTCGTTATACATTTTATGATTTGGGTTATAACCTTAGACCAACAGAGATTAACGGATTTATTGGAAACAAGCAACTTTCTTATATTGACGAAATTATACAAAAGAGAAGTGAAAATTTTTTAAAAATTGCGGAAGTTATTTATAGCTCTGAGCTTTTACACCCGATCAATTACAAACATATTGATTTAGCGTCAAATTTTGCTGTTCCAATTATTTGTACATCAAAGGATATACTTCAGAGGTTAGTTGAAAGATGTAAAGGTACATTGGAGATAAGGCCAATTGTAGGAGGAAATATTACTCAACAACCATTTTTCAACAAATACATGAATCATCAAGATACAAAGCTTTGCAAGAATGCCAAGCTGATTCATGAGCAAGGGTTTTATTTTGGCAATAATCCCGAACTTACCGATGGAGAGATAAAAGAAATAACTACAATGTTCTAAACAAAAATTATTGTATTGGTGACATGTCTCATTTTTGCAAGAGCACTTCTATACGTATTATTCCAGGTATTACTTTTAGAATATTCTATAGCTTTTTTCCGCATAGCAGTCCAAAGTTTCTTGTCCGAAAAAAGTTTTATCACAGATTCAGCAAGTTTTTCCGCAGAATCATTTGTAATAAGTGCAGACCCAAATTTTTCCAGTTCTTTTCCAAGTGGAGGAACATCGGTTGTGATTATAGGAATGCCTGCTCCCATATATAATCTAAGCTTTGTTGCGTCTCCATATTTTCTATGTGAGAAGGCAATATCTAAATACGGCGCAAGACCGATAGAGTATTTGTTTGTTGCATTTGTTATATCCGCGACTTGGGTAATAAATCCGTGAAATATTACTGATTTTTCCAAAGAGTACTTTTGAATGAGGGCTTTAATTCTCGCTTGATCCGCGCCGTTACTTCCAAAAATGTGAAGAGTTGCGCGAGGTATTTTTTTGAGTATTATATACATCGCTTCAACTGCAATATCCGGACCATTTGATTTTGTAAGAGTTCCCGCATAGACAAGGGAGTGTGGTTTAATTCCTGATTCAGAACAAGGAGCAATTTGTTCTTTAAAAAGGGCATTGGGAACAAGAATAACAGGTGCGGTTTTTTTTGAATGTAGACCTGCTTTAATTCTTGCAGGATGAATGGCAGGAGACACATCCCAAACAAAATCTGCATGTCTAACACAAAACCTGTCAAGGGACAAGTAAATGTTGTTTATTATTTTGTTAGGATAGCGGTTGGGTGAGTAATCTGAAACATAATAAACGACTGTTTTAACCAAACCAAGTTTTTTCAAAAAAATCCCCGAGAGCGTATAAATAGATTCTAATCCGATAAAAAGATCGTATGTTTTATTTGATCGAAATCCCCATTCGATTACTGCAAGTAGGTCTCTTATTTTAAATGGTATTTGGGTTGCATTTTGATTAAAAAGAGACAAAAAAGGACGTAGTAATATGCTCACAAATAACGTATTTTTTCTTTTCAGTTTGCCGTTGGTATATTGTTCGATCGTTGAGATAACGTTACTGCTTCCCGGATGAAATCCATCGATAAGGTCAACAATGTGTGCTTGAGGAAGAAAAAAAGAAAGAAGCGGCTCAATCATGCCGTTAATGGAAGTCCGTTTGTTATTTTCCCGGATGGAAAAGGTGGCAATTAGGATTTTTTTTCTCATGGAGATTATTTTACAATACTAGTTGAATAGGATACAATAGCTTTTATATGTCAATTCGGCAGTTTTTTGTTGGTTTAGGGGACTTATCGTACTATAAAACACTTGAAAAAGAACTCAACAAAATGACTTCGGTTTTGGATGTTGGTTGCGGGAGTTGGTCTCCTCTTATACATATTAAGAAAACTTTTCGATCGGTTGGTGTTGATATTTATAAGCCCAGTATTGAGGAAATTAAAAAGAAGAAAATCCACGACGAATACAAAATAGGAAATGTACTAAAAATTTATACATATTTTAAGCCAAAAAGTTTTGACGCGGTAGTAGCCCTTGATGTGGTAGAACACTTTGAAAAAAAAGAAGGATTACAATTAATAAAACAAATGGAATCGATTGCGAAAAAGAAGGTAATTATACTTACTCCTTTTGGCTTTACTCCTCAACATCCTATGGATGGGAATCCTTACCAAGAACACAAATCGGGATGGTATGTACATGATTTTGAAAAACGAGGATACAAAGTATATGGAATGCGGGGCTTTCGATTTATAAGAACAGGAGAATATGCGACTATTAAATATAAGCCCTGGATCTTGTGGGGACTGCTTTCCGTGTTGTCTCAAAATATTTCTTATTTTGTCCCAAGTACGGCTTATCAATTGTTAGCTGTTAAAAAAATTAAACAATGAAAAAAGCACTTATTACAGGTTCCGCAGGCTTGATTGGTTCGGAGTCTGTCAGATTTTTTTGTGAAAAAGATTTTCAGGTTTTTGGAATCGATAATGATATGCGATCCTATTTTTTTGGTAAGGAAGCAAGTACCTTATGGAACAAGGAAAAACTGGAAAAATATAAAAATTACACTCATTACGCTTTTGACATTCGAGATGAAAAAGAACTTGATAAAATGTTTAAAAAAAATACATTCGATCTAATTATTCACACTGCGGCACAGCCTTCGCATGATTGGGCAGCAAAAGAACCGCTTACCGATTTTTCCATAAATGCAACCGCTACACTTTTGCTTTTAGAAAATTTTAGAAAATATTCTTCCGAGGGAGTATTTATTTTTACTTCTACCAATAAAGTATATGGAGATCGTCCCAACTTTCTTCCTTTGATCGAAACAGAAAAACGGTATGAACTCTCTGAGGATCATACATTTTATCAAGGAGTAGACGAATCAATGAGTATTGACGACTGTTTACACAGCATTTTTGGCGCGTCAAAAGTTGCCGCAGATATAATGGTTGCCGAGTACGGTAAATACTTTCATCTAAAAACGGCGATATTTAGAGGCGGCTGTCTTACCGGCCCGGCCCATTCGGGGACAAGTCTTCATGGGTTTCTGGCGTACTTAGTGCGGTGTATTGCAACCGGCAAAAAATATACGATTCTAGGCTTCAAAGGAAAACAAGTGCGGGATAATATCCACTCATCTGATTTGATACGTGCATTTTACGAAGTCTATAAAAACCCAAGACATGGTGAGGCGTATAATATTGGAGGATCACGGTATTCAAATTTTTCAATTCTTGAAGCGATAGAGCAAATAGAGCTGATTCTAAAAAAGAAAGCAAAAGTTGAATACGTTGATAAAAATAGAATTGGAGATCATATGTGGTATATATCAGATATCTCAAAATTTAGGTCACATTATCCAAATTGGGAATTTAAAATAAGTCCACAAGAAATTCTTGAGGATTTATGCAAGCACGGACATATTGAATAGTTATGAATTATAAAAAGATTTTGGTAACCGGCGGGGCGGGATTTGTTGGCTCCCATGTATGTTTAAATCTTAAAGAACATTTCCAAAACATCGAAGTTACCGCCCTTGACAACCTCATTCGTAAAGGATCGGAACTGAATATTCCGAGACTAGGCATTGCTGGAGTTAGATTCGTAAAAGGAGATGTTAGAAACAGAGAAGATTTGGACATGGAAGGGATTGATCTTATTATTGAATGTTCTGCCGAACCGTCTATTATGGCTGGTATTACGAGCTCGCCCGAATATCTTCTAGATACGAATTTAGGCGGGGCGATTAATTGTTTTGAGCTGGCAAGAAGAAATAAAGCGGATGTTATATTTATATCAACAAGCAGAATTTATCCTGTTAAATATCTTAATGACCTAAAATATATTGAAAAAGAAACCCGTTTTGAATTAGGTGAAAATCAGGCAATCCCCGGTGTAACAACAGAGGGAATTTCCGAATCTTTCCCGCTCACCGGTACTCGGACCCTCTATGGTGCTACGAAGTTGTCTGCGGAACTACTCTTGCAAGAATATATTGAGAACTATGGAATACATGGGGTGATCAATAGGTGCGGGTTAATTTCAGGGCCTTGGCAGATGGGTAAAGTTGATCAGGGAGTTATCGTATACTGGTTTGCACATCATATATTTAGAAAACCTCTTGCTTATTTTGGATTTGGTGGCAAGGGTAAGCAGGTTCGAGACGTACTTCATATTGACGATCTGTTGCAGTTACTATTATTGCAGATTCAAAATATTGGGGCTTTTAATAATCAGATATATAATGTTGGAGGAGGAAGAGAAAATAGTATTTCTCTTCTGGAGTTAACGAAGCTTTGTGAGGATATAACAGGGAATACTGTTGAGTTTACTTTGAAAAAAGAAAACCGGCCGGGCGATGTAAGAATGTACATCACGGATAATTCATACATAGAAAATAAAACAGACTGGAAACCTAAGAAAAGTATTAAAGATACAGGAGAAGATGTATATAAATGGATGATAGAACACAAAAAGCATCTGGAACACATTCTCTAATGCATAATGAAAAGATTTTTTAACAGAAACGTTGTCATAGATATACTTTTTATCTTTTTCTTAAGCTTAACACCTCTTCTGTGGTTTAAAGGTAGCGCGGTAATGCTTGGACACGATAATGTTTTCCCGCTTGATCCTACTATTTTTCTTTTGGGAAGACTTTCGACATGGATTGAGCAAGGATTCGGACAAAGTCAGATGCTTATTATGGGAACGATTCCCATCCATTTTATTGACGCAATTCCAGCGTTTCTTGGTTTTTCCATTCAAAATACTCAGAAAATTGTATATGTTTTTTGGTTTTTTCTCATGGGTATTTCTGCATATATTCTTGCGCACACGCTTAACAAAGAAAGCAGGGTATTTAAAATAACAGCCACAGTATTTTATATTTTTAATTTTTTTATTCTTCAAGGGTGGTGGGTAGGGGAGCGCACAAAATTCTCTGCGTATGTAGCGCTTCCGCTAATCATCGCACTTTATTTCAAGGTTAAGCAAAAGGAAATAAATGTTTTTAGGGCAGCGGTTTTAAACAGTATTATTTTTCTAATATTCAATGGCGGAGGTCTCTATGGTATTTCATTATTTGGCGGATTTTTTATATGCATAGGTGTTTTTATATTATTTTCTTTGCTTTTTAGTTATTTCGATAATGACTATAAAGCATTTAAGAGAATTATTGTCCTTACTATTCTAACTTTTACAGGTTACGGAGTTGTTAATTCTTACTATATCTTGCCGGCATTGTTTCATATTTCAACTCAGTATGGATTAGGACTGGAGAAAGGCGGAGGAATATCCGGATTTATTGATTGGGCTTCAGAGATAAGTGCTTTTGCAAGCTTTATAAATGTATTCCGGCTTGAGGGAATTGCGGAGTGGTATGATAATCCGCATCATCCATATTCAAAATATTACCTTAGTAATCCTTTGCTTATTGCCATTAGTTTTTTGTGGCCAATTCTTATTGGAATTGTTGTACTTCTGTATAAAAGAAGAGATAAACTTCAGATAATTTTATTTTTCTTCTTATGTTACCTGATCGGCATTTTTTTTGTCGCCGGTACTCACCCGCCAACGGGTTTTTTATACGAGCAATTTATGAGAATTATTCCGGGGTCTGCTGCGTTTCGAAGTCCATATTTTAAGTTTGCGCCCACAATATTTCTTGCAAGCAGTTTTCTGATTGCATATTTTGTCGACTTTTTTAAGGGCAGTCTTAAGAAGTTTATATTTGTCCTCCTTATTATAGTAGGGTTACTCTATCATTTTCCATTCTTTACCGGAGATTTTTTCTCCTGGAGAAAGGATTTTTCTACACGTTTGGATGTACCCTCTTATGTATTTGATTTTGGGAAGTGGCTTAATGAGGAAAAGCAAGATGATGGGAGGGTTTTACTGTTGCCACCCAACAGCACGGAATCCCAACAAAGCATGTACAAATGGGGATATCTTAGCTTTCAATCTATACCGTCATTACTAAGCAACAAATCAGTAATCGTTAATAACGATAGGATAAATGACGAAGAACGAGAATTAATTACTCAATTGTACAAGGCAATTGCGGCAGGAGATAAACATCTTTTACGAAAGTTTTCATCAATCCTACAAGTAAAATATCTGGTATTACAGCATGATTCTTATTCTGATTCAAACTCGGCAATTTCTACAGACGAGCAGATTTATCGAAAAGTACTTCATGATACGTTTCAATTTCCCCTGGAAAAACAGATAGGACAGTGGGATATATTCAAAATTAATACCATAAATCTAAAGGGACCAATTTTTGTCAGTGAAAAGATTGATTCTTTAGACGGTTCGGTGAAGGATATTGTTAATCATTATGATTTTTCTGATAATACTAATTTTTTAATTGCCGGTGATAGCAATATTTTAAATTCCATTGAAATCCCAAACGAACTGTCTGGTAATTTCTATGTTCCAAAATGCATTAACTGTCCAAATAAAAATAAACCGGTTGTAAGGTTTCCCAGGCTTAACATTCTTCCAGATTCTCCATTTTACCCCTTAGTAGTTTTAAGAGAAAATTTACAAATAAAAACCATGGATCCAAAAACTGCTGTTTATAACGGTATAGGCATCTCATTAAAGAGAGTTAGTGAGTTAAAAGATACCTTGCAATATAACAAATCGCAATCGGATGCGGTATTTGCGCGGTATGATGCAGTGCTAAAAGATATTATAGTCAACTTTAATCGTATTGAAAAATATGAAGATAAAATTCAAGTAGCAGACGATATAAATTACTACATGGAAGCACAAAAAAATTATATTCTTCCAATTCTTGGGACAAATATAACCAACGGACTGCCGATATCTATTTTTGGAAGGACATTCCAGAGAATAGCATCCGTAATTGCTAATATAGACCGGTATCTTTTTAAGCTTGATATTACAAACAACCGTTTGTATCAGGTGTCAATTAAGAAAGAAGAAGATTTTGAGCTGTTGGTAAAAAAAGATAAACTAATGCCCGTTTTAAAAGAAAATGAAAAAATTATTGTAGACATAGACGGAACAACTACAAAGGAAATAAAAATTAATCCGGCTATTATTGGTAACGAATGGTTTTCATTTGGGACACTACATCTATCTAGTGGTATGCATCAGTTGCTGTTGAGTTTCCCCCAACTTCCTAATAATCTTGGGGAACTGAAAGAAAGTAAAACTGAATTTAATATAAATCTTGAAAATACATGTTTTATCGGAAAACTCATAAGTGTAGTGTCGCAAAAAACATATAGGGTATTGATAAATTACACAAATGATTTTTCGGAAGATTTATATTTTTACGCTTGGGAAATAAAAGAAAAGGAGAAAAACCTTATTGACATAGTCAAACTCAAGACTGGCTTAAGCAATGAAGAGTTTAGCGAACTTATTAAGGCTCAGCCAGCAACGAAAGGAATTGAAATTGGGGTTTGCTCTAAAGTTCTTACCGGTGATTTGGTAAATAGAAAATTGAAATTTAAAGTTAATGAGATTTTATATCCGACCTTTGCCCTTAACACGAAAAATAAAAAACAGGAAATCGTAAAAGAAATTCATGCTGAAAAAATTAACCCAACAAAATACAGGGTGTCATTCGCCACTTATTCTGACGCTGCAGTAGTGATATTTTCAGAACGTTTTGACAAAGGGTGGAAATTATCAGGATTTGATAATACTCATCTTAGAATAAATGGGTATGCAAACGGATGGCTTATTAATAAAAAAGGATCTTACTCTGTAAGCTTGGAATACAAACCTCAAAAAGTTTTCATGCTTGGTACGCTTTTTAGCGCAATAACTATAATTGGACTTATTTGGTTTACAAGAAAAGGAGGGAAAAATTAATGCATCTTTCAAACACAAAAACTGTATTTATTTTATCTATTTTACTCATATCACTATTTTTTCGCGAAACCCCCTATTTAAATATTTTAGTCGCCAACAAAATATGGTTAGTTTATATATTTTTATTTCTGTTTTTATTTCCGCCAAAAAAAGGCAGAACTATTCTCTACGTTTCCATTTTTCTTTTGATCTTTTCCCTCATTTTAACTTTATTGAATTTTATAAATCTTGCAGAATTTTTTGGAATTGTAATTTACTTTTTGTTATGGGCGGCAGTTATTGTTAAGGTATTCTCGCTTCGGGAAAGTCAATAGTATGCGATATGGAATTCTTGTAATTATTGCGTATATCGGATTTATATTTTCTTCATGGTTTTTACCATTTTCTGCCCTTTCAAGCGGAGATTTTCCCTATTTATTTTTAGAAAATATTAAAGAATTTTCTTTTATCCCGGATGTTCATAATTTATGGCTTGGATTATATTATCAAATTCCGACAAAAATCCTTGTTCAATACTTTGGTATACCCTGGGAGTTTGCCGAAAGACTCTTGTGGTTCTGGCCATTTTTACTCGTCTCAATAGTTTCTTCTTACTGTCTTACACGCTCGTGGATTGGAGTTTTAATCTATGTAACTAACACATATATATTAATGGTAGTCGGTGGAGGACAAATGGGGGTTGCTCTGGCGTATGCTTTGGCACCGTTAGTATTAAAACTATTTCTGGATGGTAGGGAAATAGTTCCCTTTGCTATATCATTTGGAATTTTAACAATGTTTGATCCCAGAATTGCCTATATTCTTGTGGTGGCAATTTTGGCTTACATTTTTGTATTAAAAAAAATTACAAAACTTATTTCCCTTCTTTTTAGCATTTTAACTTCGATAGCTATAAACAGTTTTTGGATATTTCCTTTTTTGACTGGAAAGGCGACCATTCCGCTTAAGAACTTTGATAGCCTAGAAGGATTTCGATTTTATAGTTTTACGGACTTTTCTCATACGATAGCCTTACTGCATCCAAACTGGCCGGAGAATCTTTTCGGGAAAGCATATTTTTTGCAACCCGAGTTTATCGTAATACCTATTGTTGCCTTCGCATCTCTTTTGTTTCTTGATAAAGAACAACGAGAGAAAAAGATTATGCTGTTATATGTTTCAATACTTGGTATTCTGGGTGCGTTTTTAGCAAAAGGGGCATCCGAGCCGTTTTCTTTTATCAACACGTTTGCGTTTACATCTATTCCCGGGATGAGCTTATTTCGCGATGCCACTAAATGGTACGTATTAACTGTTCTTTCTTATAGTATTTTAATTCCCTATACGGTTAATTCCATACAAACTTGGTTGAATTCAAAATTACAGCTTAAAATTCAAAAAATTCAGTTATTGCCATTGTTGTTTATTATTTTTTGGATTTTTACAATCCGTCAAGCGGTTTTCCATCGACTCGGAGGAACATTTGTAACGCATACAGTTCCGAAAGAATATGTAGAGCTTAAAGACTATCTTATTTCGCAACCTGATTCATTTAAGACATTATGGGTTCCGGCAAGACAGAGATACGGCTTTTCCTCAAAAAAGATAGAAGCAATTTCAGCGGAAAATATATTTAAAACGAATGATCTTGATAAGATACTGTTTTCGCTTAATTCGGGAAAAGGCAGAGAGATAATGAATGACAACAACATTATATTTGTAATTGTTCCCCTTGATTCACAAAAGGAACTATTTATTACTGACAGGAAATATGACGAAATGAAATATCAAAAGAGCATAGACTTGCTTGACTCTCTTTCATGGCTTAACCAAACACGTCGATTCGGCAAGATAGCAGTGTTTGAGGTTCGCTAGCTCTTCAATTTGGCTTCTTAAGTATGAAATGTTACAATATATAATGAATGTGCTTAGCGTAGTTATTCCAATCTTAAATGAGGAAGAAAGCATTTTAAAGCTCTATCAAGAGCTTATTTCCGTTCTTAAAAATCTGCAAGATTATGAAATTATCTTTGCAGATGATGGATCGACTGATTCTTCGTTAAAAAAACTTCAGGAGTTAGCTTCAAAAGATACAAATGTTATTGTGTTTTCCTTCCGAAGAAACTTAGGCAAATCCGAAGCACTTACGTTAGGTTTTCAGAAAGCTAAAGGCGAATATATTGCAACGTTAGACGCAGACTTACAAGATCAGCCGCAGGATATCCCAAAATTACTGGAGAAGTTAGAAAAAGGTTGGGATGTTGTCTGTGGATGGAGAAAAAATAGAAAAGATCCCGTAAAAAAAGTAATTTCTTCAAAAATTTTTAATGCATCAGCCAGGATATTTTGGGGGTTGCGTCTTCATGACTATAATTGCGGTTTAAAAGTATACAGATCAGAAGCGGCAAAATCACTTAACCTGTATGGGGGATTGCATAGATTTATTCCGTTGCTTCTTCATCAACAAGCCTATCGTGTTACTGAAGAACCTGTTTTGCATTCCAAGCGACAATTCGGGAAATCAAAATACGGTTTTTCAAAATTATGGAAAGATTTGCCGGATATATTTACTATGTTGTTTTTGTCTCATTATGGGGATAGACCATTGCACTTTTTTGGAGTTATAGGAGGGTTTTTATTTTTTGTAGGTTCGGTAATTCTTTTATATCTTGCGATGATTAAGCTGGGAGGGCAGGGAATAGGAAACAGGCCAATCTTATTCTTGGGAATGCTTTTGGTATTGACCGGATTACAAGTTCTTTTCACCGGATTTTTGGCAGATTTGCTGATTAATCTCTTAAGCAGAAAAGAAAAAAAATTCGATCTCAAATATTTCAGTGAATAAGATGAAGCCTCAGGATATAGTATTTCTCGCTGTTTTTTTATTATTGATAATAAAAAGAGACGTAGAACTAGTAACGGTTTTAGGTCTTTTATCCTTATTTTTTTCAATGCCGCTTTTTTATTCATGGATATTTTTTACCGCAGAACGTCTTGTTTGGTACGCGGCAGCTTTTTTTCTCTTGTCAATCATCCAACAACTATTCTTTTATCGAAAAAAATGAAAATAGGAATTGATGTTTCGCAAATAGCCTATGAAGAAACAGGAGTTTCGGAGTATCTTCGTAATTTGGTTCAAAACGTAATTGAGTTGGATACAAAAAATGAATACGTATTATTTTTTTCAAGCATGAGAAGAAATTTTCAATTTTCAATTTTCAATTTTCAATCAAATCATAATGTTCAAATAAAAAAATTCAAGATACCCCCTTCTTTTCTTGATATACTTTGGAACAAATTTCATATTTTTCCGATCGAGTGGCTTATTGGAGATGTAGATTTGTTTATTTCTTCCGACTGGACAGAACCGCCTGTTTTAAAAGCAAAAAAAGCTACTATTTTATATGACACTATTGTTTATAAATTTCCCAACGAAACAGATAAGAAAATCGTTGATGTTCAAAAAAGAAAATTACAATGGGTAAAAAAAGAATCAGATATGATTTTCTGTATTTCAGAAGCAACAAAAAAGGACGCAATGGAAATTTTAGGTATTGAAGAAAACAGATTAAAAGTGTTATATCCGGGAATTTGAGATTCTGAAACGAGTTCAGAATGACACTCACTATGATAATAGGTATCGATGGAAATGAAGCAAATGAAAGTCAAAGAGTAGGAATTGGAGAATACGCATTCGAATTGATAAAACAATTCGAAAATTTCCAATTTCCAATTTCCAATTTCCAATTCATAATATATGTAAAGAACAAACCAATTAATGATTTACCAAAGGAAAGGCCAGGATGGAAGTATCGAATCGTTGGACCTAAGAAATTGTGGACGCAGATTGGATTGCCAATTGATTTGTTTCTTCACTCTCCACGTTCTGATGTTTTTTTTACACCCACACATTATGCTCCCAGATTTTCCCCTGTTCCTTGTGCAATATCTGTGATGGACTTGTCTTTTCTGCATTTTCCGGAGCTTTTTAAACAATCTGACTTATTTCAGCTTAAAAATTGGACTCGTTATTCGGTGAAAAAGGCTAAAAAGATCTTTACTATAAGCAACGCAAGTAAAGGTGATATAATCAAACAGTACGGGGTTTTAGAAGATAAAGTAGTGGTAACATACCCGGGAATTAAATTCAAAATTCAAAATTCAAAATTCAAAATTACAATGCAAAAGTCAAAAGTTTTACAGGAGAGATTTAATATAAAAAAAAACTACATTTTATTCGTGGGGACGCTTCAGCCGAGGAAAAATATTGTTAGACTCATCGAGGCGTTTTCTCTCTTGGATAAAAAAGATATTGATCTTGTGATTGTTGGTAAAAAGGGATGGTTATATGAAGAAATTTTGGATGCTCCTAGAAAATTTAACGTAGAACAAAGTGTTAAGTTTTTGGATTTTGCAACGGATAAAGAATTAGCCCAACTTTATAAAAACGCATTATTTTTTGTTCTTCCCAGTTTGTATGAAGGTTTTGGTTTACCTGTTTTGGAAGCGATGAAATATAGTTGTCCGGTCATAACCAGCAATGTTAGCAGTCTTCCGGAAGCAGGAGGAAACGCAGCCTTGTATGTTAATCCATTAGATACTCAGGATATAAAAGAAAAAATGGCATTGTTGCTTAACAATGTAAAACTTAGATCAGAGCTAATAGAAAAAGGAAAAATTCAAGTAGAAAAATTTAGTTGGGAAAAAACCGCACGTCTTACACTTACTGTTTTGGAGCAGATTGTAGAAGAAAAATAATATGAATGATTCAATTTTAAATAAAGTAAAAAGAAGAATATGGACAATATTTTTGGAATTAGAAATGTTTTTTCTCAACAGTTTTGTGGGAAATATTCCATCTCATTTTATCAGAAGATTTTTTTATAGATTAAGTGGCGTAAAAATTGGCAAAGGTACTACCATTCACATGGGTGTACGATTTTATAATTCTCATAACATTGTAATTGGGAATGACACGATTGTAGGCGAAGGGACTGCTTTAGACGGACGAGACAGGCTTTCAATTGGAAGTCATGTTGCCATTGCAACCGAGGCAATGATTTATAATTCCGAACATGATATACAAAATCCTAATTTTACTCCAATACACGCACCAGTTGTTGTGGAGGATTACGTATTCATTGGTCCACGAAGCATCATTCTTCCTGGAGTAACACTCGGAAGAGGTTGTATAGTTGCAGCAGGGGCAATAGTTACCAAAAATGTTGAATCAATGGATATAGTTGGAGGAGTTCCGGCAAAAGTAATTGAAAAAAGGACTGTTTCTGACTTGTCATATACATTAGGCAGGGCCGCATGGTTTCGATAATTTTTCATGATCACGCTTTCTATTATAATCGTTACTTTTAACACGAAAGATTTAACAATACAATGTCTTGATTCACTTTTTAAATATTACAAAAAAGAAATAGAAGATAATAAGTTTGAGGTTATAGTCGTTGACAATAATTCTTCCGATGCTACGGTTGGGTTTTTTAAAAAAATATACAAGAAAATATTGGTTATAGAAAACAGTGAAAATGTTGGTTTTGGTAAAGGAAATAATATTGGATCAAAAAAAGCAAATGGAGAGTTTTTACTTTTTTTAAATTCAGATGCTGTTATTAACGATAGCTCAACAATTCATATAATGGTGAATTTTTTGAATAATAGAAATGATGTAGGAGTAGTCGGCGGAAAATCGGCCGGACATTTTTACTCTTTACTGCATGTTTTTTTGGAAAATCATTTTGTTCCGAAAATTAAACAAGAAGTTGATTGGGTAGAAGGATCTTTTTTTCTTACAAGAGGCGATCTTTTTAAGGAAATTAATGGATTTGACGAACATTTTTTTATGTATGCTGAAGATATGGAACTTTGTTTTAGAATAAAAAAATTAGGGTATAAAATATTTTTTTTACCAGAAAGTCAAGTGATTCATCTTGGTCAGGGAAGTTCAAGCAGGTCATTTGCGATTATTCAAATATATAAAGGAATACAATATTTTTACAAAAAGCACAAAAGCAGCGTAGAATATACTGTGTTGAGGTTATTACTTATGCTAAAGGCACTTGCGGCAATTATAATTGGGGCCATAACGGGGAATAACTATTTACTAAAAACATATAAACAGGCATTTCTTTCGACTCTATGAAACCATTTAAGTGGATTTTAGAAAATATCCTTTTTGTTTTTACCCTTTTTTTATTGGCATTTATTCCTTTGTATCCGAAACTTCCTTTGATTGATATTAAAAACACATGGGTATATGTGAGAATAGAAGATTTTCTTGTCGTGTGTGTGCTTTCGGTTTGGTTTTTACTTCTTTTTAAACGAAAGATTTCTTTAAAAACACCGTTAACGATACCAATCTTTGCGTTTTGGATTGTAGGTGCGGTAACTACAATTCATGCGATGCTTTTTGTTTTTCCATTTATTTCCAAGGTATTTCCAAACATAGCTTTTTTGAGTTTTCTAAGGCACATTGAATATCTTAGCTTATTTTTTCTCGCATTCGCTTCTTTTAGGCAAAAATCCATGCTGCCGTTTGTTATTGGCGTTTTGTCAATAACGCTTTTGACGGTTTCTTTATATGGTATTGGGCAAAAATATATTGGGTTTCCGGCATTTTTAACCATGAATGAAGAATTTGCCAAAGGGATACCGATACACCTTTCACGATTATCTCGCGTTCCATCAACATTCGGAGGGCATTATGATTTTGCAGCGTATTTAGTATTGGTAATCCCGATTCTTGTCAGCTTACTGTTTGGACTTAAAAACCGGATTGGAAAACTCATTATTGTGCTGTCGGTTTTTTTTGGTTTTATTGCGCTTTATATGACTATATCGCGGGTGTCTTTTTTCGTTTTATTGTTATCGTTATTTTTAGTTGTTTTGTTTCAAAAGAAAAAAATGCTTATTTTCCTTATTCCGGTTGTGGTAATCGTTGGAATATTTATGATGAGTTTTTCGTCTAGGCTGCTTGAGCGATTTAACAGTACGTTAAAAGAAATTACCGTCTTAGTAGATGCAAAAACCGGTCAGGAAATTGGCGAAATACATGAAGTTCCCTCTACTTATTTTGAAAATAAGATTATTCAAAGAAGATTTTACTCAGACAAATCCCAGCTTGTTGAAGGAAAGAAAGAAGATTCTAAAGTGTTTCCGCCAGCCTCTGCTATTGTTCCAATTTCTGTTCTTTCTCCTACAGTTAATTTGCTTTCTCCTCCGAATACTTCGACGGGAGAAAATCTTCCACACGGAACCGGATACATAAATCTCCTTCTTTCTCCGGTAGCCAGTCACGTAGGAGAGTTTTTTTATGACAGACCTGTCCAACAAAAAAATCTAACAGCAGATACTTTTATGTTTCATGGAGATTTTTTGATAAAAAAAGCAACAGCATACGATCTTTCTTTTACAACTCGTTTCCAGGGACAATGGCCGGAGGCAATTTCCGCATTTCAAAGAAATATTTTTTTGGGCAGCGGATATTCTTCGGTAAGCCTTGCAGTAGACAATAATTATCTTCGAATTTTAGGTGAAACAGGAATACTTGGATTTATTTCCTTTTTTGGGATATTTTTAATCTTTGGGATTTACCTTAAAAAACTTTTACCAAGTATTACTTCTCCTGTTGCAAAAAGTTTTGTTTTAGGTTTTTTGTCTGGGGTTATTGGATTGGCTTTAAACGCAACGCTCATCGATGTTTTTGAAGCTTCAAAAGTTGCTTTTATGTTATGGTTGCTTATGGGTATAACAGTTGGAATACTTCACTTATTTCAAGAAAGGGAAATAAATTTATACCAAGAAATCAAACAATTTTTAACATCTTCCTTTAGTAGTGTTTTGTACTTGGTGGTTATCTGTGTAACGCTTTATTCAAAAATGATTAATAATTACTTTATTGGTGATGATTTTACCTGGTTAAAATGGGTTTCTAATGATAGTAATCTATTTCGTTATTTCATTTCTTCAGACGGATTTTTCTACAGACCAGGTGCAAAATTATATTTTCTAGCAATGTATCAAATGTTTTGGCTAAATCAAACAATGTATCATATTGTTTCTCTTATTCTTCATTGTCTTGTTTCCGTTGTATTCTTTTTTCTTGTTAAAAAATTGTTGAAGGACTACAAAATTGCAATGTTTTCATCTATTTTGTTTTTAATTTTAAGCGGATATTCTGAAACTGTTTTTTGGATTTCAGCAACCGGATTTTTGTTTACTTCGTTATTTTCAATTTCTAGCTTACTTATTTTTATTACCTGGAGAGAAAATCATAAAAATTCGTTATTTGTTTTATCGATAGTATCTTTGGTATTGGGTCTTTTGTTTCATGAACTAGGTATTATAACACCAATCCTTATTGGATTATATATATTGATTTTTGAAAAAAATTACAGCTTAAAAGATACGGTAAGAGAAAAAAGTTTAAAAATTTTATCTGCAATAATTCCATTTTACCTATTGATACGTTTTGTAGCAGATAGTCATTGGTTTAATGGAGATTATAGTTATAACGTTTTTAAACTTCCTTTCAACTTTGTCGCAAACTCAATAAGTTATTTTTTATTAAACATACTTGGATCGCTATCTTTGCCTGTGTTTCAAAGTTTCCGAGCTATTTCTAAGAATCATTTTTTTATTTCAGCAATAATTATTTTGATTACGGGATATTTCTTATTCTTAAGTTTTCGATTTGTAATGAATAAAATTAATCAAGACGATAGAAAAATTGTCTGTTTTGGATTTGGTTTTTTTATTATTGCATTACTTCCATTTTTAGGTCTTGGAAATATTAGTTATAGATACAGCTATTTGGCATCGATGGGAGAAGTATTAGTTTTAGTGCATGCATTTAAAAGTTTATTTGGGTTATTAAAAAATAGCGGAAAAGATATAGCATATTTAGGTTTAACGGTATTTATTTCCATGTTTGCTGTTTTACATATTATGCAACTTCAGCAAATACATACAGATTGGTCTGAAGCAGGTGACAAAGTAAAAAATTTTCTTGTCACAATTGACTCAGCTTATTCAAATTATTGGGCAACAGAACCAATAAATCTATATTTTGTAAATGTACCGATTCGTTATCGACAGGCATGGATTTTTCCAGTTGGGTTAAAAGACGCTGTATGGTTTTCATTTAGAAATTCACACATCAATGTTTTTCAAACTTCTTCACTCGATCAGGCATTTGATAGGGTAGTAAACCCGCTAAACGATAAGGTATTTGTGTTTGATAGCGAAGGAAGGGTTATAGAAAGGAAGAAAATCTTCAAAGTTAAATGACGAGCAAAGAAAAAATTCTTTTGAGCATTATTCTTCTTGGCGCTTTTTTTGTTAGATTATATAGATTTGATAATCCGATTGCCGACTGGCATAGTTGGAGACAAACAGATACTTCTGCTGTTTCAAGAAATTTTGTTTTGCATGGATTTGACATTTTGCATCCAAAATTTGACGATCTTTCAAATGTTGCCTCCGGTATTGATAATCCACATGGATATCGGTTTGTAGAATTCCCTTTGTATAATCTTTTTCAAGCAGGTTTTTTTTCTCTGTTTGATTTTTTTACTCTTGAACAGTGGGGAAGACTGGTTACTATTTTTTCATCCCTCTTATCAACATTATTTATTTTTTTAATTGTTAAACGAAGATTAAATATTAAGACTGCTTTTATAAGCGCATTTTTTTTTGCATACCTTCCGTATAACATTTATTATGGTCGAACAATACTGCCGGATTCTACAATGGTTACAGCAATATTGGGCGGAACATATTTTTTTGATATATGGATTTCTTCGTTTGGAATGATGCGTTATTTTATTCTTGCATTCTTGTTTACGTCTGCTTCTTTATTGTTAAAGCCTTATGCTGTTTTTTTTGTTCTGCCAATGATTTACATTGCATATGAACGGTTTGGATTTGCAGTTTTTAAGAAATGGCAATTGTGGATATTTTTTACTCTATCTGTTCTGCCACTTATATTTTGGAGAAAATGGATGATGCAATATCCTGAGGGTATTCCCGTAAATGAATGGCTATTAAATGGAAATGGAATTCGATTCCGTCCTGCATTTTTTCGATGGATTTTTTTTGAGCGTATTACAAAACTTATAAGCGGGTATCTTGGAATGATCATATTGTTTGCCGGAATATCATATAAGAAGGAACCGCAAAAAGGAATATTTTTTTATTCTTTTCTCCTATCATCACTGTTGTATATATTTATTTTTGCTACAGGAAATGTACAACATGATTATTATCAGATATTAATTATGCCTACTGTTTCAATATATATGGGAATCGGAACAGTTTTTATATATTCTTTTTTACAACGATGTATACATAAAGTTGCAGTGGTTCTAGTTGTTGGAGTTTGTATTTTTCTTTCATTTTTTTTAAGTTGGAGAATGGTTAAGGATTATTTTAACATTAATAATCGCTCTATTGTTATAGCAGGTAGAGCTATAAACAGGCTTATTCCAAAAGATGCTAAAATTATTGCGCCGTATGACGGCGATACGTCTTTTTTATATCAAACAGAAAGGCGGGGATGGGCAAGTTTTGAAAAACCATTGCCTGATATGATAAAAATGGGAGCAGATTATTTAGTGTTTTTAAATCCGACAAAAAAAGACGAAGAATTAGGTAATCAATACAAAATAGTATCAAAAACAAAAGAATTTATTTTGTTTAAATTAAGATAAGCTATGAATATACTTCTGATATCATCTTATTTGCCGTATCCGCTTTATTCAGGTGGACACATTCGTTTGTATAATCTTCTAAAACTTTTATCAAAAAAACACTCAATAACTCTTGTGTGCGAGAAAAGAAATTATCAATCTAAAAAAGATGAAGACGAAGTTAAAAAGGTGTGTTCTGAGCTTATTACTGTTGATAGAATTCCTCAATGGAGTATTATGAATATTTTAAAATCAGGATTTTCATTGTATCCATTTTTACTGGTAGGACACACAAACAAAGATTTGAAAAAAACAATAAAAAAACAACTGGCAAATAGCACGTTTGATATTATACATGTGGAGACTTCATACGTATTTCAAAATATACCTCAAACAACGGTTCCTATTGTTTTAGTTGAGCATAATATTGAATATTTGGTTTATAAAAAATATGCAAACGGTTCCCCGTTTTTTTTAAAACCAATTTTGTATATGGATATTCTAAAATTAAGATTTTGGGAAAAGCGTTTCTGGAAAAGAGCAAGTCATCTTGTTGCGGTTTCAGAGGAAGAAAAAAAATTTATGGACAATAGCAAGGTAAGCGTTGTGCCAAATGGAGTTGATATTGAAAAATTCAAAATTAAATCGCCATCTGGATCGAAATCCCAAGCAGAAGAAATAAGGATTTTATTTATTGGAGATTTTAAATGGGTACAAAATAAAGACGCGGTAAGCTGGTTACTAGAAGAAATTTGGCCGTTATTTATCAAAGTTTATGAAAATAAATCCTTACCTAAACTGTGGGTTGTTGGAAAAAATATTCCCAACTCAATTAAAAAATTGAACACATCGGAAAGTGTTTTCTATGATGAAGATGCTTCCGAGAAAACAGAAGAAATTTACAAAAAAGCTTCACTTCTCGTTGCACCGATTCGTGTTGGTGGAGGTTCGAGATACAAAATATTGGAGGCAATGGCAAGCGGAACTCCGGTAGTGTCAACGACTCTTGGCATAGAGGGAATTACATTAAAAAACGGAAAAGAAGTACTGGTTGCGGATGATCCCGAATCATTCGCAATGGACATGAAAACTGTTTTAGAAAATAGTGAGTTAAAAAATACAATGGTAAAAAAAGCAAGAATGTTAGTTTCCGAGAATTATGATTGGAAAATTATCGTTAAAAAATTAGAAGAAGTATATAACTCTGTAGTTAGCTAATATGGACATTTCAATACTAATTGTTTCCTATAACAGCAAAATTTTTTTGAGAGAATGTATCGATTCAATCGAAAAGAATATTTTGAACAAAATAAAAAAAGAAATTATTGTTGTTGATAATGCGTCAGGTGATGGTTCTGCGGAAACGATACGAAATTCATTTAAAGATGTTATTTTAGTAGAAAATAAAGAAAACCTTGGGTTTTCAAAAGCTAATAATATAGGTATTAAGAAATCCAAGGGAAATTATATCCTTTTTCTAAATCCGGATACTTTAGTTAGAGAAAAATCAATAGAAACGCTTCTTGGGTTTCTTGATGAACATACTCAAGTAGGTGCAGTTGCTTGTAAAGTTGAATTACCAAATGGAGAAATAGATGATGCGTCCCACAGAGGCTTTCCTACGCCGTGGAATTCATTTTGTTATTTTTCGGGTCTGACAAAATTATTTCCACATTCAAAATTATTCAGTGGGTACACAATGGGATGGAAAGACTTGTCCACTATCCATGAGATAGACGCGTGTGGAGGGGCAGTGATGCTCGTTAGAAGAAAAGCAGGAGATGATGTGAAGTGGTGGGATGAGGATTATTTTTTTTACGGAGAAGACCTAGATTTTTGCTATAGACTCAAACAAAAAGGATGGAAGATTTTTTATTATAGCAATGTATCAATACTCCACTACAAAGGTGTATCAAGCGGTATTAAAGATATTTCAAAAGATCGGACAACTGCAAATAAAGAAACAAGAAATAGAGCTTCCAAAGCGCGATTTGATGCCATGAGAATTTTTTACAAAAAACACTATGAAAAAAAATATCCAAGATTTGTTAGTTGGTTAGTACACAAAGGTATTGATATTAAGGAGAAACTATGAGGATTGGTATCGATGTAAGATTGTGGAATGAGAGCGGAGTTGGAAGATATATTCGAAATCTTGTTGGTCAACTGCATAAACTTGGTCAGAAGAATGAGTATGTATTGTTTTGTTTGGAAAAGGATGAACAAGAGATACTGAATCAAGTTCAGGATGACAAGTTCAAGGTTGTTCGAACGAACATTCGGTGGCATACGATTGAAGAACAAATACAATTTCCAAAAATTCTAAACAAAGAAACACTTGATCTTGTTCATTTTCCTTATTTTTCTGTGCCTATTTTTTACAAGGGGAGTTTTGTAGTTACCATTCATGATTTGATTATTAATCATTTTGATACAGGAGAGGCATCGACTCTTCCGTTGGGGATTTATCAGTTAAAACGATTAGGATATAAGCATGTGATAAGCCATGCAATTAATAGAGCGCAAAAAATAATTACCGTATCGCAAGCAACAAAAAAAGAGATAATTGATCACTATAAAGTTGATCCGGAAAAAATAGTTGTGACGTATGAAGGAATAGACAAAAAAATTTCAAATTTCAAATTTCAAATTTCAAATAAATACCAATTACCTAAAGGTTCATACTTTCTTTACGTTGGGAATGCGTATCCACACAAGAACTTAGTTAGATTAATTGATGCGTTTAAACAGTTACTTGTTCAAGATTTTGTTCATAAAGTTCATAAAGATCTCAAACTTGTCTTGGTTGGGAAAGAGGATTATTTTTATAGGAAATTAAAGAAATATGTTATTTCAAATGGAATAGATCACTCATTAATTTTTTATGGATATGTTACAGACAGAGAGCTTGCAGAGCTTTATAAAAATGCAAAAGCGCTTGTGAGTCCAGCACGTATGGAGGGATTTGACCTGCCAGTCATAGAAGCAATGAGTAATAATTGTTTGGTGATGTTATCAGATATCGTGGTTCATAGAGAAATAGTTGGCGATGCAGCTTTTTACTTTGATCCAAAAAATGTTTCAAGCATTGGTGGAGTTTTCATGCGGGTATTAAAAAAAGATGATAGAATAGAGTCGCAAAAAAAGAAAGGTTTACTATTGGTGAAAAAATTTTCCTGGAGAGATTTAACGTATAAGACATTGGAAGTTTATGAAAGTTGCCATCGTCTACGATCGGGTTAATAAGTGGGGTGGCGCCGAAAGAGTTCTCCTTGCCCTGCATGAATTATTTCCAAAAGCCCCTCTTTACACATCTGTATATAATCCCAAGACTGCGCCGTGGGCTCGGGTTTTTCGTGTGAAAGCTTCTTTTTTACAATATATTCCCTTTGCATCTATGTTCCATGAATTATTTGCGCCTTTTATGCCTTTAGCTTTTATGAGTTTTTCTTTTAAAAAATTTGATGTGGTTATTTCTGTCACTTCTGAGTATGCAAAGGCGGTTAGAGTTGACAAGAATACAACCCATATTTGTTATTGTCTGACTCCGACGAGATATTTATGGAGCGGATATAATGAATATTTTAAAAATAATTTTTTTAGATCTTTTACAATACCTATTATTTTTCTACTTCGTATATGGGACAAAAAAATCGCAAAAACCCCAAAGTATTATATTGCAATTTCCCTTGAAATAAAAAAGCGTATTAAAAAATATTATTCAAGAGATTCTGTTGTTGTATATCCTTCTGCTGGTTTTTCAAAAAAAAGGGGGAGAGCATTAAACACTCTTTCTGGATATTTTCTGATTGTTTCCCGGTTGGTTCCATATAAAAGAATAGATCTTGCAATTTCGGCATGTAATAAGCTTAATGTCCCTCTTTTGATAATCGGGAAGGGAATGGAGGAAAAGAGACTTAAAAAGATGTCAGGGCGATCAATTTTTTTTCCGGGAAACTTGACTGATGATGAGCTTTCGGGTTATTATAAGAACTGCAAGGCTCTTATTTTTTCAGGCGTTGAAGACTTTGGGTTGGCAATTGTAGAAGCACAAAGTTTTGGAAAACCGGTTATTGCTTTTAATAAGGGAGGAGCAAAAGAGATAGTTATTGATGGGAAAACAGGTGTTTTATTTAAATCTCAAACATCAAAATCACTTATTCAAGCCTTAAAAAAATTTGAAAAGATGAAATTTAATACTAGAAGTATCCACATCAACGCACAAAGGTTTTCAGAAAAAAGATTTAAAGAGCAGTTTTTGAGTCTTGTTCGGCAATACGTAAAATAAATGTATGAAGATAGTAATATTTGCAGGTGGAGTTGGGACAAGATTATGGCCCCTTTCCAGAAAGAATACCCCAAAGCAATTTGAAAAAATCTTCGGCGAACACTCTACTTTACAGTTGGCTGTTAATCGTATATTGCCAATAGCTGATTCCAAGGATATTTTTATCTCCTCGGGAACTATGTATAAAGACATTTTATATAGTCAGTTACAGCAGATTCCAAAAGAAAATTTTATCCTTGAACCTGAAATGCGAGATCTAGGCCCGGCAGTAGGGCTGGTAACAGCATTGTTTGAGAAGATTGAAAAAAATGAGCCATTTATAATTTTATGGAGTGACCATTTGGTAAAAAATGAAGAATTATTTAGAGAAGTGCTTCAGACCGCGGAAACAATATTAAAAACCGATCCGGAAAAAATTGTATTTATAGGGCAACGATCCAGATTTGCAAGTCAAAATCTCGGATGGATAGAGTTGGGTAAGAAAGTAATGCATAAGAATGGTTTGCCTGTGTTTTCGTTTAAAAATTGGCATTACCGGCCATCACAAGCTTTGGCAGAAACATTTCATAAGTCAGAAAGTCACGTTTGGAATCCCGGGTATTTTGCGACAACTCCAGTATTTTTGTTTTCGTTGTATAAAAAGTATGCTCCAAAAATGTATGGTGAACTGGTAAAAATTCAAGAGTCTTTTCAAACTGATAATTTTGATTCTGTGCTTAAAGAGATTTATCCCAAGCTTGAAAAAATATCATTTGATAACTTACTATTGGAAAAAATGAATCCTGGAGACGGATTGGTAATTAAAGCAGATTTGGGATGGAGTGATGTAGGTGCATGGGAAGCGCTAAAGGAAGCACTTTCTACGAGGGATCATGAAAATGTAACCCGAGGAAATGTCATGCTCGAAGACAGCAGAGACGTTTTGCTATTTAATTACACCAATCAGCTAACCGTCGGTATTGATTTGGAGGAAATGATTATCATTAACACATCAGACGTTGTGTTAGTATGCAAGAAGAGCTCTATTCCAAAAATAAAAAAATTAGTTGAAGGATTAACAAGTACACAGCATGAGCATTTAGCATAACGTATGGTATACGTACAAGTAAAAAAAAGTGTATATTATGAGTTTATAAAACGATTGATTGATATTGTTTTCTCTCTTTTTCTTTTAATACTATTTTCCCCAATTATCCTTTTGATTGTTCTGGCTATTGTGCTTGATTCAATCGGGCCGATATTAGCGGATACGCCTGAAAGAGTAGGAAAAAGTGGAAGACTTTTTAAAATGTATAAATTTAGGTCTATGGTGCAAAATGCGCATGAAATTTTACGTGAAAATCCCCAGTATGCAGATCTTTTTAATATATATAAAAAAGGCAGTTATAAATTAAAAGACGATCCGCGTATTACACTGGTTGGAAGGTTTATTCGAAAATATTCTCTGGATGAAATTCCTCAGCTGGTGAATATTTTAAAAGGAGAAATGAGTTTGGTAGGACCCCGTGCATATTATCCGGATGAGCTTAGGGAGCAGCAGAAAAGTTACCCTGAAACTCGAGATCTGGCAAAAGTTGTGTTGTCGGTAAAGCCGGGGCTCACAGGATTTTGGCAGGTTTCCGGAAGAAGTGAGATTAATTTTGACAAGCGAATTCAAATGGATGCGGATTATGTGCATAAGCGTTCGATTCTTTATGATTTGTACATAATCCTTAAAACTCCTTGGGCAATGGTATCGGGTAAAGGTGCTTTATAAATCTGAAACAATATGGTATATTACATGTAATGTAGTTTTAAAAGCTGTGATCTGGAAGTTTGGATCCAGGAAGCTTTCGCAAAATTCATCGCGTCAAACGCGACTGACGTAATGCGGGGGAGGCGAAACCCTAAGAAGACAGCACTCTTTGTTTTTTATCCGCTTGGCTGGACTAAGAAAAGAAGAGCATGAATAAGTAAATAAACAAGGTGGCACCGTCTCATTAAGAGGCCCTTGTAAATAGTCAAACAGAAAACGTTTGGAAATTTACAAGGGTTTTTGTTTATAAAAATATGAAATTACCAAAAATAACATTACAAAAGAAACCAACGTATGTCTCTTTTGCTCAAGATATTGATTTCCATGGTCTGTTTAAAAAAATAGAGCAAGAGTTTGATACGTGTTTTATTTTTGAATCATTGGGAGAGGAAGGAAAATTCTCCAGATATTCAATTATTGGACTTGCTCCAAAACACGTAATTTCTGCACGAGAAAATTTACTATTTTTTGACGGAATAGCATATCCGGTTAAAAATCCCTATTTTGCTCTTGAAAATATTATGCCTTCTTATACAATTTCTAAAAATTATGCAGGGGGGTTAGTTGGTTATCTTGCCTATGATGCAATTAACTATTTTGAAAGTAGTTTGTCGGTTAAAGTTAATCACGATTTTGATCAATTTATGTTTGGGGTATATACGGATGGCGTAATTTTTGACAAAGTTACCAACGAATTGTTTTATTTTTATTATGACGAAAACAGGATAGAAATACTTAAAGATTTATTAAAAAAACCTACTAAAAAACTAATGCTAAAAGCGAAATTTTTAGGAAATACTTCTTCTAAAGCAGAACACGAAAAACAAGTCAGGAATGTACAAAAACATATTCTCTTGGGAAATACGTTTCAATGCGAAGTAGGATTTAAAACAAAATTTAAAATACAAGGAGATAGTCTTTTAATGTACGAAAGGCTTCGTAAAATTAATCCTTCTCCTTTTATGTACTATTTAAAGTTTAATAAAAAAAGGATAATTGGTGCTTCACCAGAGTTATTATTTTCTCTTCGGGATGGAGAAATGGTAACAAGACCTTTAGCAGGAACAATTAAAAGAGGGAAAAATCTTAAGGAAGATAAGAAGCTAGCCCGCGATTTATTGTCAGATTCAAAAGAAGTAGCAGAACATAATATGCTGGTGGATTTGCATAGAAATGATATTGGAAGAGTTGCAAAGTTTGGGACGGTAAAAGTACGGGATTTTATGAATGTAAAAAAATTTTCCCATGTCCAGCATATTTCAAGCGAAATTGTAGGAATTATGAAAAATGGGCAGACAATGTTTTCTGCGCTTGCAAGTAATTTTCCGGCAGGTACTTTAACCGGTGCTCCTAAAATAGAGTCGATAAAAATAATTGAAAGCTTGGAAAAAGAGGCGCGGGGTGTATATGGTGGGGCTGTTGGACAATTTGGTTTTAATGGTGACTGTACATTTGCTATTGCAATCAGATCCTTATTTTTTTTAGGTGAATTTGGTTATACCCAAACAAGCGGTGGAATTGTTTGTGATTCAAAACCAGAAAAGGAATATGAAGAAATTGAAAGAAAATTAAAAGCAATAATGGAAGTTTTAAAAAAATTATGAAAATACTTATACTAGACAATTACGATTCGTTTACTTTTAATTTATATCAGTATGTAGGAGAAATTTTAGAGCAAAGGGAAAAACCATTTGCCGTAGATGTTTTTCGTAATGACGATATAACGCTTTCCGAAATTCAAGAGAAAAAATACGATAGAATTATTATCTCTCCTGGCCCAGGTAATCCTGCTGATAAAGCATACTTTGGAGCTTGCGCTGAAGTTCTAACAGAGTTAGAAAAACACATTCCAATACTTGGTGTATGTCTTGGAATGCAGGGAATGGCGCATTACTTCGGCGGAAAAGTTGTTAGAGCAAAAAAACCAATGCATGGAAAAACAAGTACTATTAAACACGATGGAAAGGGGGTATTTTTTGGATTACCGCAAAATTTAGAAGTAATGCGATATCATTCTTTGATTGCGGAGAAAAGTTCATTGCCCAACTGTTTGGAAATAACAGCAACAGTACAAGATGATGGTGAGATTATGGGATTAAGACACAAGGAATATCCAATTGAGGGAGTTCAGTTTCATCCGGAATCATTTGCAACAGAAGCAGGAAAAATTATGCTTGAAAATTTTTTGTTTAGATTCTGAATCAAGTTTAGAATGACAATTAAGGAATCAATGACAAGTAGATGAATATGGATACAAAACAGTTGTTTATAAAATTAATAGCAAAAGAAAATCTTACTCAGAAAGAGGCTTTTTTTCTTGTTTGCCAAATGGCAGAGGGGAAGATTGGCCCTACTCAAATGGCAGCAATTCTTATTCTTTTAAAGTCAAAAGGAGAAACAGCTGAGGAGATTGTAGGGTTTATAGAAGGAATGAGGAAGTATATGATAAAAGTTCAAAGTTCAAAGTTAAAAGTTAAAAATTCAATAGATGTATGTGGTACCGGTGGAGACGGAAAACAGACGTTTAATATTTCTACGGCAACAGCATTTGTAGTTGCAGGAGCTGGTGTAAGGGTAGCTAAGCATGGTAATAGAGCAGCAAGCAGTAAATGTGGAAGCGCGGATGTGTTGGAAAGTTTGGGAGTGAATATTAATTTAAACACTTCTCAAGCAAGTTTGGTTTTAGAAAAAGTAGGCATGGTATTTTTATTCGCGCAATTATTTCATCCGACAATGAAATTTATAGCTTCTGTTAGAAAAGAATTAGGTATTCCAACAATTTTTAATTTGCTTGGTCCGTTTTTAAATCCGGCTTCTGTAAAAAGGCAGATTATTGGTGTTCCAAATCTTTCTATAGCCAAAAAATTAGCACGTGTTGGTAAAGAATTTGGGTATAAACATTTGTTATTGGTAACAAGTGAAGATGGAATGGATGAGGTAAGTATTTCTGCAAAAACTCATGTACTCGAAGTGCAAGGCAAAAAAATAAAATCAAGAATAGTGAGTCCTGCTGATTTTGGAGTAAAAAAAGCTTCGCAAAACAAAATAAAAGGAGCAGATTCGAAAACGAATGCAGAGATTATTTTAAATGTTTTAGATGGTAAAAAAGGACAATGTCGTGATATTGTTATTTTAAACAGCGCTTTGGGATTATATGTCGCTGGAAAAGCAAGCTCAATTGAGCAGGGAATTGAAAAGGCTCAAGAGGCAATTGATAGCGGAAAAGCAAAACAAGTATTAGAGCAATTAATAAAAGAAACGCAAAAATATGAAAAATAAAATACTTCAAAAAATAGTTGAGCAAACAAAAAGAGATTTGAAAAAAAGAAAAAAACGTCATTCTGGTAAGCCGAAGGCGCATCCAGAATCTCGAAAAGGAACGGTTTATAATTTGAGTAATTTCAGGAATTCGATTCTCAATCCAAAAAAAGATATTACTCTGATTGCGGAGATTAAGTTAGCGTCTCCAAGTGAAGGAGATCTTGGTTCAAAAAAAACTATTCTAAAGCGGGTAAAAGCATATGAAAAAGCAGACGCTGATGCAATTTCTTTAGTTGTTGAAAAACATTTTTTTAATGGAGATATTAAACTAATTGATCAAATTAAGAAAAATACCAATCTTCCCATTCTTATGAAAGATTTTATTATTGATACATATCAAATTGCCGAAGGTATAAAATCAGGCGCTGATGCGGTGCTTTTAATTGCAAGAATTGTTGGTAACAAAAAACTTTCTGAATTAGTTCAATATGCCATAGGTTTAGGTATTGAACCAGTTGTTGAAATTGATAGTTTAGAACATATAGAAAGAGCGATCGACTCAAAACCATATATAATTGCAGTTAACGCAAGAGATTTGGATACTTTTGAGGTGGATGTTGATAGAGCATCTGAAATTCTAAAACAAGTTCCAGACAAATTTATAAAACTGGGATTCTCAGGAATCAAAAGTTCGCAAGAAGTTCAAAAATATAGGGAAGCAGGAGCAAAAGGAGTGCTTGTGGGAACGAGTTTAATGAAAGCGAAAAATATAAAAGATTTTATATTGTCATTGCGAACGAAGTGAAGCAATCGTAGTTTTACGATTAGGAGATTGCCGCGTCGGTCGCATCAAGCGACCTCCTCGTAATGACAGATTGAAAACTATGAAAGTAAAAGTTAAAATTTGCGCGACAAGAAGTTTGGAAGCAGCAGAAGTTGCTTTTGAAGGTGGTGCTGATTTTTTAGGGTTTGTATTTACACCACGTATTAAAACTCATACTGTAGATAGTGAGGTTGTAAAAGAAATTAGCAAACAGTTGAAAGGCAAAATTAATTTAGTTGGCGTTTTTCAAAATATGCCACTTAATCAAGTACAGAAAATAATTGAGACGTGTAATTTAGATTACGCTCAGTTTCATGGTGACGAACCACAGGAGTATATAAAACAAATAAAAATAAAAACAATAAAAGCATTTAGATTTCCAGGAGATTTTGACATTGAAGATGCGAGAAAACAAATGAAGCAGTTTAAGGTAGATGTTTATCTTTTAGACAGAATAGAACAAAGCGAGGGGCAAATGATTAATTTAGAAAAAGCTAGTGTTTTAGCAAAAGAATTTCCTTTAATCTTTGCAGGAGGTTTAAATCCAGAGAATGTCGCAGACGTTATAAAGAAAGTAAAACCACAGATTGTAGATGTCGCATCTGGGGTCGAGACAGACGGAAAACAAGATATTGAAAAGATTAGAAAATTTATAAGAGAAGCGAAAAAGAATTTTTAATTTGAAATTTTTAATTTTTATTCAATTTTTAATGTTTAAAATTTATAATCATGAAAAATAAACATCAAAATAATGGTCACTTCGGACTATACGGCGGGAGATATGTCCCGGAGATGTTAATTCCGGCTCTTGAAGAATTGGAAAAAGCATACACGGTTGCAAAAAAAGATGATTCTTTTCAAAAAGAATTTACCGATTTACTCAATAATTTTGCAGGGAGGCCGACTCCATTGGTATTTGCTGAAAACCTCACAAAAAGATTAGGTGGCGCAAAAATATATTTAAAAAATGAAGGAGCAAACCTAACCGGCGCTCATAAAATTACTCATTGTATAGGACAAGCTTTGGTTGCAAAAAAAATTGGCAAAAAAAGACTTATTGCAGAAACCGGAGCAGGACAGCATGGCGTTGCGACTGCAACAGTTGCAGCAAAACTCGGGTTTTCCTGCACAGTATATATGGGAGAAGTAGATATACAAAGACAGCGGCAGAATGTTTTTTTAATGGAACAGTTAGGTGCAACTGTAGTTCCGGTTGCTTTTGGCAGTAAAACGTTAAAAGATGCAGTGAATGCTGCAATTAAAGACTGGATAGAAAATGTTAAAGATACGCATTATGTATTAGGGTCGGTTGTGGGTCCGCATCCGTTTCCGACAATGAATAGAGATTTTCAGTCGATTGTTGGACGAGAAGTAAAAGTTCAAATGAAAAAAAGAGAAGGGAAACTACCCGATTATATTATCGCATGTGTTGGTGGAGGAAGCAATGCCATGGGAATTTTTTATGAGTTTATAAAAAGCTCAACAGTAACGTTAATAGGTGTTGAAGCAGGAGGAAAAGGAGAAAAAGTAGGTGAGCATGCGTTACGATTCAAAGGCGGTTCGGTCGGCATTGTAGAGGGATATAAATCATACTTTTTGCAAAACAAAGACGGCCAACTGCAAAAAACTTACAGCATTTCTGCAGGGCTTGATTATCCGGGTATTGGGCCAGAGCTTGCAAACCTTCATGATTTAAATCGAGTAGAATTTGTAAGCTCAAAAGACAGAGAAGCGTTAGAAGCAGTAAGACTTTTGGCAAGGACAGAAGGAATTATTCCTGCGCTTGAATCTGCGCATGCAGTAGCACATGCTGTAAAACTTGCACCAAAACTTTCCAAACACAAAATAATTGTTGTCAATCTTTCCGGAAGAGGCGATAAGGATTTGTTTATTTTGGCAAAAGCATTCAACGATAAAAAATTTATGAAATTTTTGAAAGAGTACACACAATGATTGTTAAATTGTTCGATTGCTTCATTGTTAACAATTTAGCAATGCAGCAATACAACATGATTCAATAAAATATGAACTCTATTGATCAAAAACTGTCAGAAATCAAGAAAAATAAGAAGCTAGGAATCATGACTCATGTTGTGGTTGGATATCCGACGCTTGAAAAAACTGTCCAAATAGTAAAAACCATGGCAGAATGCGGAGCTGATTTTGTCGAGCTTCAAATTCCTTTTTCCGATCCTTTGGCTGATGGGCCAACAATTATGAAAGCATGCGAGAAATCTTTGAATAATGGAACAAAAGTTAGAGACTGCTTCAAGATTGCCAAAGATTTAAGTTCTCAAGTTTCTATTTCGCTTTTATTTATGGCGTATTATAATACTGTGTTTAAGTACGGAATTAAACAGTTTATAAAAGATTCAAAAGCTGCAGGAATTTCTGGACTTATTGTTCCGGATATGTCAATTGATGAAGAGGGAAATGAAAAGTTCTATGCTTATAGTAAAACGTTTAATCTATACAACATTCAAGTGATTTCTCCGGCTTCCACAGAGCAACGTTTGCGAAAAAATGCAAAAATCGCCAAAGGATTTGTGTATTGTACAGCCAGACAGGGAATAACAGGAGTGAAAGAAGAATTGAACCCAGAATTAAGTTCATACCTCAAAAAAGTACGTTCACATTTTTCTATTCCACTTGCAGTGGGTTTTGGAATCTCCAAAAAAGAACATGTTAAAGCGCTTAAAAAACATGCAGATATCGCTGTAATAGGCAGCGCAATTATTAACATTATCAACTTCTCAAAACCATCTGAAATCTCAAAAAACGTTGTACAATTTATGAAGAATTTAGATTCAAAATAACATAAAATCCGCGGGTGCAGCTTCGTTTCCACCCCAAGGGTGTCAAAGATAAAGGTAACTGTTTACTCCTTTGACATAAACTTGTCATTCTTGAGGCTTAAGGCCGACCTGCCTGCCGGCAGGCAGGTCGAAGAACCACCTCCCAAAATTAGATGCTATCGTTTACACTCCAGCATGACAGTCTGTATTAGAACTGTGAACAGTTATTTATGAAAATACTAATTTGACTTTAGAGTAAAGAGTTTTGTATACTATACCTATAGTGTGATTATAAGTCGCGAAGCTTATTTTTGGTTTTATTTTATAAACTCCGAAGGGAGGGCTTGTTGACGTCGTAAAACCAATTACGAATAGACCAAGCTAGCTCCCTGAAGGGAGTTTTTGTTTTTTTATACATATGAAGATACCTAAAAAAATGCTCATCGTAGGCCCATGCGCAGTTGAGTCGCGCGATCAGGTTTTAGAAACCGTTAAACAGGCAAAAAAAATTGGAGTAGAGTACGTTCGGCTCAGCCTATGGAAACCACGGACAAAGCCAGGATTTGAGGGAATTGGAGAAGAAGGAATAAAGCTTTTAGTTGAGGCAGCCAAGATGGGTGTGAATCCAGCAGTTGAGCCTATGATTCCTGAGCATGCAAAACTAGCCATGGACGCAGTGATGACTGCTACAAAAAACGGAAAATGTATGCTTTGGATAGGAGCCAGAAACCAAAACCACTACATTCAAAGGGAAGTTTCCAGGATTGCAGCAAGAAATCCGCGCACTGTTCTTATGGTAAAAAACCAGATATGGCACAATGAAAAGCATTGGGAAGGAATCGTAGAACACTGTTTATCCGGTGGAATAAAAAAGTCACATCTTATTCTCTGTCACAGAGGATTTGCGCCAATTGGTGATAATCCGCAAGGATACAGAAATGTTCCGGACTATAATATGGCAATGCGAATGAAGGAAAAAACCGGACTTGCCATGATTTTTGACCCTTCCCACACAGGTGGAAGTATCGAAAAAGTCATAAAAATTACACATGAAGCAAATGAGCATGAGTTTGATGGGTTTCTAGTCGAAGTCCATCCAAATCCAAAAAAAGCTCTATCTGACGCGATCCAACAACTTGCCTGGTCGCAATTTAGAAGACTTTTAAAAAGCCTGTATAAAAAAAGAGTAAAACGGGCAAAACTGGTTCATGGTTTTGGGGGAGCTACAATGCATTTGCCTTTTAAAACATGAGAAAGATACAAATAAATATTGCATCAGATAAGAAATCATATCCAATTTTTGTTGGAAGCGGAATTCTTGATGCAATTACTAAGTTTGATTTGTATTCCTATTCTAAAATTGTGGTAATTACAGATACGCACATTGAGAATTTATTTCTTAAAAAGATCGTGCCGTATTTTCCCCAAAACATCTCAACAATTATTATCCCTTGCGGTGAAAGGGCAAAGAGTATTACGTGCATTTTGGAAATATGGAGGCAGTTGCTCGAAATTGGTTGCGACAGAAAATCTTTGGTTATTAATATTGGCGGAGGGGTAATTGGAGATATGGGTGGATTTGCGGCCAGTACATTCATGAGGGGACTGGATTTCTTACAAATTCCAACTACTTTGCTTGCTCAAGTTGACTCATCAATAGGCGGAAAAACAGGAATTAATTTTTTGGGAGTTAAAAATCTTATTGGTGTTTTTAGACAGCCAATTGGGGTTATGTGTGATGTTTCTGTTCTAGAATCCCTTTCCGACCGAATACTTACGGAAGGATTTGGTGAGGTTATCAAACACGGTGCAATTGCAGATAGGAGTTATTTTAATTTTGTAACTTCAAAAAAACCAAAGGAGTTTAGTCAAAAAGAATTAAGTAAAGTCGTTAGTGGTTCAATCGAAATAAAAAAATGTATTGTTGAAGAAGATGTAACAGAAAAAGATAGGCGAAGGCTCGTTAACTTTGGCCATACCATTGGTCATGCTTTGGAAAGTTTGAGTTTAGAGTCAGGAAGTCCGTTGCTTCATGGGGAAGCTGTAAGTATTGGTATGATTGCAGAAGGAAAGATTTCAGTTCTGAAAAATATATTAAAACAGGAGGATTTAGAAACTATAACAAAGGCTTTAGAGCATGCAGGATTGCCGACAAAAGCACAGAATATTGATCATAAAAAAGTAATGGAAAAAATTAAATCGGATAAAAAAAGTGAAAGAGGAATTGTGTATTTTACCCTTCTTTCTGGTATTGGAACGTGTCAGACCGGGCAGGAAGTATCTGATCAAAACATAAAAAAAGCTTTGGAATTTGTTGCTTCCTGAAACAATATGAAAATTATTCCATTACAACAACCAGTTGCAAAAACCATAGACATACCGGGCTCAAAAAGCTACACCAATAGAGCTTTATTTTTGGCTGCTTTGACGGAAAAGAAGGTTACGATTATCAATCCTTTGGTAAGTGAAGACACGGAGGCGATGATAAGATGTTTGAGAGCGCTGGGAGTAAATGTTCATGTAGGAAATAACTACATAGAGATCTTTCCCGGTTATCCTGAATTCCTGCCTGCCGGCAGGCAAGGTATTTCAGGATCTAAAATGCTGAAACAAGAGATGCCGAAACCGCGTCAAACGCGGCTGAAGCGAGTTCGGGATGACAACAAGGCGAATAATCAATCGTACTCTTTGAGTGCTAGACTTTCGGGAACAACCATGAGGTTTATCTTAGCCCTTGCATGCATTATTCCCGGAGTTAAAACAGTATCTGGAGAAGAAGGACTTAACAATCGTCCAATTGGAGATTTGGTTGATGCCCTAATTCAAATGGGTGCAAAAATAGAATATCTTGGTAAAAAAGGATATCCGCCGGTTAAAATTTTAAGTTCAAAACTAAACGAAGGAACAGTAAAAATAAAAGGATCAGTTAGTAGTCAATTTATTTCAAGTTTGCTTATGATTGCTCCGAAAGTAGGGAGTGTTGAGATTGAAGTTTTGGGGGATCAAATTTCAAAGCAGTATATTGATATGACTATTGATACCATGAAACAGTTTGGAGCAAACGTAATTAACAATAACTACAAAAGTTATAAAATGTTTAAACAAAAATATAACGGGAAAGAATATTCTGTTGAAGGAGATTTTTCCAGCGCTTCTTATTTTTTTGCAATTGCTGCTTTGACCGGTTCAACAATCACAATCCAAAATCTTAATCCATATTCTTTGCAAGCTGACAGAGAGTTTTTGCAGATTTTAGAGAAAATGGGAAATAAAATATTGTATAAAAAAAATGCAGTGACAGTTAAAGGCTCGGGGAAAATAAGACCTATAAACGTTAATATGGAAAATTGTCCGGATCAAGTTATGACCCTTTCGGTTTTGGCCGCATTTGCAAATGGAACTACAATTATACACGGTGTTAAAAGTCTTAAAATCAAAGAAACAGACCGGCTTTTGGCAATTAAAAACGAATTAAAAAAAATGGGAATTAAAACTGACTCTAGCAATTCAACTCTAACAATTTACGGAGGAAATCCAAAGTCTGCTTCTATTGAAACATACGGAGATCATAGAATGGCAATGGCTTTTGCCGTTGCCGGTGCAAGGCTTTCGGGAATGGAAATACAAAACCCTTTGGTAGTTAATAAAACATTTCCTGATTTTTGGATGAAGCTCGCAGAGATTGCTTTTCCCGCTGAGCGGGATCGCAACGACAAGAGGAGAAATATTGTTTTAATCGGTATGCGGGGAAGCGGTAAAACAACTGTGGCAAAGCTGCTAGCGGAAAAACTACAAAAAAATCATATAGAACTCGATGAGATGTTGGCAAAAAAAGTCGGTATGCCAATAGCTCTAATAGTTGAAAAATACGGATGGGCTTATTTTAGAAAAGTAGAATCAGATGTTGTTAAAGAAGTTGCCGTATATTCTGATACAATTATTTCAACGGGCGGTGGAGTTGTTATTAACACAGAAAGTGTAAGCACACTTAAAAAAAGCGGCACATTAGTTTTGCTTGATGCTTCTGTTGAAACATTAGTAAAAAGAACCGGCAATACCAAAAATAGGCCCTTTTTAACCAATAAAAAAAACAGAAAAGAAGAAATAAGAGAGGTTCTTAAACAGCGAAAAACCTTGTATGGACAGGCAGCAGATGAAATAATAGCAACAGATACATTAAGCCCTAAGGAAGTTGTTGAAGAGATTTTGTTAAAACTATGATTACTGCAAAAACAAAAATATGTATGGTAATTGGTGATCCCATAGGTCATTCGCTGTCTCCTCAGATGCACAATGCGGGACTGAAAACTTTGGGAATTGATAGTGAGCTTGTGTTTGTTGCTTGCGATGTAAAAATAAGAGACATGAGCGATTTTATAAAGGGAGTTAGAGCAATGGGGATAGCCGGAGTAAGCGCAACACTTCCTCATAAAATTGAAATTATGAAATATATGGATACGGTTGATGAAACTGCAAGGAAAATAGGCGCTGTAAATACTGTTGTAAACGATAACGGAGCATTAAAAGGATATAACACAGATTGGTTAGGTGCTCTGATTCCGCTAGAAAAAAAAACAGAGCTAAAAAATAAACGAGTTGGACTCTTGGGCGCAGGCGGTGCTGCACGGGCAATTATTTATGGATTAAAGAAAAAAGGTTCGATAATTACTCTATTTAATAGATCTTTAAAAAACGCAAATACATTAGCTGAAGAATTTGCATGTGGAGCCTGCGGCTTAGATTCTTTAGAACAAGTTTTAGATATGGATATACTCATTAATGCTACTTCTGTTGGTATGAACGAAGATAAAAGTCCAATTGATAAAAAGTTCTTAAATAAGGATCACATTGTGTTTGATATTATTTACACCCCAAAAGAAACAAGATTAATCAAAGACGCCAAAGAAAAAGGCGCACAAGTAATCTTAGGATATGAAATGCTTTTATACCAGGGTGCTCAACAGTTTAGATTATATACAGGCTTTGACGCGCCAGTTGAAGCAATGAGAAAAGCTATTCTTAAAAACGTATGAACATACGTTATTGTCTGCCAATTGTAAAAAACAAAAAAGAGAAGATTGTGGCGATTATTAAAAATAATCAAGATTATTCTTATTTTGAACTGTGGTTGGATTATATAAAAGACCTTGACGTTGAGCTTGTAAAACAACTAGCGGATCAAATGGGAGAAAAACTTATTTTAGTTTTCCGGAGAAAAAATCTGGAAGCAGTTCAATTAAATTCAAAAAAAAGACAAGAGATTATTTCTCTGTTAAACAACAGTTTAGCACTACTCGATTTAGATATATTTAATCAGAAAGAAGAGCTTGAGTATATTAGAGCTAATGATCTTAAAATTAAAACTATTATTTCTTATCATAACTATGACCAAACTCCGGAAGATGAGAAGCTTTATGCAATTCTTGATACAATGAAGCAATACACCCCTGCGATTTTTAAAATCGCAACAAAGTGTAATAGTCAAAAAGATGCATTAAGACTTTTGGAGTTGCTTTTGGCAATGAAAGAAAAACATGTAAAGTGCATTATTTTGGGAATGGGAAATTTTGGAATGGTAACGAGAATTTTCGGTTCGATATGGGGTAATGAAATGATTTTTGCGCCGATTACAAAATCAGAAGAGTCGGCAGAAGGTCAGCTCACAAAAAAACAATTGGAGAAAATATTTGAGTTATTATAATGTCATTCTGAACTTGATTCAGAATCTATTGATCCCGGGTCAAGCCCGGGATGACAGAAAAGAGAAATCTTATGGCCGGAAATACATTTGGACATTTATTTAGGATTACAACGTTTGGCGAATCCCACGGCGGGGTGGTTGGTTGCGTGGTTGACGGCTGCCCTCCTGGAATTAAAATTTCTGAAGAAGAAATTCAAAAAGAGTTAGACAGAAGAAAACCGGGACAATCTTCTATTACAACTCCCCGAAAAGAAGAAGATGAAATAAAAATAATGTCAGGAGTTTTTGAGGGTAAAACAACTGGCACGCCAATTTTACTTTTGGCTTATAACAAAGACGTTCGGCCTGAAGAGTATCAGGAAATCAAAGATGTATTTAGACCTGGGCATGCAGATTTTACCTATACCAAAAAGTACGGTTTTAGAGATTGGCATGGTTCCGGTAGGGCTTCCGCACGGGAAACGTTAGCCAGAGTTGCTGCTGGGGCTATTGCAAAAAAATATTTAAAAGAAAAACTTGGGGTAGAAATTTTTAGTTTTGTGGAACAAGTTGGGCAGATTAAGACTGATATTTATTTTAATTTGGTTACGATGGAAGAAATCGAATCAAACATTGTCAGGTGTCCTGACCACAAAGTTGCAGAGGAAATGATTAAGCTCATTGAGGAGGTCAAATCAGAAGGAGATTCTATTGGCGGAGTAGTAAGGGGAGTTATTAAAAATGTACCCGTAGGTTTAGGTGAGCCCGTGTTTGATAAGCTTAATGCGGATTTAGGAAAAGCTATGCTTTCCATAAACGCTGTAAAAGGATTTGATATCGGTTTAGGCTTTGAAGGGACAAAGCTTCGAGGAAGTAATCATAATGATCCATTCCATCTTGAAAACTCTATGATACGAACAAAAACCAATAATGCAGGAGGAGTTTTGGGCGGGATTTCTAATGGAGAAACAATTTACTTTCGGGTTGCTTTTAAGCCGGTTTCAACTATTAAAAAAGAGCAGTTGACTGTTTCTAAAGACAAAAAGGAAGTAAAACTTGAAGCAGCAGGTAGACATGATCCCTGTGTTTTGCCACGGGCTGTCCCGATTGTTGACGCAATGGCAGCATTGGTAATTATGGATCATTTTTTACGCCACAAAGCCCAAAATTATGATTACCTGTAACTGCGAGCGATAGCGAAGGAATCTCTTGGTGAGATTGCTTCGTCACAAGTTCCTCGCAATGACGACTCTGTATGAATGAAGATTTAGAAGATATACGAAAAGAAATAGATGAAATCGATGAGGAACTCATTAAGATTTTGGCAAGAAGATTTGAGGCAGTTAAAAAAATCGGCAGACTAAAAAAATTATCGGGAGAAAATCCTTTAGATATAAAAAGATGGGAGGAGATTATTTCGTCTCGAATACTAAGAGGAACATTAGTGAATCTTCCTTCAGAATTTGTTAAAAAACTGTTTGGTGTTATTCATAATTTGTCTTTAGATATTGAAAGGAAGAGTTAAATTGTCATTGCGAGCGAAGCGAAGCAATCTCTATTCAGGGGATTGCCACGTCGAACACGTCAGACGTGTCTCCTCGCAATGACATTATAGATGTATGAAGAAGGTCAGTATTATAGGATTTGGAAGATTTGGAAAAACGTTATATAGACTCCTAAAAGATGATTTTTCTATTACTATCTATAATAGAAGTTCACTAGATTTAAGTTCGGTCGATAGAAATATTACAATTGCCAAAACAATTTCCAAAATTTATGAAAGCGAAATAATTTTTTACTGTGTGCCAATTTCTTCTTTCGAAAGTGTAATTAAGACACACAAAAAATATTTTAAACACAATCATGTTTTAATAGATGTTTTGTCTGTAAAAATGTTTCCTTTATTTGTGCTCAATAAATATCTAAAAAATACAAAAACTCAGGTACTTCTTGCTCATCCAATGTTTGGACCAGATAGTGCAAAAAATGGATTTGAAGGTCTACCCATGATTCTTGACAGGTTCATGACTTCAGCGGATACATACTCTTTTTGGAAGAAATATTTTGAGAGCAAAAAACTAAATGTTATAGAAATGTCAGCTTTAGAGCATGATAGAATTGCAGCGAACTCGCAAGGTCTTACTCATTTTATAGGAAGACTTCTTGAGGAGGTTAATTTTTCTCCGACTTTAATTGATTCGCTGGGCGCAAAAAAACTGTATGAAGTAAAGGATCAGACGTGTAATGACACATGGCAGTTATTCTCTGATTTGCAGCAATATAATCCTTTTACCAAACAGATGCGATTAAAACTAGGGCAAGCTTACGACAAATTGTATAACAGACTATTGCCAAAACAAGCGCATCCGAAATTTGTCACGTTTGGTATTCAGGGCGGAAAAGGGAGTTTTAACGATGAAGCAATACAACGTTATATTCAAAAACATGCTATTAAAAAATACAAGATAAAATTCTTGTATACTTCAGAAAAGGTATTAAGAAATCTTCACGAAGGGACAATTGATTTTGGATTATTTGCAACACACAATGCTGTTGGAGGAATTGTTACTGAATCAGTTATTGCCATGGCAAAGTATACATTTAAAATAATAGAAGAACAGGAAATTGTAATAAGACATTTTTTAATGAAACGAAAAGATGTTTTACTAAGCGATATTACTTCAATCCATGCTCATTCTCAGAATTTAAAACAATGCAGAGGTTCTTTAGCCCAAAAATATCCCAATCTAAAACAAGAAAGCGGAAGTGGAGATTTAATTGATACCGCAAGGGCTGCACAGTTTTTAGCAGAAGGTAAACTGTCAAAAACTACGGCAATTTTAGGTCCTCGGACGTTAAGCGATATGTATGATTTTGAAATCATTGACTCTGATTTACAGGATTTGGAACATAATGTGACGAGTTTTTTACTTGTAAGCCGTTAATTATTGTAATGCTGAATTTGGTTCAGCATCTCTATTTTTAGATTCTGAAACCCCGCGTCAGACGCGGTGAAACAAGTTCAGAATGACGTAGAGCCAGGGGAAGCTTGACATGGAAGAGAGTATTGGGTAGATTAGTACTATGTCTGAATTTAAGAAGATTGATCTTGGTAAGCTAGATGAATCTGAACCTGATAACCAGCGTGTGTTCACATCTCCTCTGAAAACATTTAAACTCCCACAAAAGAAATTCGGCGTTGGGTTTTGCATGGTAATCGGTATTATTTTGTTGGGACTTTTACTTGTATATCCGGTTGGAAAAATATACTCCGCATCTATGCGGACTCAGAGGCAAGCAAAAAAAGCCTGGGAAGCGATTAAAAAACAAAATGTCGAGCTTGCCTCAACAGAACTAATTAAAACAAAAGAAGATTTAAAACAATTACAGCAAGATTTATCAACGCTTTCCATACTTCGTTTTATTCCGGTCTTAAATTTTTATTATGGAGACGCAGACCATTTGGTAAAAGCAGGCGGTTATGGTCTTGACGCAGCGTCTATTTTAGTTGATTCTTTAAAGCCCTATGCCGATGTTTTAGGTCTTAAGGGACAGGGAGGAAGTTTTGTTATGGGAAGTGCGGAAGATAGGATTAAAACTGCGGTTTTGACAATGGCAAAAATCACTCCTCGCATTGATGACGTATCATCGTTGCTCCTTTCGGCGCAAGAAGAAATTGACCAAGTAAACCCAAATCATTACCCGCCGTTTTTTGGTGGAGAAAAGATCAGAAAACAACTGATAACAGTAAGAACATTCGCAGATGAAGGAGTTACATTTGTAAGCGAGGCAAGACCGTTGGTAAAAGTATTGCCTTCGCTTTTAGGTGAGTCAAAAGACAGAAAATACTTGATTTTGTTTCAAAACGATAAAGAACTTCGCCCTACAGGCGGATTTATGACAGCATACGCTGTATTTCGAATCGAAAAAGGAGTAATTCATGTAGACAGGTCTGAAGATATTTATAATTTAGACAACAGTCTGACAAAAACATTTCCAGCTCCGGATCCTATTTTAAAATACTTACCAAATGTACCTAATTTTAATATTAGAGATACGAATCTTTCTCCTGATTTTGTAGAGTCTATGAATACATTTAATTCTTTATATAAATTCGCACGCTCAAAAACAGATGTTGATGGAATAATTGCTCTAGATACTCATGTATTAGTTTCTATTATAAATAAATTAGACGATAGAGTAGATGCAGCCGGTATTGCGTTTACGACAAAACAAGATAAAAGATGTGATTGTCCACAGGTAATTTATGAACTTGAGGATAATATTACCCGTCCGGTTGGATACGAAAAAGAAGGAAGAAAAGATATCTTGGGAGCATTGCTTTATTCAATTATGGAAAAAGCGCTTAAGTCTTCTCCTAAATTATATTGGGGGCCTTTATTCCAACAGTTGCTTGATGAAGTAAGCCAAAAACATATATTGTTTTATCTCTATGACAAAGACGCCCAAAGCGGAATTGAAGCCTTGAATGCCGCCGGTAGAATTAAAGCATTTGATGGAGATTACCTCCATATTAACGAAGCGAATATGGGAGGAGCAAAATCAAATCTTTTTACCCAAGAAGCAGTGACCCAAAATATAGAAACAGATAATAGCGGGACAATTACTAAAACAATTACCATTAATTACAAAAATCCTCATCCTCCGTCTGATTGTAATTTAGAAAGAGGAGGACTTTGCATTAACGCAACGTTTAGGGATTGGATACGAATTTACGTACCAAAAGGAAGTACATTGGTTAGTAGTCAAGGATCAGAAGTAAAAGTAACAACTGCCGAAGATTTAGGAAAAACAGTCTTTGAAGGATTTTTAACAGTCAGACCTTTGGGTACCGCAGTGTATAACATTAAGTATACGCTTCCCTTTAAAGCTAAAAACAATATCTTACCATTGTTAATTCAAAAACAACCAGGTACAGATAAAAACGAATACATAATTAAAGTCAACGGAACGCAAAAAGAAAAATTTGGGTTATTAACCGACAAAACTCTTACACTAAACCTATAATAAATATGTTACTAATGTCATTGCGAACGAAGTGAAGCAATCTCACGAGATGCTGAATCAAGTTCAGCATGACAATAGAAAGATTGCTTCGGAACTAAAGTTCCTCGCAATGACAGGAAAAATAAAATGAAAACATTTACAACAGAAGCTATTGTTATCAAACGGAAAAATTATAATGAGGCAGATCGGATTTTGACTGTGTTTGCCAAAAAACATGGCAAACTAAGCATTAAAGCTTCGGGGGTGCGAAAAATCACCAGTAGAAGATCTGCTCACATAGAGCTTCTCAATCATACGCTTTTAACAGTTTATAAAAATAATGGAATGCCGGTGTTAACAGAGGCTCAATCACTCAATACGTATTCGGACATAAAACGTTCGTTATCACGTATTGGATATGCATATCACCTGTGTGAATTAGTAGATAGTTTGTGTCCGGAAAATCAGGAGAATGAATACGTGTATGCACTGTTGCTTGACATGCTTGATAAGCTTTCAAAGGAAGAATATGTTAGTTTGTTAGTTAAGAAATTCGAGATAGAACTTTTGACTGCTTTGGGGTTTTATTCCCCTCAGTTTGCTGCTCAACATTTCGACTCATCTTTGTTTATAGAAGATATCTTAGAAAAGAGACTTAAGGCAATAAAAATTATTCCCCAGTTTTCGTAAAATGGCTTCTTTATTCTCCTCTTCTTTTTTGTTATTATAACAATATACATTTTCTCACTGCGAGCGTAGCAATGAATCTCATATTAAGAGATTGCTTCGTTACTACGTTTCTCGCAATGACGGTTAATTATGAATAATGACCTCATGGAAAAAATTAGCGCTTTGGTTAAAAGACGAGGGTTTATGTACCCGGGGTCTGATTTATATGGCGGGTTGGCAAATACATACGATTATGGACCAATGGGAGCAGAGCTTTTGCGAAACATCAGAGATTTGTGGTGGACTGAGTTTATCCAAAAACGGGGAGATATAGTTGGACTTGACGCAAGTTTAATTTCTCATCATAAAATATGGGTTGCATCCGGTCATGTTGCTAGTTTTGCTGATGCAATGGTTGATTGCAAAAATTGTAAATTGCGAGTTAGAGCAGATCACCTTATTGAAGATGTTTTAGAGAAAAATGTAGAAGGAACAACTGTTGAAGAACTGGACAAAATAATTCAAGATAACAAAATGTTGTGTCCTAATTGTAAAAAACATGAGTGGACAAAAGTAAGAAAATTTAATTTGCTGTTTCCTGTTCAATTAGGAATTGTTGAAGGAGAACAAGGATACGGATATTTACGAGGAGAAACAGCTCAAGGAATTTTTATTAATTTTAAAAATGTTGTTGATTCCACGCGTGTTCGATTACCTTTTGGAATGGCTCAACTTGGGAAAAGTTTTCGAAATGAGATAACTCCCGGAAAATCCGTTTTTCGAACTGTTGAATTTGAGCAAGGAGAAATAGAATATTTCTTTAATCCTCAAAATCAAAATTGGGAGGTGCTTTTTGAGCAATGGAAAAAAGCCATGTGGGAATTTGTTGTTGGCAAGTTAGAGATTAACCAACAGAACTTACGGTGGCGGACACATGGTGACAAGGAGCGGTCTTTTTATAGTAAACGAACTGAAGACCTAGAATATAACTTTCCATTTGGATTTAAAGAATTGTGGGGACTTGCGTACCGGACTGATTATGATTTAAGACAGCATATCCAATATTCAGGAAAAGATTTACACATTACAGATCCTATTACAAATGAAAAAATAATTCCTCATGTTATAGAGCCTGCGGTTGGAATAAATAGAATACTTTTAATGATTTTATGTGATGGGTATACGGAGGAAAATAATAGGATATATCTTCGTATTACTCCAAAGCTTGCTCCTTTTAAAGCAGCAGTATTTCCATTGGTTGCAAATAAAGAAGATTTGGTTGATAAAGCAAAATCAGTATATGACGAGTTAAAAGTTCATTTTATGATTGCCTGGGATGATAGAGGAAATATTGGAAAAAGATATGCCTCCCAAGACGAAATCGGAACACCATTTTGTATTACCATAGACTACCAGACGCTTGAAAATAATTCAGTAACTGTTCGTTTTCGAGATACGGGAGAGCAAAAAAGAATTAATATAAGCGAAATAAAAGATTATTTGCATAAAGCCTTAGTTTGATGAAAAATATTCGGGATAATTGTGCAATTGCTGGAGTTTATTCAAAAACAGCTGATATTCCTCAGATACTTTTAAACGGGCTTGTTGAGCTAAATCACAGGGGACAGGAAGGAAGCGGAATGATTTTAGCAAATGGCAAGGAATTTAAAATGTTAAAAGACTCAGGTCTTGCCGGAATTGTGTTTTCCATCAAACATTCTTTGCCAGATTTAGACAATGCATTTGTTGGAATTGGGCATAATAGATATTCTACATCAGGATCTTTGTCTGAAGTGCAGCCGTTTTTAGAAAATGGAATTGGAATCGCCCACAATGGAAATTTAACCAACGTCAAATTCTTAAAGGAAAAATACACCATTGCCGATTCTATGGAGGCAGCTAAAAGTGACACACGGGTAGCTTTGGCTATTATAAATAAAATGAAAGGAGATGCACAGGAAAGAATTTTAGCCGGTGTGAAAGAATTGGAAGGAGCGTTTAGTTTCATATTTATTTTAAAAAACTCTTTAATTGTGGTTCGGGATTCATTGGGATTTCGGCCAATGTCGATTGGAAAACTACAAAGGCATGGATATGTGGTCGCATCGGAAAATTCTGCGTTTAAGTCAATGGGAGCAGAATTTTTAAGAGATGTTTTGCCTGGAGAAGTCATAAAGATAGATGAAAATGGAGTTAATACGTTAACAATGATGAGTTTTAAAAAATTAGCGCAGTGTATTTTTGAGCTTATATATATTGCCAGACCCGACAGTACCGTATTTGGTATTCCGGTGATGCAATTCAGACTTAAGCAAGGCGAAATTCTTGCTCGGCATATTCCGGATGTAGATTTTATTGTTCCTGTGCCTCGTTCTGGAATTTCCGCAGCCATTGGAATTGCGGGTTCGGAGTTAGCAAAAAAGAAGGGAATAGTCTATATGGACGGACTGTATACCAATCCTTACAGAGCTTCTGTTGATGGAGCAAGAACCTTTATCAGGCCTTCGGGAAGGGATAAAGCAGCAACAGAAAAATATAGCGCGAATGAGCAAATATTAAAAGGTAAAAAAATATGTCTTATTGATGATTCTATAGTGCGTGGTTCATTACGATTAGTCGTTGAGAAAGTGAGAAAAGCAGGAGCAACAGAGGTTCACGCATTAATTGCTTCACCGTCTTTGACGCACGCGTGTTATATGGGTGTTGATTTTGGAGATGCGGAATTGCTGGCTCATAAAATGCCAGATCTAGAAGAAAGAAAAAAATATCTTGGTCTTGACAGCTTATATCATTTACGATATTCTGAATTAATTGAGGTTGTTTTGGGAAATAAAATAAAAATCGACAGTCCCGAAGTTTTCTCAGAAAATAATTTTTGCGGAGCGTGCTTTACCGGTAAGTATCCGATTTCAATAAAAGGCGCAATTAGTAAAGAAGACGACTAGTATGAATGCAAAATATTTACTCTTAGCAGGGATACTTCTGTTAGTCCTTGGCGGTGGCGTGTTTGTGTTTAACTCAAACAAAAATAAACCGGTTACAGCTCCAGCTCTTTCCCAAGAAGAGACAGTAAAAAAGCTAAATCCCGAAGATATTGGTCTTGCCTTTACTGCTCGAAATGATAAAAAAGCAGTAAAATTTATGATTGAAAAAATCGATGATATTTCAAATGTTGATTATGAAATTAGTTATTTGGCAAAAGGAGATATTCCTAGGGGAGCGATTGGACATGCGGACCCAGAAGCCGGAGATACAAAAATAGAAACTAATTATATTGACTTAGGTACATGTTCGTCCGGCAAGTGTAAATACGACGAAGGAGTAGTTTCGGTGAAATTACTTCTTAAGGTTACAAAAAAAGACAATAGCATTTATTCCGTAGAAAAAACCCTTGACCTCACCTCGGATTAATTTTTTCATTCTACACCAATTATCTACGCTTAGCGTTTCTCGCCGTTAACATACACTAAAATGGTCATTTGCCCCCTTGACAGCTGCTAGAAAGTGACTCAGAATGGAATAACGTGGGAAAAAGTGGGACGGAGTGGAACCCTAATCACTTTAGGAAAGGCAGGATATGTTAATAGGACAATATGAAGGAAAAGTGGGAGAAAAAAATAGAATCGCGTTTCCCAAAAAATTTCGAGAAGAATTGGGAGACAATTTAATAATCACTTATGGCTACGAAAACTCGCTTATCGTTGTATCGGAAAAAAACTGGCGGTCACTTCTTGAAGGAACAGAAGGAAAACCATTTGTTCAGCAAGAAACCAGACACGTTCAAAGACTCTTACTCGGAGGAGCAAGTTTTATTAGGCTCGATAGCAAGGGAAGGTTTGTATTGCCTACTTATTTACGAGACTTTGCAAAGATTAAAAATGAAATTATATTCATAGGTTTGTATCGTTACGTTGAAATGTGGGATAAAGGTATTTGGGAAGAATATAGAAGTAGTGTTGAAAAGAATATAAGCGAAATTTCGGCGAAATTAGTAACGGGAGATGAAAGCGGTGAATAAGAATTTTCATACACCGGTTTTGGTTGAGGAAGTAATTAGATTTTTGAACGTTCAAGATAATAAAAAGTACATTGACGCAACACTTGGTGGAGGAGGACATAGTTTTGAGATTTTGAGAAGAGGGGGAAGTATACTGGGAATTGATGTAGATGAAGAAGCTTTAGATTTTGTTCGGGAAAAACTCAAAACTCAAAGTTCAAATCTCAAAACAGAAGGACAATTAAGAGTTGTAAAGGGGAATTTTAAAGATGTAAAAGCGATCGCAAAAGAAAACGGATTTGAAAATGTTGATGGGATTTTATTTGACTTGGGAGTATCCAGTCACCAGCTGGATACTCCCCGACGGGGGTTTAGTTTTGGTAAAAATGGTCCGCTTGATATGCGGATGGATAAAAATCTAAGCGTTACAGCAAAAGACCTTGTTAACGCGTTAAGGAAAGGAGAGCTCTATGAATTATTTTCTAAATTGGGTCAAGAGTATCGTGCTCGGGTCATTTCTGAGAGTATTATTAGCGCCCGTAGACTAGAAAAAATAGAAACAACGGGTCAGTTGGCAGAGATTGTTAAGCGAAGTTTGAAGGGAATAACAAAGACACATCCGGCAACACGAGTTTTTCAGGCACTAAGAATTGCAGTTAACGACGAGTTGAATAATCTAAGAGAAGCACTTTCAAGTTCGATAGGATTATTAGGCAATAAGGGAAGATTGGTTGTAATTACATTTCACTCTTTAGAAGACGGAATCGTAAAACAAAATTTTAAGGAATTTGAAGAAAAAGGATCAGGGACAATAATTATAAAAAAGCCTGTTGAGCCAACACCGGAAGAAGTTCGAAGCAACATCAGAAGTAGGAGCGCAAAGTTAAGAGCGTTTGAAAAGCTCATGTAATTATGAATATATTTGTAAAGTTATCAATACTGGTGATTATTATTCTTTCCTTGGTTCAAATTGTTGTATCAAATCAACTTTCTACCACTGGGATTATATTGGGAAAATTAGAAGACCAAGTAAAAACTCTCAAGGATAAAAATTTTACCTTAAGGGAAGATGTGCTGCTTTCATCTTCATTGACGTCCATTGCCTCAAGGGCTTCGAGTTTGGGATACATAGAGAGAAAATCTCAAATCTATCTCACGGGCTCCGTGCCTTTGGCTCTTAACAGGTGATATACTAAGTAAATGTGGCGCTACTACTTCACATTGCTTTCTTTAGTTTTGGCATTTTTTTTAGTTGGTGTAAGGCTTTTTTATTGGCAAGTTGTTAGAGCTGAGGAGTTGTTGCTTCTTGGACAATCACAGTACGGACGAGTGGTAAAATTATTGTCGGAACGGGGAGAGATTAAAACATCGGATGGATATCCTATTGTCACTAATAGACCTTCATTTTTGGTTTTTGCCAATCCGAAAGAAATATCTGACAAAAATAAAACTATTGACTTACTTTCTCAAACACTGGAAATAGATAAAGCATCTGTTTCTGCGAGCTTATCGCTTAACAGGTTTTGGGTTCCCATAACAAATGGAATAACATTAGAAAAAAAAGAAGAAGTGCAAAAACTAAAGATTCCCGGTGTTGGATTTGAAAAACAATTTACCCGTTTTTATCCGGAAGCGTCCCTTGCTGCACATTTGGTCGGGTTTGTAGGAGAAAACGACAGCGGAGATGATAAAGGATATTTTGGTTTGGAAGGATATTACGACAGACAACTTAGAGGAAAAGAAAGACAGGCAATCCAAATTCGTGACGCATTTGGCAGGCCAATTTTAGCAAAAGCAGATGAGAGGAAAATCGAAAGCAAAGGCCGGACGTTGATTTTAAATATCGACAGAGTCATTCAGTTTTTAATCGAGCAAAAATTAAAAGAAGGAGTAGAAAAATATCAAGCTGCCGGAGGCATGATTGGAGTCATGGATCCGAAAACGGGAAATATTTTAGCTTTGTCTTCCCTTCCAAGTTTTGACAACAGAAACTTTAGTACATACGAAAACTATTTATATAAAAATCCATTTATTTCAAATACTTACGAGCCTGGTTCGACGCTTAAATCCTTAGTTATGCCTGCTGGAATTGACAGCAAAGTAGTAAGACCGGATACCAAATGTCCAATTTGTTTTGGACCCGTCCCGATTGCGGATTACGAAATACGTACATGGAATAACAAATATTACAAAGATACTACCATGATAGAAGTAATTCAGCACTCGGATAATACCGGCATGGTATATGTTTCCCAGAAATTAGGAATAGAAAAAATGCTTTCTTATCTAAGAAATTTTGGCGTAGGTAGTCTAACCGGTATTGACTTAGAAGGAGAAGTTCCGGCTCTCATTCGGCCGGATGACGAGTGGACTCCCATAGACTTGGCAACCGCAAGTTTTGGCCAGGGAATTTCTATAACAGGTATTCAATTACTCACAGCATTTTCTGCAATCGCAAATAAGGGAGTACGAATGGAGCCGCATGTTGTTTCTAAAATCGTTACCTCGGAAGGCGAAGAAATTCCTATTTATCCAAAAAAAGTAAATTCGCCAATAACGCCTGAAACAGCAAAAATCATGACAGAAATTTTAGTAAACGCGGTAAGTAATGGAGAAGCGAAATATTTTAAACCTAAGGGATATCGAATTGCGGGTAAAACAGGAACAGCCCAAATTCCCATCGCTGGAAAGTATGACCCGCATAAAACAATCGCTTCGTTTATAGGATTTGCTCCGGCTGATAATCCAAAATTTTCCATGCTTGTAGTGATTAACCAACCGACTACTTCAATTTATGGAGCAGAAACAGCAGCGCCGATATTTTTTGATATTGCCAAAAATATACTATTGTATTACGGAATTTCTCCAACGGAATAGTTTATTTATTGAACTTTTTCTTTAAGTATTGGATTATTTCTTCGTCATCATCTGCAATAACAGTTTTAGTCTCGTCATCTTTCATGGTCGGGACAAAGCTTTGGCCGGAGACTGCGATTGTTTGTTTTCTTTGGTCGTGCATGGATGGTTCGAGAACCCACTTAATCGGTACACTGGGTATATTTTCTTTGACCCAGTCCTCTACTCGTTTGCAGTAAGGGCAATGCTCGATTTTGTAAATGGTAATCATAGACATCTTTTATTCTTGAGGTTGGGGTGGTAGGAATTCCTCTCCTCTACTGTTATTAGGTTTAGGATAATCGCTTGCTTTGAGCCAAACTATATAGGTGCACCCGGTTGGTTTTCGTGCTTCTCTGTCCCATCCGGCAGTAGAACATTTCTTCATTTTTTTACCGGTATTTGTAGTAAAAAGAACAAGCTTTGATTGGCACTGCGGACATTCTTCATCGAGAAGTTCAGTTATCCCGTTTATCCATTCAATATAATCGCATCCAACTGCTTTTTTTGCGTCTTTATCCCAAACATTCGTTGAGCATTTTTTCATTTTCTTGCCAAAACGAGTTGTTGTCAAAATAAGAGGAGATCCGCATTTTGGACATTTTTCATCTAATGTTTGCGGTTCTACATCAAACCATTTTATGAAGTCACACCCGATGTTTTCTCGTTTCTCAGAATCCCACGAACCAGTAGAACATCTCTGCAATTTTCGTCCGGTTCTCGTTTCTGTTGTTGGTTCAAGCGTACTCCCACACTTCGGACACACTTCCGTGGTTTGTTCTTTCGTATTCTTCTCCGAAGAATCTTCCATACAATATTAGTATAACAGGAAAGAAAAATTATTTGTAGGCTTAAAATGGTATATCTTCTTCCGGGGAATCTTCAAAAGCAACTTTCTTATATATTTTCCTCGTCAACTCCACATCTTTTTCGCAATAATAGCATATTTCTTTTATGCGGCCTTCTTCATAAGCTTTTGCAACGTCTTTTCCTTCGATTGTTCCTCCTTTAGAACTTGGCAAACCCAGAGCTTTTGCTAACGTATCCAAAGAAATTTTATCCTGTGTGTTCCACTTAGACCATTCATACATAAGATCAAACATGGGAAAGCTTCTGTATCTGGCAAAACTCAGTTCTTTTGTAGGTTTTACTCCCCAAATAACAGAGCGCTGTAAAATAAAGCGCATGTCAAAATCAATAATATTAAAGCCAACAAAAAGATCAATATTTTTTGCAATTTTCCAAAACTCGATAAGCATTTCTTTTTCTTCTCCGCATATAGTTTTTAGAGTATCGTCATTTATACCATAAGAAATACAGCAAATTCTTCCAAAAGCACCATCAAAAGACGTGTCTTCCACAAATTCAATAAATTCTTTTACTTTTTTCCCATCATTTTTTCTTTTATCGTAAATTTCTTGAAGAACAACATGTACTTCTTTTGCGGCCGGAAGTGTTTCGATATCAAAAAACAATTTATTCATCCTACGCAGTTTATAAACTAACAATTAATTGAATAATATATCTTTTAAAGTATTCTTACAATAGTCAGTATCTGTTATAATAAGATTATGCCCGTAGAATGTCTGTATAGACTAATTAGACTAAAAGTATGATTCGAAAATTATTGCATTAGGGAAATATTTGGGTGTGGTGGCGATTCCCAAGACTCTTCTTAGAAAATTGGGTTGGAGAAGAAGAGGGCAAAAGGTTGAAGTTACTGCAAACCACAAAACTCTCGAAATAAAAGATGCGAAATAAGCCTTCTGATAGTATCATCATGAATGATGTGTTTGTTACACTATTTTTCCTTTACTTTTTCCCATCATTTCTATAGACTAAAAATGGAATGATAAAAGGTATAAAGGATAGATTGATACAGGTCCGTTTGATGCGGGATGAAAAAGAAGTAAGATTTGCTTTTGCCACAGTTGGAGTTTTGATTTTCGTTCTGCTGTTAAATATTTTGTACTTAAATTACACATTTTTTAACAAACAATTTCAGAATGGTTCTTTGACTCCCAGTAGTTTGACAGTTGTGACCGTTACTTCAGTTCCTGTAGTTATCACGGTTATCCCAACTCAAGTTCCACCTACTCTTATTCCAACATCAGTATTTCAAACAAATATTCAATCTAACTCGTTGGTGAAAGATTATTTTATTCCTTTGGGATCTGGGACAAATCAAACAAGTGAGTTTGCAGATGTGCCTGGTGCTTTGGCAAAAGTTGATTTTGACAACTATCAAAACATAAAAGAAATTCGATTCGAAGCTTCTGTAAATGTCCCAACTGCAAACCAAAGTGTAACAGTAAGATTGTTTAACACAACTGACAAACATCCGGTTTGGAATTCCGAAGTCACCATGAGCGGAGGAGCTTCTGAGTATCTTATTTCTCCTCCATTACTATATGATACCGGGTCTAAAACATATCAAGTCGAAATGAAAACACAACTGAAATATCTGACAAATCTCACCCAGTCCCGAATCCATATTCTCTTAAAATAGCAAAACTCCATTTGTGCTGGTTCTTGCCCAACAGGTATAATACACATATGTGGCAAGTGGTTAAAAACTTGTATCATCTCGGTGTGGCTTTTTTGGCGAATATATATTATGGATTTCCTTCAGAAGGATTAAGAGTAATCGGAGTTACGGGCACAAGCGGAAAGACAACAACGACACACATGATTTATGAAATGCTCAAAAGTAATGGATTTAGGGTTTCGATGATATCAAGTATTCACGCTGAAATTGGCGGAAAGAGCTATGATACAGGGTTTCATGTAACTACTCCTGATCCAGAGAATTTACCAAAATATTTAAAAATGGCAAAACAAGCCGGAGATACGTATTTTGTTATAGAAGTTTCTTCGCATGCATTAGATCAAAACAGAGTTGCATGTATTAATTTTTTCATTGGCGTTTTGACCACACTTGCACATGAACATCTAGATTATCATAAAACTTTTAAAAATTATGCTAAAGCCAAGTTCAAACTATTGCTTAACGCAAAACATACAGTTGTTCCTTATGACGGAATCCCAGGGAGTGTTTGTTCTACTGTTAGTTTCAATAAGATACTCAACAAAGCAGTTACATTTGGTTTAAAAAAAGGAGATGAAGCAGAAGAAAAATGGAAATTTAAATTAAAAATGCCGGGAGAATTTAATATCAAAAACGCATTAGCAGCCGCAGCTGTTGGTTTGATACTTAATGTTCCGAATCAAATAATTAAAGGAAGTCTAGAGAGATTTAGTGGAATTCCCGGAAGGTTTGAAGAAATTCCCAATACAAAAGGCTTTACAATCATCATAGATTTTGCTCATAAGCCGGATGCTTTAGAGGCGCTGCTTAATACTGCTTTTGATATAAAGGAAAAAGGAAGAATTATTGTCATGTACGGGTGCGCAAGTGAAAGGGATGTTTTAAAACGGCCCATGATGGGAAGAATAAGCGGCAGGCTTGCAGATATTACCGTGCTTACCGATGAAGACCCGCGATTTGAGGATTCAGACAAGATTATTGCTGAAATAGCAGAAGGTTGTGAAGAAGCAGGAGCAAGATTAGTTCAGAGTTTAGAATTAAGAATTCAGAATGGAGAACACGTATTTTTTAAAATTCCAAATAGAAAAGAGGCAATTGAGTTTATAATCAAGAAATTGGCAAAAAAAGGAGACATTATTCTTTTGTGCGGAAAAGGACATGAGACTTCCATGAGTTACCATGGAAAAGAAATACCCTGGAGCGAGCACAAAACAGTTTTGAAAGCATTAGAATGAAAAAATCAAACGGAGTGTATTATTTTCCTTTTGCGCTGGCTGGTTTTTCAACGAGGGCAGTGGGGAGTGTTAAGCATGGCAATAAGTTCGATAGGAGATTTATAGAACAACTTTCGCATGTGATTGGGAGTTCCAAACAAATAACGTATATGGTTCAAAAACACACCACCAACATTGAAATAGTTAAAAAGGATTCAGCTTCAGAAATTTTCAATACGGACGGACTCATTACTCAAGAAAAAAATAAAGTGCTCCTTGCGGTTACTGCGGATTGTGTACCAATAGTGATGTACGATTCTGTTAAAAAGATTATCGGAGTTGTTCACGCTGGGTACAAAGGAATTCTTTTGGGAATAGTAGAAAACATGATAAAAAAATTCATAAAACTTGGGAGTGAGTTATCAAATATTAAGATAGGAATCGGACCGTCGATTGGTGTTTGTTGTTATGATGTAAGTAAAGACAGGATTGAACAGTTTAAACAAAGGTACCCTGGCTTTAAAAATTTTTTTCAAAAAAAACATGCTTTGTATTTTTTAGATTTGCAGTCTATTGTTCTTCAAATCTTAAAACAATTTAAAGTTCAAAATAAAAATATAGAACGAGTAAATTTGTGTACATCTTGTAATAACGAACAATTTTTTTCGTACAGAAAAGACTCAAATAAAACATTTGGTGAATTTGCAACCTTTATTGGAATGATATGAGTAAAAAAATACATTTTGTCGGCATTAAAGGAGTTGGGATGACGCCTTTGGCAATACTGGCAAAAGAAGCTGGATTTGAAGTAAGCGGTTGTGATATTGATAAAACCTTTATAACGGACGAAGCATTGGATAAAAGCGGCATACAACCTTTGATAGGTTTTTCAAAAGGACATGTTAAAAATATTGATCTTGTTATAACAACGAGTGCGCATGGTGGATTTGACAACGAAGAAGTAAAAACTGCAAAGGCGCTTGGCGTAAAAGTACTTACACAAGGTCAGGCAGTAGGAGCGTTTATGAATGGGAGTTTGGTGGCACGGAGTGATATTGAAGGCATTTCCATTACAGGTTCACACGGCAAAACCACTACAACTTCGATAATTGCAACTATTTTTTTTCAAAATAACCTTGATCCTTCGTACGTAATAGGTACTTCACATATTCCTACTTTACCTACACCAGGACACTTTGGTAAAGGAAGACATTTTATTGTCGAAGCTGATGAATACGCAACAGAGCCTACGTATGACAAAACTCCTAAATTTTTGTGGCAGAAGCCAAAGATTGCAATTATTACCAATATTGAGCTTGATCATCCGGATATTTATAATTCAGAGGAAGCAGTTGTAGAGGCTTTTTTTCAATTTGTGAAGTCTTTTGAACATAATGGTTTATTAATAGCTTATGGAGATGATAAAAATGTTGATACATTGTTTAAGAGGTACAAAGGAGAGGTAATCAGATACGGATTTTCTTCGCGAAATGATTTTTTTTTAAAAAATGTTTCTGTAAGAGACGATCACATGTTTTTTTGGGTCGAAACTAAGAGTACATCATTGGGAGAGTTTGCTATTGGAGTAACTGGTGAACATAATGCTCTTAATGCTTTAGCTTCAATAATATGTTCGTTGCAGATGGGAATCGGAGTCGAAAATATTAGGCGAAGTATACGTACATTTGCAGGCTTAAAACGAAGAGCAGAATTTATTGGTAAAACAGACAAAGGAGCTTTAGTATTTGACGATTACGGTCATCATCCTACTGAGGTAAAAAAGACTTTATTAGGGTTTAGAAAACGATTTTCCAAAAGCAAAATAGTTTGTATTTTTCAACCGCACACTTATTCTCGAACAAAAATATTATTCGATCAATTTATTCACTCTTTTTCTGATGCAGATGAAGTGATTATAACCAATATTTATGCTTCCCAAAGAGAGAAGCCAGATTCTTCCGTAGATTCACGTTCATTAGCTGAGGCATTGAGTAAATTTCATGCTCAAATTATGTTTTTGCCTGAGCTGTCGGATGTGGTAAAATATATAGGTCAAAAATACTATGATTCTGACTGGATACTGCTTACCATGGGTGCCGGGGATGTGTATACGATAGGTAAAGAAGTTGTTACGGTTAAACATGAATAATGCTCGTTTAGAATTAGAAGAAATTTTAGGAAAAAACAGGGTAAAAGTTATGGAACCGCTTTCTTTACATACGACGTTTAGAACCGGAGGCCCGGCAGAGTTTTACGCAGATGTACAAACAATAGAAGAATTTGTTTCTGTTATACATGTTGCAATTAAGAATGGTCTGCCTGTTTTTGTTTTAGGCGGAGGATCAAATGTCATAGTTTCCGAAAAAGGAGTAAAAGGACTTGTTATAAAAAATAATTGCAGAAAGTTTGAAATAAAAGGTAATACTGTTGAAGCGCAGTCAGGAGTAATTATGAATCAATTAGTAAAAGCAGCTATAGAAAATGGACTGTTGGGATTTGAATATAACTTAGGCCTTCCCGGAACAGTTGGGGGTGGAATTTATATGAACTCAAGTTTTCCTGAAAAACATGCGCATGTTTCAGACGGGTTACAAAGCGCAAAACTTATATTAAAAGACGGAACAATACGGGAGGTTGACGCATCGTATGTTCGGTTTGAAAACGGCAGATCAAAGCTTTGGGATACAGGAGAAATTATTTTGTCAGTTGTTTTTAGTCTTACACCAGGAGATAAAGAGGTATTAAGAAAAATAGGTGCTTTTGTGCTGGCGTCTCGGACAAATTCTCAACAAAAAGGAGGATATATAGGATGCACATACAGAAATATTTCGCTCCCACAAAATATTATTGATAAAGCTGGTTTAAAAGGAAAAAGAGTAGGAATGGCTATGATCGCTCATACAGATGAACGTTTTATAATAAATCTAGGAGGAGTTTATACTAAAGATGTGGTTACGTTAACAAAACTCATAAAACAAGAGATACGAGAAAAATTCGGAGTTGATTTCGTGTATGAAATACGTATTATAGGAAACTGATTATGGAAAAATTTATTATAAACGGAGGGAAAAAGCTTACCGGGTCTATGCAGGTTTCGGGCGCAAAAAATGTTGCTTTAAAAGCTTTGGTTGCGGCATGTTTAACAGAAGATGAAATTATTATTGAAAATGTTCCTTTCATTTCTGATTTTTTTGTTATGGTTGACTTGATACGGGAAATGGGAGGAACAGTTAGGATTGAAGACCATACGGTATTTGTTAGGGCGTCAAATATTCAAAAAACAAAAATTTCCTTTGAAAAATCCGCCGAAATTCGTTCTTCACTTATGCTTTTAGCTCCTCTTTTGGCTCGGTTTGGAAAAGCTGAGGTTCCAAATCCTGGTGGTTGCAGAATTGGGGCTCGGCCAATAGATAGGATTATTGAAGGGTTGAAAAAATTGGGCGCAGAAATTAAATACAAAAGTACTGATGGTTATTTTTATGCAAAAACCTTAACTCCTCAAAAGCATTTTTTACAAGGGACAGAGTATTCGTTTGAAAAAAACACCCACACAGGTACAGAAACGCTTATTATTGCAGCTTCTCTGGCAAAAGGGAAGACCGTTTTAAAAAATGCTGCCCAGGAGCCGGAAGTGGATGAATTAATTGACTTATTGAATACAATGGGAGCAAAGATAAAACGAATAAAAGAAAAAATAATTGAAATTAATGGGGTAGACAAGCTCCATGGTTGCCGATTTAGAATTAAGCCGGATAGAAACGAAGTCGTAACGTTTGCTATTGCCGCTGTGGTTACAAATGGCGATATATTTGTTTTTGATGCAAGAAAAGAGAGTATTAAAGAATTTTTAGAAAATTTTGTTAAGGCAGGAGGAGGTTACGAGGAAACTGACGAGGGAATTCGTTTTTACTCAAAAGGAAACCTTGTGGCTGTAAATATCACTACTGGGTCGTATCCAGGATTTATGACTGATTGGCAGGCACCCTGGGCGGTTTTGATGACAAAAGCAAAGGGTCAGGCAGTAATTCACGAAACTGTCTATGAGAGTAGGTTTGGATATGCCAAGGAGTTGCAAAAGATGGGCGCAAAAATAGATTTTTTTAATCCTGATGTTGCTGATCCGCAGTCTTTTTATAATTTTAATATTTCCGATGACAGAAAAGATTTGTACCACGCCATAAAAATACATGGTCCCGCTAGACTTCATAACGCAGTTACGTTTATCTCTGATTTAAGAGCCGGTGCAACACTCGTGCTCGCTGCGCTAGCTGCGAAAGGAGAAAGTGTGATATTTGGCATAGAACATTTAGATAGAGGATATGAGCGTTTTGAAAAAAGATTGCAGGATTTAGGCGCAGATATAAAAAGAGTTAAGGATGAGAATGAATAAAAAAATTGCGGGAATAATTCTTGCTGCTGGAAAAGGAAAACGGATGAATGTAACAAATATTAATAAAGTTACTCTTTCTGTTTTTGGAAAACCAATGATTGTCCAAAACGTTGAGCATTTAAAACAGATAGGTATTAGCCCAATTGTTATTGTTGTCGGATTTGCAAAACAAACAGTAATGTCATTATTCTCAAACGAAGTAATGTTTGCGGAACAAAAAGATTTGTTGGGAACAGCTGTCGCTGTTTCTTGTGGAATTGATATTCTTCCAGCAAATTCAGAATATGTACTGATTATCAATGGAGATACATTGTATTCTTCAATTCTCCTTGAAAAAGTAATTAATACATATTTTGGAAAAGACCCTTCTTTGCTTTTTGCCACAATACATCTTGATAATCCGACAGGAATTGGAAGAATTGTGAGAAAAAATGGCAACGTTAGCTCAATTATAGAAGAAAAAGATGCTACAGAAGCAATTCGCTTAATAAAAGAAGTAAATGCTGGATGTTATATTGGCAAAGTTAGTTTCTTTAAAAAATATTTGCCTCTCATTGTTAAAAGTTCTTTTAGTGGTGAATATTATCTAACTGATATTATTGACGTAGCAAACAAAAATCATGAAATCATAGAAACCATTGAATGGGGAGAAATTCCATGGACTGCAGTTAACTCTCCTCAGGATCTAAAAAGAGTTCAACATTTAAAAAACAGAGAGCAATTCGGCGTTGATTAAATCGGGTAAATAATAAATAATTTACATATGGATACTACATTTTTTACAGAAGATTTTTTTGATACTTCGGATTTTCCTTTTGCTGACCTTTTTGTCAAGGATAAAAAGGCCTGGGAAGTACTCGGCCGTTTACAAGAGTATATCATTTCTCTATTTGAAAATGGAGTTGTACAAGAAAACTATCAGGGCAAAAAACATGTATATATTGGAGAGGGAACAGAAATTTTTGACGGAGCATTTGTTACAGGGCCTTGCATTATTGGGAAAAATAGTATTATTGGACACTCAGCGTTTCTTCGGGAAAATTGTGTAATTGGAGATTCCGTACACATTGGACATGGAGTAGAGGTAAAAAATTCTCTCATGTTTAACGGTTCGTGTGCTGCCCACCTAAATTATATAGGAGACAGCATTATCGGAAATAAAGTAAACATTGCAGGTGGAGCTATACTTGCTAATTTCAGATTCGACCAAAAACCGATTTCCATAAAACACAAAGAAAAAATAATAGAAACCGGTTTGACAAAATTTGGCGCAATTATAGGAGATTCTTCACAGATTGGCGTTAATGCTGTACTTAATCCGGGTACGATTCTTGGAAAAGGTTGTCTATTATATCCTTTAACTTCTGTCCGTGGGGTTTACGAGCAAAACTCAATTATTAAATGAAGAAACTGGTACTTTTAGATATTGATCATACATTGTTTGATACTCAATTATACAGAAATGCACTTTTTGGAAAAATAGCATCAGTATTAGTTGATGCAGAACACGTAGAAGATACATCAAAATTAGCAGAAAAAGTTTGTTCGGACATTATTTCCAAACGTGGTTATTTTGATACGGAGGAGTTTATAAAACAATTTATAAAGCATATTGGAAGAGAAGAAATGGCTAGTATTATAAGAGAGTTTTTGATAAACAAAGTATTAATGGAAGATCATTTATATTCAGATGTTATACCTAGCTTGAAAGAATTAGAAAAATTGGGTAAAATAGGTATTCTTTCTCAGGGTGAAGATGCCTATCAAAGGGCCAAACTTTCAAGTTTTGAACATTTTTTACATCCGGATTTTATTTTTATCGCCAAAGATAAAAAAAACATTATGAAAACAATATTTAGTAATAAAGACTATAAAATGTATTTTGTCGATGATACGCTTGAAATGCTATATCATGCGTTTCTTCAGAATAAGAACGTAATAACAATATGGATGAAGTGGGGAAGACTCGCGGACAATCAAAAGGAAATTCCCTGGTTTCGTCCAGCGGCAACTGTATATAATTTTGATCAAGCAATAGAAGTAGTAAAAAATACTTAAAAAACTATGTGCGGAATATTTGCATATGTCGGTTCTGACAATAAAGCTTCTCAGAAGGTTTTGGAGGGGTTAAAACTTTTAGAATACAGAGGATATGATTCATGGGGAATAGCGTCAAGAATTCAAAATTCAAAATTCAAAATTCAAAATTCAAAATTCACACTTGAAAAGCATGTTGGCAAAATTGGAAATGCAGAGCTTAGCTCCGAGCTTTCAGCTAATAGTTCGCAGCTTGCTTTGGGGCACACGAGGTGGGCAACTCATGGAGGTGTGACTGTCGAAAATGCACATCCCCATTTAGATTGCAAAAAAGAAATTGCGGTTATTCATAATGGAATTGTTGAAAATTTTCAGGAAATTAAACATGAGTTGGTGAAAAAGAGGCACGTGTTTACTTCCCAAACAGATACAGAAGTTATTCCGCATCTTATTGAAGAATACTTAAAAAAAGAAGGATTTGCCTCATCGGTAAAAGATGCCTTCAATAGATTAAAAGGACTCAATGCAATTGTGGTTGCTTACGCGCCTTCTTCGGAAATTATAGCTGCCAAAACCGGTTCACCCTTGGTTATGGGGCATGCAACAGATGGATTTTATATTGCCTCGGATGCTTCGGGAATAATAAAACACACAAAAAAAGTTATCTTTTTAAAAGACAATGAAATGGTTATCTTGGGAAAAAATATTCAATTAGTATCTCTTTCGGGAGGGCAAAAAATTACGCCAAGGTACGAAACAATCAATTGGAAGATAGAAGACGAAGAAAAAGGGGCATATAAACATTTTCTTATTAAAGAAATCCATGAACAGCTAAATGTGATTGAATATATTGCATTAAATTCTCTTGCTGATTCAAACAAATTAGCCAATCTTATCGATAAAGCATTTGGAACATTTATGCTTGGATGCGGGACTGCTTCGTATGCAGCGCTTGCCGGCACGTATTTATTTTCTAGAATTGCAAAAAAACATGTTAACTTTTCTATTGGATCTGAATTTACCTATTTGATCGATTATTTAACTCCAGAAAGCTTGGTAATTCCTATTTCGCAAAGCGGAGAGACAATTGATGTTGTTTCGTCTATTGAGCACGCAAAAGAGAAAAGCAGCAAAATTGCCGCGGTTGTAAATGTACGTGGATCAACAATTTATAGACAAGCGGATGAAAAAATTCTTCTTTACGCAGGACCAGAAAAAGCAGTAGTAGGGACAAAAAGTTTTACAGCAATGGTGGCAATTCTTTTACTTTCTGCATTTTCATTGGCAAAAAAACAAAATGAAGGAAAAAAACTATTACATCAAGCCTCAAAAAACATTAGAGATATATTAAAAGAAAATTACATAAAAGAAATAAAAAAAGTGGTAGAAAAAATTAAGAAAAAAGAGCATATCTATATAATCGGAAGAGGTTTATCGTATGCAGCTGCTTTAGAAACATCTCTAAAAATTAAAGAAACAAGTTATATGCACGCGGAAGGATTTGCAGGAGGAGAATTAAAGCATGGAGTAATTGCCCTCATTGAAAAAGGCACGCCATGTATAGTTATTGCCCCTCTGGATGAAACATATGACGATATCATTTCTAATGCTGCCGAAATTGCCGCGCGTGGAGGATTTATTATTGGAATTGGTCCAAAAAATAATAGCGTATTTGATGCGTTTTTACCAACAGAAGACTGTCGAGATGCCACATTTATCCCTCAAGTTGTTATTGCCCAGGTTTTGGCATATAACTTGGCACTTTCTCGTGGAATATCTGATCCCGACAAGCCGAGAAATTTAGCAAAGAGTGTGACAGTTAAATGAAAACATCTACAAAATCTCCTATTGTAATCTTGCATGGGTGGGGACGAGAACTAAGCGGAGGAAAATACGACGCGATCAAACAGTTACTTGGAAAAAAAGGATATACGGTTTACACCCCAGATTTTCCAGGTTTTGGTGCTTCTCAATTGGGTAAAACATCGTTTGAGTTTGAGGACTACGTTTCGTTTGTGAATGAATTTATAACCAAAAATAAACTCAAAAAGGTCGTTTTGCTTGGCCATTCATTTGGGGGCAGGGTTGCCATCAGGTTTGCCACCGAGTTTGCCGATAAGGTTGACTTACTCATTTTGACAGGCGCTTCCGGCATTCCGAGGCCGCTTTCGTCTCTTAAAAAAAAGATAGTATTTGTAACGGTCAAGATACTGCGACCATTATTTCTTATTTCACCGATATCTTTCTTTTTCCGATTCTTTCGAAAACTTGTGTATTATTCTATTGATGAAATGGATTATTACAAAGCGGGAAATCTTTCAAAAACGTTCAAAAACGTATACCAGGTCAGTATTCTACACGATTTACCAAAAATAAAGGTACGAACATTGCTAGTCTGGGGAGAAGAAGATAAAACTATCCCGCTTATAGATGCTAAGGAAATGGAGCTACTCATTCCCCGTGCAAAATTAGTTGTCGTTAAAAATGAAGGACATCGTCTTCCGTATGAAAATCCTCAAAAATTTATGCAAGCGATTGAATCATTTTTATGAATACATTATTTAATCTTTTGACTATTGTTTATTTTGTTTGGATAGTAAGAAATATTCTTTTTTGGGTATCTTTGTGGCAAATAAAAGAGTATCGACTCGACCGCCTGATTGTCTTCTTGAAAGAAACAATTCAGGGAAGATATTTGTTTACATCGATTGGTTCGATATTGAAATGGTTGGCAATAGCACTCTATTTTTTGACAATTCACAGAGTATATCTTGCGAGCTTATTGGAGTATTTTGTTTTCCTAATTTACTTATTTCACTCAATAAAAGTGCTGCAAGAATTATTTGGAAGAGCACTAAAAAGACCTGTTGTTACACTTAAATCATTTGTGTTGGTAATTCTTTCCTTTTCAGTAATAGTATTATTACTTTTTGTTCCTCTTTCCGATAAGTTTTTATGGCTTTTATTTATAGATAAAATTACTTTTGCCATTGTTGCTTTTTTTATTTTTTTCTTTTCTTTTCCGTCTGAGCTCTATCGAGATTTTAGAATAAAAAGAGCAGTTTTAAAGTTGCAAGCGCATAAAAAGCTTTTGGTTATTGGCGTTACTGGAAGTTATGGAAAAAGTTCGACAAAGGAGTTTATTGCGCAAATTTTGAAAAAGAAATTTAAAATTCTGTACACCCAAAAAACTGATAATACGCCAATTGGTATTGCCAATACAATTCATAAAGGTCTTGATAAAAATATAGAGATTTTTATAGTTGAAATGGGAGCATATAAAAAAGGGGAGATATCACAGATCTGCGACATTGTGCGTCCCAAAATCGGGGTATTAACCGGGATTAATAATCAGCATTTATCTCTTTTTGGTAATCTTATTAATACAATGGATACAAAATACGAACTTATTGATTCTTTACCAAAAAATGGTTTGGGGTTTTTTAATGCAAACAATGAATATGTACGAAAATTATTGCATCGAGTCACACCTGAGTCAAAAAAAATGAAAGTATTTTATCGCACCGAGGATTCTGCTAGTTTATTTCAAAAAGATTCTTCAAGTATTGTCGCCTATAATGTTTCCCATGGAAAGACGTTTGTAGTATTTGATGTACAGATTTATTCAGTTGAGCGAGGTTATAAAAAGCGAATTACGAATCTGAGAGCAAACGTTATAGGGAGACATAATATAGAAAATATTCTTCCAGGAATTTTTATTGCGGATTATTTAGGATTGCCTTCAAGCGAAATACGAGACGCAGTATTTTCACTTGTAGGGTTATCATCAAAAATGACTATCACAAGAGATGTACGTGGAATTATATGTATTGATGATACACACAATTCCAATCCGGAAGGAATTTTGGCTATTTTAAAATATGTTAAACATTATAAATCCGACTCGTATTATAAAACCCAGAAAAAAATATTTGTATTGCAACCTATGATAGAACTAGGTAAAAACGCTTCTGAAGATCATTATAGGATAGCGCAAGAAATAGGCAGAGTATGTGATATGTTATTTTTAACCAATGAAAATTATTATAATTCCATAGTTCGAGGAGTTGAAGACAGCGGTGGAAAATGCATTGTTGCTGTGGGAGATCCTTCTGAAATTATAGAGTTTATAGATAAAAATTTGGAAAAAGAAGATATCGTGGTATTCGAAGGGAGAGAATCCTCAAATGCATTTAAAAAATTGGTAAGGAAATAATTACTCAAGAATTTACTATGAAGCACTTAATTGCAATTTCACTATCTCCCAATACTTCTTTACAAGACGTGTTTTGTGCAGTGAGTTTAATTTTTTCACCCGGCAAGCAAATAAAAGGAGAATCAATACATAAGCTTGAGAGATGGTTTTGTGATTATTTCGGAGTAACTCAGGCTGTTTCGTTTGCAAGCGGGAGAACTGCTTTGTTTGCGATACTTAAGTCTTTGGATATAGGCACTGGAGATGAAGTATTGCTTCAAGCGTTTACCTGTGTAGCTGTTCCTAATTCGGTTATTTGGGCAGGAGCAACGCCTGTTTATGTAGACATTGATTCTTCTTTGACCATTGATATAAAAAATCTAGAAAAAAAAATTACTAAAAAAACAAAAGCAATTATTGTGCAGCATACGTTTGGAATTCCAACAGACATGTCTTCTATCCAAAAAATTGCAAAAAAACTTAATATATATGTCATTGAAGATTGTGCACATACGATTGGAGGAACCTATCAAAATAAAAAATTGGGAACATATGCTGATGCGAGTTTTTTTAGTTTTGGCAGAGATAAGGCATTTTCGAGTGTATTTGGAGGAATGGTAATAACGAGTGCTAAAGACTTAGGCAGAAAAATTCGGGATTATCAACAAACATTATCGTACCCATCCAGATGGTGGGTAATACAACAATTGCTTCATCCGGTTGCATTCTCTTTTATATTACCAGTTTATACAAGCGGTTTGGGGAAACTTATTCTCGTTTTATTTCAAAAACTGCATTTTCTTTCATTTCCTGTCTCATGGGAAGAAAAAGTAGGAGGAGTGCGTTTTGATATTTTTAAAAAACTCCCAAATGCCTTAGCTGTTTTAGCGCTTTTTCAATTAAAAAGAATGAAAGAGTTTAATTCAAAAAGACAAAAAATATCCTCCTTTTATGTCAAAGAACTCAAAAATACAAGCGTTACGTTACCTGTTGAAAAAATAATTCCTTTTCTAAGATTTCCTATTCTCTCTGAGAGAAAAGAGCAACTATTAAACCTGTTTAGAAGTAATAATGTATATCTTGGAAATTGGTATTCATCTGTAATTGACCCGAAAGGAGTAGATTTCAAAAAGATTTTTTATACTCCCGGATCATGTCCTCTGGCAGAATCAATCGCAACAAAAGTTATAAACTTGCCGACAAATCCTACCACCAACATCTCTGACGCAAAAAGGATTATATCATTATTACATCAGTATGTTGAAAATTAAAGAAATTGAAAATAAAAAAGCCTGGGAGGATTTTTTAAACAAGATTGAATTTTATCCGTTATTCCAATCGTGGAATTGGGGAGAGGTGCAAAAAAAATTGGGATTTAAGATTGAAAGAATTGGGATTTTTGATTCAGATAAACTTATAGGGATATGTTTGCTTGTAGATGTTGCGGCGCGGAGGGGGAGATTTTTTCACCTTAGACACGGTCCGGTGTTTTTGGAATATACCCAAGATAACGTTAATTTTCTTCTTGATTATTTGAGCAGTAAAGGAAAACAAAAGGGTATAAGGTTTATTCGAGTTAGTCCATTTATCGAAAAGAACCCAGCTAAAAGTTTAATATTTTCACAAAAAAAGTTAATCAATGCGCCAATTCATAATCAGGACGCAGAAGTCTGCTGGGTGCTTGATATTACAAAATCTGAAGAAGAACTCCTTAAAAGCATGAGGAAGACGCATAGATATTTGATTCGAAAAGCTCAGGCTATGGACATAAAAATTACTCAGACAACTACTGTATCCGATATCGATAGATTTATTAAATTTTACAATAGTTTTTCACACAGAAAACATTTTACTCCTCATAAAGGAATACGGGAAGAATTCGAAATATTTAGTCAAGATAACCAAGCTGTTTTAATAAGTGCTGAATTCGCGGGAGAAATTATATCTTCTTCGGTTATTCTTTATACCCCTAAAATGGCGATTTATCACCATTCCACTTCTTCGGAAAAATACAGTAATATCCCAGCTTCTTATTTGATTCAATGGCACGCGATTTTAGAGGCTAAAAAAAGAGAAATTCCTTTATACAATTTTTGGGGTATTGCTCCAGAAGAAAAGACGAATCATCCATGGCAAGGGTTGACACTTTTTAAAACAGGATTTGGAGGATATAAAAAAGAATTTGTCCACGCAAAAGATTTACCACTGAGTTTTTTATACTGGAAAACATACACGATAGAATATCTTAGGAAAATAAAGAAAGGATATTAATAAGGATATTAAATTGTATATTTTGATAATTCAGGATATAATACGTTTCTATGGCACAACTCTTGGGTTTGACAATCCTTTCTTTTTTTATAAGCGGTATTTTACTCATTCCATTTATAGATTTTCTCTATAAGCTAAAAATTAGAAGAAAAAAACAGATAACAAAAGATCCGTTTAATAAACGAACTCCCATATTTGACACGCATAATCAATGGAAAGTTGGAACTCCGTTCGGTGGCGGAATATTAATCATTGTGGTGGTTTCTATTTTAACATTATGGGCGTACGGGATTTTGGGGACAGAAATAAAATTATGGGAACTTTTTGTACTCTTATTTTCCTTTATAAGTTTTGGAATTTTAGGATTACATGATGATCTTAAAAAATTAACAGGGAGTAAAAGACTAGCTTTTTTTGGCATGCGGTTTAGGTATAAATTTGCTCTGCAGTGGATATTAGCATTTATTATCGGTGCTATTTTTTATTATAAACTGGGTTTTAATTTCATTTATATTCACGGATTTGGACTGGCAAATATAGGGATATTGTTTATTCCTTTTGCTGCATTCGTAATTGTTTCTTTTGTTAACGCATTTAATATTGCCGACGGGTTAGACGGATTATCAAGCGGTCTTTTTTTAATTTGCATGCTTGCCTTCTTGTCAATTTCTTCTTCTCAGCTTGATAATTTTTTGGGTATTTTTATTGCAGTTATCGTAGGGAGCGTTGCAGCATTTTTATATTTTAATATTTATAGAGCGAGGATTTGGTTGGGAGATGTAGGATCTTTGGCTTTGGGAGCAATTTTAGCAGTTACAGGGCTTTTAACCGGAAAAACAATAGCATTGGCTGTTATTGGGGGTGTATTTATTCTTGAAGTTGGTTCATCTCTTGTACAACTTATTGGAAAAAGGTTCTTAAAACGAAAAATTTTAACAGTTGCGCCGCTTCATCTTTATTTACAAAACAGAGGATGGGAAGAGCCAAAAATTGTAATGCGGGCATGGCTTTTGGGATTTTTCTTCGCTGTTTTGGGACTCTATGTGGCTTTCATCAAGTAAGTCTGCCTTACTATTAATAATAATAGTGTCTTCATGAAAAAAGTAGACATTTTTTTACTTCTTATTGTTATATTTCTTACGCTTTTTGGGTTACTCATGATTTTTGAAGCTTCTTCTGTTATTTCTTTTAGGGATTTTGGTGATAAATACCATTATATAAGAGATCAGTCTTTGTGGAGCGTTATCGGTTTTGTCGGGATGAGCTTTTTTTCGTACTATAACTATAAAAAACTTTATAACCTTTCTCTCCCTTTACTTATCGCAGCAATTATCCTTCTTATTCTCGTTTTTTTTCCTGGAATTGGCGTTTTACTCTTAGGGGCACGGAGATGGATTAATACTGGTTTTTTCCTCATTCAGCCTGCGGAATTTGTAAAATTAGCACTGACGATTTATTTATCGGCTTGGTTTTCTCACAAAGAAAAAGGAAGGTTTTTAGCTTTTTTGTTATTATTGGGATTTGTTCTCATACTGGTTATGCTCGAACCGGATATGGGAACAGCAGGTATAATATTATTTGAAGCAGTATTAATCTATTTCCTTTCCGGGGGAAGTATTATGCATTTTGCTTTCGTTGTTCCTATTGTGGCAATAGTGGGCTTTTTACTTATCAAGTTCGAACCATATCGCTTGGCTAGACTTACAGCGTTTATGAATGTTGGTGAGTCTTTGGAGAATTCATCTTATCATGTAAAACAAATCCTTATTGCTTTGGGAGTGGGTGGGATAACGGGTGTAGGTTTAGGAAATTCCCTGCAAAAATATGCATACCTTCCCGAAAACACAACGGATTCAATATTTGCTATAATAGCCGAAGAAATAGGGCTGATTGGCTCGTTGGTACTTATCTTCTCGTTTATTCTTTTTATTTGGAGAGGATTTGCCATTGCTGCAAAAACGAGCGACAAATTTGGAAAACTTCTTGCCGGAGGAATTACATCTTTTTTAGCAATTCAAATGCTCATTAATTTAGGAGCGCAAACTGCACTTATTCCCTTTACTGGTGTTCCGCTTCCTTTTATCTCTTATGGGGGATCTGCTCTTGTTGTTGATCTTTGTTCGGTTGGAATATTATTAAATATATCAAGACAGTCTAAACTATGAAACTTATTATTACAGCCGGAGGCGGAGGACATTTTGCACCAGCCTTATCAGTTTATCAACAGCTTTCCAAGGATACTGATATTTTGATAATCGGGAGAAAATATTCTTTGGAGGGAATGAAAACACTTTCCTTAGAATATAAAACAGCCAAGGAATATGGTATAAAATTTAAACCCCTTATCGCTGGAAGGCTTCAGAGGACTTTTACTCGTTATACTTTCGCCTCTCTTCTTAAAATTCCAATTGGGCTTGTTCAATCATTTTATATGCTTTCAACTTTTCAGCCAGATGTAGTATTTGCAACAGGAGGATATGTTACGGTTCCGGTGTGTATTGCTGCTTTCTTTCTAAGAATTCCTATTGTTATTCATGAGCAAACGCTGGGAATTGGGCTTTCAAACAAAATTATTTCTTATGTGGCAAAAGCTATATGTATATCTTTTAAGGAGTCAGAAGCATGCTATCCTAAGGAAAAAACCGTACTAACGGGAAACCCGATACGACAGGAAATTATGAGTCCCTCCTTGTCTGTTCCTGACTATATTACGAAAGAATTTCTCAGTCTTTCAGACCCGGTAGTGTATATTACAGGAGGGAGTCTTGGGTCGCATGGAATAAATCTTGCAGTTGAAGCATGCTTGTCAAAGCTTTTAAAAAAGTATCGAATTATTCATCAAACAGGAGATGCCCAGAAGTTTGCCGATTTTGAAAGGCTTGAAAAAAGAAAGAGCCATAGGTATATTCCCGTCCGTTTTATTAGCCCTAACCAAACCGGATATATTTTAAAATTAGCTGATCTGGTTATATCAAGAGCGGGGATGAATAGTATATCTGAGTTTATATATACAAAAAAACCTGCATTGCTTATCCCTTTAATGTCAACTCAAAAAGGTGAACAAAAGAAAAACGCTTTGTATTTTACACATGCAGGACTGGGTCAAATTCTATCCGAAGACAATCTTTCTGAAGAAATTTTGTATCAAAAAGTTGAAAAAATGATGAATAAAATTGACGAATATAAAAATAACTTTAAAAGATCAAATATACTTATTCGTAAAGATGCCGCAAAAAAAGTTATTGACGTGATTACGTCTATTGATAAGAACTAACTATGTATGTTTCCAAAAAAATAAAAAGAAGAAATAAAAAAGCGTATAGAAAATTTTCCCCGCTCCTTATTCTTTTTACTTTTGCAGTACTCATTTTTTATTTTGGCATGAACGTGTTTGTGAGGAAACCTTTGTATATTAGTCCAATTCCAAACAATAGTACAAAGAATAAAAAATCTTTGTTAAAGAATTCTGGCCTTAAGAATCAAGAAAAAACTCGCACCATCGAAGATGCATTAAAAAAAGAGGCAGTACCGTTTGTAACAGTTGGAATTGCGACAAATGCAGCAATACTTATTATTATGTCAGAGGGAGGGGAAGTCCTATTTTCCCAAGATAAGGATTTAGCTTCTCAAATCTCCTCTTTACAACGTGTGTTATCTCGTTTTACAATAGAAGGAAAGAAGTTTGAATTGCTGGATTTTAGGTTTGATCGGCCTGTTGTTAAGCTAAAATAGACATTTCTTTTATAAATAAACTCCTTTATGAATGAAGGAAAAATAGTAGTTGGTATAGATATAGGAACCTCAAAAATTGCTGCAATCATAGCGCGTGTTGATGAAACAATTAATGTTTTGGGTGTTTCTGAAATAAAATCCTCAGGGATTAAAAAAGGACAGATAGTTGATATTGAAGAAGCAGTCAGCACTATAAATGCGTCTTTAGACGCTGCGGAGCGTATGGCTGGTTATTCTGTTTCCCGAGTTGTTGCTTCCTTAGGCGGTGCTCATATTGAAAGCCAAAACAGCAGAGGGGTAGTTGCGGTTTCTAACCCCGAAGGAGAAATAAGCCAAAGTGACATTTCCCGAGTCATCGATGCGGCTAGGGCAATCTCCCAGCCGTCTACCAGAGAAATTATTCATGTTATTCCGAGAAACTATACGGTTGACGGACAAGAAGGTATTAAAGATCCAATAGGAATGACAGGAATTCGTCTAGAAGTTGACACGCATGTAATATCTTCAAGCACAACTTCGCTTCGCAACTTAGAAAAAGCCCTTTCGGAAGTGGGAGTTGACTTGGATGGTGTTGTATTTTCGGCGTATGCAAGTAGTTTATCCGTATTGTCAGACACAGAAAAAGAACTTGGAGTAATTTTAGTTGATATTGGAGCCGGGACAACAGATATATCAATCTATGTTGACGGATCGATTTCATATTCTTCTGTAATTCCTGTTGGAGCACGGCATATTACCAATGATTTAGCAATAGGACTAAGAATATCATTAGATAGTGCAGAAAAAATAAAACTTTACTTGTCAGGATCTGGAAAAAAAACTGTAAAAATAGAACCAGAAATAGAACCAGAAGATGTAAGGAAAGCTGCAAAAGCTCTTGACGAGATAGATTTAAGCTCATTGGGTCTGGTTGAAGATTTACGAAAGGTATCTCAAAAAACATTAATTGATGGGATTATTAGACCCCGGCTGAATGAAATATTTATAATGGTAGGTTTGGAAATAAAAAAGAGTGGATATGGCGGGCAAACGCCCTCGGGTTTGGTTTTGACAGGAGGAGGCGCAAAAACTGTTGGAGCAATTGAAGCTGCAAAGCGTATGCTTGCTATGTCTGTTAGGGTTGGCGTACCAAGCGGAATGAAGGGCATCGTAGATGAAATTCAAGATAGTTCCTTTGCAGCGGTCATAGGACTTGTTGTATATGGCGCTAAAGAATCTCCGGCTCCCTACACTATGCCATTTGGATTGACTTTGCCAAATATTCCAAAATTTCCCGCAAATAAATTTTTTAGAAAAGTCGCTGACTTTATTCGGTCATTCATGCCATAATTTTTCGGTACATTTTGCGGAGCTTGCAAAAAATATTTTTATCTGCTAGGATGGTTTAAGTTTATGCTAATCAAGCCTCAAACGGCAAACTTCGCAAAAATAAGAGTAATGGGAATTGGTGGGGGAGGAAATAATGCCATTAACTCCATGATTTCTACGAGTCAAATCCAAGGGGTTGATTTTGTCGCAGTCAATACAGATGCCCAATCAATTTTACTTTGTCAGGCAGCAACAAAGCTTCAGATAGGCGAAAACATAACGAAAGGTTTGGGTTCCGGCGGTAATCCCGAGGTTGGAAGACAAGCTGCGGAAGAGTCGGCAGAAAAAATAAAAGATATGCTTGAAGGGTCTGACATGGTATTTTTAACTGCGGGGATGGGTGGAGGTACGGGTACGGGAGCAACGCCTATTATTGCCAAAATAGCAAAAGATATCGGAGCATTGACTGTCGCAGTTGTAACTAAGCCATTTGTCTTTGAAGGTACAAGGCGAATGGTTTCTGCAGAAGACGGAATAGAAAATCTAAAAGATAAAGTAGACACATTAATTGTTATTCCTAATCAACGGATTTTAGATGTGGTAGATAAAAAATTGTCGCTTCTTGAGGCATTTAAAGTCGCGGATTCTGTTCTAACCCAGGGTGTGCAAGGTATATCTGACTTGATTACCATGCCCGGTCTGATTAATGTTGACTTTGCTGATGTTAAGACGATTATGATCAATGCCGGTTCGGCACTTATGGGTATTGGGACCGGTGTGGGTGAAAATAGAGCCCAAACTGCAGCAAGAAGCGCAGTGGCTTCACCACTTTTAGAAATTAAAATGGATGGAGCTAGAGGAGTTTTGTTTAATATCATTGGCGGACCAGATTTGACAATGAGCGAGGTGGACGAAGCGGCAAAAATTATTTCATCGACTGCAGATCCAGATGCAAATATTATATTCGGAGCAACCATTGACGAATCAATGCATGATCAGATTAAGATCACGGTTATTGCAACCGGATTTGATCAAACCAAACAAAAACTCCAGCAGTTTGTTCCGTCCGCTGTAAACCCTGAAGAACAACCTAAGGAAGAATCAGCAGAAACTCCCGCAGAAGACAAAGAGGACGTCTGGGACATTCCCGCATTCCTAAGACAGAGGAATTAACTACTAAAAGCTACTTTCAGACCAAGCACCTAAGGGGGTGCTTTTTTAATGTCTTGAGAGTAGCAGAATGAGTTGAATTGTATAGGAATTATTGATATAATGTTATTAGTTCCTCGCAAGAATCCTCTCATTCCACAAGCTACTCCCGAAGGGGAGTATGCAAATAGACCAACAAGATTTCATACAATACCTGACAATTAAAAAGAAACTTTATCCAAACTCAATCCGTACTTATTCGGGAAGATTTCTTATTATTAAAAAATGGCTATTGTTAAACAACACAGAACTCTCAAAACAATCAGTAGAAAACTTCCTATACGAGAAAAAAGATAAAGAAAAGTTAAGCAATGCCACAGTGAATACCTATATTCAAACACTAAATCACATTGAGGGATACTGTAAGGATAGAGGACTACCCACAGGATTTATGGATGGTACAGAAAGTTTGCCAAAAACTCAACCTGAAATAAATCCATTAACGCCAGAGGAGACTGAACGACTGCTTAATACGCATCTTGATTACAAAAATAGAAACGGAGTCAGTTGTAATGATTTAGATTTTAAAAATTTAACATTCACTAATTTTCTTGCTATTACTGGATGCAGATTTGAGGAGGCAGCCTCATTAAGGGTAAAGCGTTTAGATATAGAAAATGAAAGAGCATTTATAATAAATACAAAAAACAAACATAATAGATTTATCTTTTTTAAAGGTTCAATAAAACAATTGCTTGAAAAAATAATCAAAGGAAAAAATGATGAAGATTTGGTTTTTACTAACAGTAAAAATCAGCATATACACCCAGGAGATTTTAATAACGATTTAAGATTGAGAGCAAAGAAAGCAGGGATCACAAAGCGTGTTCACGCACATTTGTTAAGACACTCTTACGCAACACAACTTTATAAGTCTACCCACGACATTACTTTAGTTGCAACAGTTTTAGGACACAGAGATATTAAAACTACAAATGACACTTATGTTCATTTAGATACAGAATTTTTACAGAAAGCAATTCAAAGACATCCATTATTGCGAAAGTATATTGAGCCAAAAGATATTTTGAAAGACATAAAATTGTCAATAGATTCTTTCAAAATTGATGATGATGAGCGTTTTTCTTATAATGCTACAATGACTAATAACGGATTGGAAGTAAAAATAGTAACTAAATAAAATCTTGAAGTTTCATTCGTGAGGGTTAGTTTCCTAAGCCTCACTCTCAAACCACAAGCCACTCCTCGTACTTCCTCGCAAGAAATATAAAAGTGATGGTTTGCAATTTAAGAAACACTTTTTACCCCCTCATCAACTGCCAAAAGGTCTGCTAAGTACCCCTCTAGAAGCGTTTTAATGGACACTCCCGCTTTCGTAGCTTTAATTTTGAGCAATGTATGATACCCAGTATCTATACGCACCTGTTTTGTTAAATTTTTGTCACTTTGTAACTTTTTCATTTTTCTTTTTTAAATTTAGTTCTTATTCCACGAATTTTAAGCATGAACATAAAGTAAATAGCTTTTGTTGTACGAATTTTTCCAAGCTTGTCAGTTTCAAGGGTATAGTTCAGTATGTCTAGGAGAATTTGAGGATTAGTTTCTTTAGCCAGAATTTGATAATAGCCAAGACTTTTCATGTCGTCTAAATCTTCTGCGAGTTTTATAGCAACACCTTCAGACGTAGTATCTTCCCCATCTAAATAAGGATAAACTCTACCACTGTTACTGTTAACAGTAGGTATAGATTTATCTTTACTGTTAACGGTTAGTCTGTTAACTGAATTTTCTAAGACATCTTTTGTGATACCCATATAAAAACTCCCGTCTCGGATGTAATTCCAACGGGAGCTTTTATTTACATCCGATTTTTTACCATCAAAAAAGGCGTGTTCCTTGCTAAATTCTTATTAAGAATCCTAACAAGCTACGCCTACTTTAATCGGATGCCATTACTGGCTAATGATTAGAGGACAATGCTTAAATTGATTCGTAAATATCTCATCATAAATATTTAATCATAAACAAGATGATTAGTCAACTAAATTTTTTTAGAAGTCAAATAATTGAGAAAGTGAGACATTCAAAGCGTTTGCTATCTTCCAAGTAGTTCTTAACATGGGCTCACGATTACCATTCTCAATCTCATTGATAGTCGTTAAATCAAGATTTGCTTTCTGTGACAATTCAAGTTGAGATATCCTTCTTTGTTCTCTTAGTTTTTTTATTCTTGAACCAAGCCTTTGAGTAATAGTTCCCATTGTTTCACCTCTTGCATTTAATATGGCAAGAATGCCATACTGGCGATATGGTGAGGATGCAAAATTTTGATCTATGAACGAAGCTAAGTTTTTGTCCAAATATGAAGTGGTGGAATGTTTAAGGTATTTAGATCATTCACAATTTAACACTAAAGGGTTAACGCTTGATCAGCAACTTTATTCTTATGCTGTTATAAGAAAAGCAGAAAAGATCTCAATGGTTTTATTTTTAGCTTTCTGGTTTGGTAGTTTTTTCCTTCTAATCCATATCTTTCAAGGAATTTTCAACAAAATTACAAGCTGGGGTGATACAGACAACGTAATTGCAATAGGAATATTTATAGCTATAGGTATCTTTGTCAGCAAACTAATTGACTATGTTAAAAAACTTTATATACAATCAATTATTAACAGCTACCGCTTATCTAATTTAGAAGGAGAGATGGAGTTTCGGCAACAGAAAGCAAAATGAAACTATCTCGTAAATTATATATACTGCTTTTTGTTGTCCTATTTATCGTTATTGCTGTTTACGGATATTCCCTTAAAGAAAATCCAATATACCTAAAACAAGAGGCATCTATTAACACGAATAAATCAATAGAGCTTAAACCTTTAGTCATTGACCAGAAAGACCTTGAAGGGTACTACAGAGTATACAAAAACCCTTATGTAGTATATCTGCGTAAAGCCTTAAATGCCTATCTCGTCAATGATAGCAGTGAAGTTACTATCTCTATGACGGCCATTCAAAAGGATAATCGTGAAGGCATTATTAGCGGTTTAGATTCGTTTGAAAAAGACTACTACAAAAGCAAATTTGTCGTTTTAACCATAAACGGTAATATAGGGGGAGGTAAAGATATACAGATTATTTTTCAGGAGAAACCAGATCGTATCTTCTATGCTTGGGTATATGATCTTGCCGATGGAACATACGAGCTACGAGGCTTTAATTCAAAAGAACATTTTGACGAAAAGGCAATGAAAGAAACGATTGATTACTACAAACCATACCTGTTTGATAAAGAACATGCTCTTTAATTTCTAACGATTCTAGCAAAATATTATTTTTGATTGTTTCTGTAAGGCAATAACCCTTTTAAAGCTAATTGGTTAAATCTCCATTTATATTATCTTCTGGTAGTAGACTATGTCCACACTTTGGACAATCTCGTAATGGTAATTTACCTGAAAATACTCTTGCAATAATTTCTTTTGCCCATGTTTCTTTTACTTGCGTTTCTTCTTGTTTAATTTTCAATAGTTCTGTCCTAAAGAAATCAATATAGCGAAAGTCATCTGGGTTCTTCAGCATTTTTTCAAAAACTTTTACAGCAACAACTCTGCTTACTTCTTCAAATGAAGCTTCGCCTTTAGACATTCTGTTGAGTAGTTCTTTTTCATCTGCTGTTAGTTCTTTTGGGATATGTTTTCTGTGGGAAGAAACGCTTTGTTCCAATAAGTGAATGTCATCTATATCAAAGGAATTTTTATACTGTTTCGCAATCTCTCTAAATGGCACTTTTTGAGCAAGCAATTTCTCAATATTTACTCTATTTTCTGAACTACAAATTCTACAAGCATAATTACTCATTCTACCCTTAAGTATACTCCCAAACTCTGTGAGGGCAATAGATATCTTTGTTAGAACGACTGAGCAGATTAGAAGTAGTAGTGCCCCTACTAGATAAATTTTGAAATCACTAAATGACTGCAGTAATAAATTGCAGAAAAAACAATCTTATAGTAGATGAGTTAGCTTCAGGACAATTTTTGTTTAGTGGTTTAGCTTCAAATCCATGTCGCATACCTACCATTGTGCGACATTGACTTGCAAATAGTTAAAATAGAGAATAAAATTTTAAGAATATCTGAATGGATACTGCAAATACTTTATATTCATCTTTAAAAACAGAAACAGATTTACGCAATCTTGTGATAAGTCGTACTCCTGAAAGTCTTTATTTGGAATTTAAGCAAAAGAGTAATGCCAAGAAGGGTAATTTGGATCAAGATGACAAAAAGAATTTTTACAAGGCTTTATCGGGATTTGCAAATTCTGATGGTGGGGTTTTGGTTTGGGGGGTAAAAACAAGAAAAAGATCCGAAACGGCAAGCAGGCTAATTCCGATAAACCAAATTGACTTATTTCTGCAAAGCCTAAAATCGTCTCTTCTTATGGCTACAACCCCGATGATTGAAGGAGTTTTAGTTGAGAAAATTGAAAAAGATGGTTCTAGTAGTAGGGGTTATATAAAATGCTTGATCCCAGCTAGCTCAAAAGCTCCACACAGGAATAATAATGATAGAGAATATTATAAAAGAAGCGTAGAAGGATTTTATAGGCTTGAGCATTTTGATTTGGAAGATATGTTTGGAAGAAAGTTAAAACCAGTTTTAGATCTTTCTTATGAAGTCGTAAATCCACATTTAGCTGATACATCAATTAGAGAATTAAAATTCTATTTCAAAAATGAGGGTAGGGCAGTTGCAAAATATACTGGTTTCATGGCAATGTTTATGCAAAATTTAGAAGTTGTAAGCGTAACTCATCAATTACAGAATGTGAGCTCAATGAACCGTTATCAGACTGTCTCTTATTCTGATAATTTGGGTGTAATTCATCCTAATGGCATTTCTACATATTTAGGTTCAATAACGTTTAAATTTCCTGATCCGCAATTGCAGATCACTGGCAATCTCCAATTTTACTGTGATGGTATGATGGCTGTAAATAAAATTGTGGTTCTAGAGGTTGAACAGTTGAATTCCATAGAATAGCGTAAATATACGATTATTTGACCTTTCTTCTTGAAGATTTAAAAAGGTAAACTTTTCAATCGGATGATTTTAAGAATTCAAAATTTCTTCAATTACTTTAGGCTTCCAGACAACGCCTATGTCGCTAATATTGGTTGTTCTATTGGAATAAACTCCGAGAAACTTTATTCTTTCTCCGCCCATTACATGTGTTCCTGGTGCGGTTGTTATTAGTCCAATCCTTTTTGCAACAACAGGAGATCCTGACATGCCTTCTTTCGTTGTTGCGTCAATTAAAAAAGCGGGTTTTTCATCATAGTCTAAGTCTATATCTGATGCTATATGTCCTGTTTTCCATATGGGAAATCTACCATAACTTGTCTGTCCAAGAGGATAGCCAATAATGGAAACTGGTTCGGATGGTGCTAAATAAATTTGTGTATCTGCAAGACTCAATTCAAGAGTGTGAAGCACAATTGAACTACCTAAATTTCCAAGTGGGATGGCTATTACATCAACATTACTTTTCCTGGGATGTTCTTTCCATATTTTATCCCCATTCTTATCAAATAGATAAATCTTTTGTTGTATCCAGATGTGCAAATCAGGATGCTTGCGGTGAAACCATACATTTAAGCAATTTGGAATACCTGCAGTTTTTGATATCGGGGCGTTAGTTTCAGGGTGGCGACCAGTAACTACATGCCAATTTGTCATTAAATAGGATAAATTTTTATGAAGGACTACGAATCCCGTAGCATAGCCTAATTGCGTATCATCAAATAATAATTCTAAATGCAAAGAAGCATAGGAAAATCTATCAATTGTCATATTTAGGCATTGTACCAAAGTCTATGAAAAGTTCCTATATGATACATAGAAACTAAACAATGTTGACTTCATCCAATCTTTTTTGTTATATTCTTCTTGAAGACTTAAAAAGGTAAACTTTTTAATAGGTGCTTTAATAAGAAATTAGCTTCAATGAAAGGCTTTGTCGCAGGAATTCCCGCATTCTTGAGGCAAAGGAATTAGCGAAGTTCGGCGAGGCTCGCCCAATGGGCGGCCCGCATTTCTACGGCAAAGAAATTAAACTATTTTCAGTTCGCCTTTTGCACAATAGTGGAATCTTTGATACAATAAGCTGTATGACTGCAAGAGTGGTTTTGAAAAACAAAAGTCTTTTATTAGCGTTTAAAAAATACAAGGAACGCTATCTTAGCGTGGGTAAAATGCCAGATTTGAAAAAGTTTCTCCAGAATGATCTTTATCATACTATGCGTCTTGAGGGAGAAAAAGTCACCCATAAGCAAGTACAAGCTCTCTTCAAATGACTCTTGTGCTAAAATAATTCTGTGGTACAGTCAACAAAACCCAAGTCTGCAACAAGTTACAAGGATACTGCTTTTGGTATCTTGCCTCGCTCAAAAGTTGTTGAGCTTGAAACAGAGGCTGTTAAGAAAGCACAAGAGGATATTGTTAAACTGAGTGAACAACGAAAGCCAATTACGCCACAGCTTATCAAAGATGTGCATAAGGAAGGTTTTGCGCTTTTATTTCCAGATTGGGCAGGACACTTTAGGACAATTGACGTAACATTGAAGGTTACAAACCTCCTCATTACAGCCGTATTTCTGAGTTGGTAAAAAACCTTTGTGATGATCTAGTTGAGCGGGTGCGACACTTACCCTCTTATGAAGATGAGGAACAGTATTTGGCAGAGGTTATTTCACTTCTGGCATGGTTTCAGCATCGCTTTGTCTGGATTCATCCATTTAATGATTACAATGGGAGAGTTGCACGATTGCTTACAAACCTAGTACTTCTCAATTTGGGATTTCCGCTACTGACAATTAAAGCAGAAACGGAGAAGGATAGAAATAGGTATGTTGAGGCAATGAAAGCAGCAGATCAACACGATTTTGCGAAACTTGAAACTCTTATTACAAACGCTCTGAAAGAAAGTTTGGAAAAAACCTAGCCTCAAAACCGCGTCGTACAATACATAAAAAGTGCGACATGGATGAGTTTTTCATAAGATGAGAAGAAGCCTTATTAAAGTATATAAGGAATGAGCATTTTTGTTTTCTGTTCTGTTGTTCTACAATACAATTCTCTTACAGAATAAAGAATAAGCGTTAAACTCTCAATATTATATAAATCAAAGTCATGATTAATTATAACAAAAATAAAACGTTTCTCTGCTGAGACAGAGAAGTTAAAATTTGTATCTCATATCCTCCGCTCTTTATTTTTTGTTTCACTTGTGAAAAGATAAGCTTGTATGCAAATGGCATTTCGAAAAAAATTACTTTTCATTGTACTGATATTTATTTCTCTTCTTTCGCTTTTTCCAAGAGCTGTTGAGATTCTCAATAAGAATTATGTATTTGGTTTGGATCAGGGAAGAGATTATCTTGCAGTTAAAAAAATTGTTGAAGACCATAAACTTACTCTTATAGGTCCCGAACTTGGTAATGGATACTCTGGTATCTCATACGTCTTTCACGGCCCCATTTATTATTACTTTCTTTCTATTCCATTTCTTCTAACGGGAGGTGATCCGTATGGAGGGGTTGTGCTCATGTTTTTATTTGGCATTGGTTCAATTATCTTGTCATACAAGTTTGGGAAGCGGTTATACGGTGAAATGGGCGGATGGATATCTGCACTTCTAATGGCTATATCTCCTCCAATTATTTCACAATCGCGCTTTGTCTGGAATCCTCACATAGGCACTTTTTTTATTCTTTTAAGCTTTTTTTATAGTATGCAGATTAGCAAAAGTAAAAAATATTTATTTCTTTCGGCCTTATGTTCTGCTTTTACGTATAACTTTGATTTGGGAATTGCAGCTGTTGTATGCATATCGTTACTTCTGTATGCAGTAATTGTTCTTCGAATAAAATCTCGGGAAAGCTATGCTTTCCTTGCAGCAGGATTTCTCATTGGTTTTTTACCGATGATGCTTTTCGAGCTTCGTCATGGATTTCATGGTTTTATGAATATAGTGGGTTATATACAAAAACCTGCATTAGCTCATCAAAGAGATTTTCTGCTTGATCATTTGCAGACAATACGCTATATCTTTATAGATACATTTCCAAAACAAATCATTGTCGACTCAATTCTTGGGATAGGAATGATTGCATTTTTTTTTGTATACTTTCTTTTTCAGGAAAAAAACAGAGAAAGAAAAAATATTCTCCTATTTCTTTCTTTTCTTCCCATAATAGTATTCTTGGTATTTATTCCTCTTAAAAATAGTATATACGGTCACTATTTAACAGAACTTAATATTATGATAATTGTTGTAGTTGTTTACATTACTTCTGCGGCATGGGAAAAAAGCAAGATACTGTTTGCTCCTATATTGGTGTTTCTGTTGTTAATTACTTTTGTTGGAGTACAAAGTGCAATTACCATAACGAGATCTGATATTAAAGATTTTGGAGGAGATAATAAAATTAAGGGTCTGACAGAAGTTATTGATTATATTTATAAAGACGCACATGGAAAGAAGTTTGGAGTGTATGAATTTTCTCCTGCTGTTCTTACCGACAGATATGACTATCTGTTTATGTGGTATGGAAAGAAAAAGTACGGTTATATTCCTTACAAAGAAAAAAAAGGGCTCGTGTATCTTTTAATAGAAGTAGATAAAAGTAAACCGTGGTCGTATAAAGGTTGGCTCGAAACCGTTATTGAAGATGGTGTTGTATTGGATACGCATACGTTAGCCAGCGGATTTATCGTACAGAAAAGAATGTTTCCAACAAAGTAAATATTTATTCCCCTATTCTTTTCTCGACTATCAGCTGACTTGGTAGTGTTTTTTGGAAAACCACTTTTCCTTCTTTTATTACTGTTTCTTTCCATCCAATATAAGACCAGGGTGTTGCAATATCTTTTTCGATCAATAAATAAAATGTTCCTTTTTTCTCCTGATTTGGAGCATAACCATATTTCTTTCTTCCATGCCACCAAAACAAATAATCATACGGATATGTATACACACCGGGAGTAAAGACAAACAGGCCGAATGGTTTTTTATCTGCATCTTTATAGATAAAATCAATTGCATCTATTTTCCCTTTTAGTTTATGAACTCCACCATAATCGTGGTAATCCGATTTTGAAACCATAATTCCGTTGTATCCGCCGATTACAATAAGAACAATAACGTATGCTAATAAAAGCATGGCAGTTTTTGTTAGACCGTTTTTATACAACCATGACAATACAATAACAATAAAAAACAAAAATGCCAGAAGGAGATCTGTTATGTAATGTTGGAACACGATATTTCGAAGTAGCATAAACACTAAAAAATTAACGGGAAATAACAGAAGAAGAAATAGTAAAAAATTCTTTTTTGTCTTATCTTTCTCTTTAAAACACACAAGCATGGTAATTGCAAAAAAACTCCAAAATGCAGTCGGAAGTATTTTGGAGGTAAGGAGTAATTTTGCAGGAAATGAATCGGCAAGGGTTAAGATAAAAAGTTTGTATATGCCATCTGCATGAATAAGCATTGGTTTTGAAGTCGTATATGTTTTTTGGTGCATAAAAATATACCCTAACAAACTTTTAATTCCCATAAATCCATGACGCATCTCAAACAGAATCATCGGCAAAAAGCCGAGTACAAGTCCTGCGAGAATAAATGGAAATTTTGAGAAAAACTTTTTTCTGAATAAAAATATTGAGTAAACAACGATAGAAATGCAAAGTGGAATGGAAATTGCAAATTCAAGATTATACAATAATGCGGCAATAAAGCTTGCTAAAAAAATGTAGCGAGAGTTATTTTTTTTAACATTTTTTGTAAACAAATATGTGAAGTAAAAAACAAGAAGAATAAAAATAGGCGTTCCAAAATGGTTCTCAAAAAATCTTGATTGTCCTATTAAGTAAGGACATACTGCAAGTAAAAATCCCATTAAAAATCCTTCTTTTAATCCCCAGAATTTCGTTACAAAATACATACCAAATCCAATCGTCGAAAGTCCGAGCAGCAACATGAGAAATACTCCTCCAACAGGGTTACCGTTAGAAAGAATAAATGGAATTGCCAAAAGATAAAAATATCCAGGGCCGTGAAACAGATACCTTAATCCTGCATGTCCTGCTCCTAGCTCTGCGCCGATAAGAGTAAATTTGTGATTGACTACAATGTCTTTTACAGCCATATAATCTCTTCCTTGATCAATTTCAAATACAGGATTTCCATTTAGTACTTCGATTGAACGAGGAAATAGAGAAAGCAATAATAATAAGACAAGTGAAATAAATAGAAAAGTTTTTTTAAGCATTATGACAATTTTAGCAAAAACTGCACCATTTTGTTCCGTTCTCAGTATGACGCATTACATTAAGTTCGCATATTGAACAAATTTTGCGTTTCCGCTACAATTGTAGGTATGAATAAAGGAAGATTTAAGCAGGTAAGTCCACATGTTGATTTTCCAAAGCTTGAGGAGGAAATTTTAAAATTCTGGAAAGAAAATAAGATTTTTGAAAAGTCTATTAAGTCGCGTCCAAAGGATAAAACCTGGACATTTTTAGACGGTCCTCCGTTTATTACAGGTTTGCCTCATTACGGCAGTCTTTTGGTAAGTATTCCAAAAGATATGTTCCCCAGATTTTTTACCATGAAAGGATATCGGGTTAGACGTGTTTGGGGTTGGGATGTCCATGGATTACCTGCAGAAAATAAAGTAGAGACCAAGCTTGGAATAAAAAGTAAACGAGAAATCGAAGAAAAAATAGGTATAAAAAAATTCATAGAAGAGTGCAGAAAGTATGTTTCCGAATCTTCAAAAGAATGGGAATGGTACATTATGCACATTGCCCGATGGGTTGATTTTAGAAATGCCTATAAAACCATGGATTTATCATATATGGAATCGGTTATGTGGGTATTTAAACAAATGTATGATAAAGGATATATCTATAAAGGTTTGAGAGTCTCTTTATACTGTCCGCACTGTTCGACTCCTATATCAAATTTTGAAGTTGCCATGGATGCGGACAATTATAAGGAAGTTACCGATTCTGCTACGGTATATAAATATAAGCTCAAAACTCAAAGCTCAAAACTCAAAGATACGTACATTCTTGCCTGGTCAACAACTCCTTGGAACAAAGTCGCAACCCCTGCTCTTGCTGTTAATCCAGACTTACTATATGTAAAAGTTACACAAGGCGACAAACAATATATTCTGGCAAAAGCAACGCTAAAAATTTTGAGTAAAAAACCAGCATATAAAATACTTGAGGAGTTTAAAGGAAGAGAATTGATTGGCAAGAAATTTATTCCTCACTACGATTACTACCCGATAGCAAAAGGTGAAAAAACATTTGAAATAGTTGGTAGTGATTTTGTTACCGCAGATGAAGGGACAGGAGTTGTAACCATAGCAGCATACGGGCAGGAAGATTTAAAAGTAATGCAGGAGCAAAATATCCACATAGAACTTCATGTTAATGAAGAAGGAATTATAAAGAAAAACGTGCCAAAGTTTGGCGGAATGTATTACCTTAAGGCAAATAAAGCTGTAAATGAAGATTTGCAAAAGAGGGGGCTTGTTTATAAAGACGAAAAATTAGCCCACAGCGTTGCATTGTGCTGGCGCTGCCACACCAGGCTCTATTACGCACCGCAAGATGCATGGTATGTTAATGTCCAAAAACTAAAACCTCGAATGAAGAAAACAAATGAGGAAGTACGTTGGTTTCCTGCTCATTTTAAAATGGGACGGTTTTTAAAGAGTTTGGAAGCAGCGCCTGACTGGTGTATTTCAAGAAGCAGGTATTGGGGAAGTCCTGTTCCTGTTTGGGAGTGCGGATGCAAAGAGCTTTTTGTTCCCGGATCAATTTCCGAACTCGAAGAATTAAGCGGAACAAAAATTACAGATCTGCATAAACCTGAAATTGATGAAGTTTTAATAAAATGCACAAAATGCGGCAAGTTAGCAAAGAGAGTACCGGAAGTGCTAGATTCATGGATAGAAGCAGGTTCGGCTTCTTTTGCGGAGAGACACTTTCCATTTAACAAAAATGTAAAATTAGAAGATTTCTTTCCGCCGGATTTTATTGTTGAATATACCGGGCAAATCAGAGCGTGGTTTTATGTTTTGCATGTTATATCAGCCGCGCTTTTTGATTCAAACGCGTTTAAAAACGTAGTCGTAACCGGTGTTATTTTAGGAACAGACGGGAGAAAAATGAGTAAAAATTTAGGCAATTATCCAGACCCAAAATTACTTTTACAAAAATACGGCGGAGATGCTCTGCGGTTATATCTTATGGGATCACCAGTGATGCATGGAGAAGACATTATAATCTCAGAAGAACAATACAGAAATCAGGTTAGAGGAATGTTGCTTGTTGTCTGGAATGTGTATAACTTTTTTGTGACAAACGTTAATGTGGATTCGTGGAGTCCGCAAACTCAAAACTCAAAACTCCCGCTTCGCTTCAAGGCGGGCAAACCTCAAAACATATTGGACGAATGGATTCTATCATTGCTTCAAAAACTGATACAAGCTGTTACAAGTTCGCTAGAATCTTACGATACGGTTTCGGCAATAGAACACATTAATAAATTCATTGACGATTTGTCTAAATGGTTTGTGAGAAGAAGTAGAAACAGGGTTGGTCCTACAGCAGAAAATGGAAAAGATAAAGATGATGCGTATCAAACGCTTTGGACGGTTCTTGTAGAAATTTCAAAAATCCTTGCTCCATTTGTACCATTTATCTCGGAAGAAATGTATAAAAATCTAACAGGTGAAGAATCCGTGCATTTATCGTATTGGCCAGACACAGATTTTAAAAATGTGAATTATCAATTGATAACAGATATGGAGCGTGTTCGATTTCTTGTTGAAAGAGCGCATGCTTTACGAAAAGAAAAAGGGATACGAGTACGTCAACCGTTAAATACGTTATGGATTTGCGGTTTTAAATCGGTAGAAAAGAAACGGTGGCAAGAGTATGAAGAAATAATAAAGGGTGAACTCAACATAAAACATATAGAGTATACGTATTACGAGGGACTGAGAAATAACCCTCAAAAGGTGGAGTTTGCCGAAGGTATATTTGTCGATACGCATATTACATCAGAATTGAAAACTGAAGGACAGACTCGAGATTTAATTAGACAAATTCAGGAAGAACGAAAAAAGCTGGGAACCCAGCTCGATGAAAAAGTAGCCGTATCATTACCCGCTTGGCCGAAGGAATTTGAAGGAGAAATAAAGAAAAAAGCTCTTGTGGAATCACTGTCAGTTGGTGAGTTTATCGTCAAGAGATTATGACCTCAAAATCTACCATTTCCATCGATTGGGGGCTGCTGACTCCGGTTTTTGTATTGCTTATATTAGGTTTAACAACTTTGTTTTCCATTCAGATAGGTTTTTTCAGAAGCCAGTTTATTTTTGCATGCATTTCACTCTTGTTTTATTTTATTTTTTTTCATGTATCTTTTAAAGCAATTCAATACTACAGCGTGCCTATATATATAGCATCGATTATTTTGCTTTTAATTGTTTTTTTTATTGGAGTTGAAAGTAAAGGGGCAGTGAGGTGGATTGATTTTTTTGGAATTAGAATTCAATTTTCTGAAGTACTAAAACCATTTCTGGCGATAACACTTTCTTCATATCTCGCAAACCTTACCACAGTTAATTTTAAGTCTTTTGTAAGAATATGGGCGTTTTTGTTGCCAATTCTATTATTGATTTATTTTCAGCCAGATTTAGGAAATGCATTATTATATACCGGTGTTACGTTTTTTACGTTACTGATATTTGGCTATCCGTTGGTATGGTTTGGCTTTGGAGTGTTAGGGTTAGGGGTTTTTTCTCCCATTGTTTGGAAATTTTTGCATGAGTATCAAAGACAGAGAATTGTAACCTTTTTTCATCCCTGGAAAGATCCTTTAGGATCATCGTATAATGTAATTCAGTCTATTATTGCGGTTGGATCGGGAATGGTTTTTGGTAAAGGTATGGTTGAAGTAACTCAATCAAGGCTTCGTTTTTTGCCGGAAAGACATACCGATTTTATTTTTGCAACATTTAGCGAGGGATTTGGATTTATCGGAGTGTGTATTTTGCTCATAACAATTTTTATATTGTTGTACAACATTTATACTGTTTTTGCTAATTCAACTGACAGGTTTTGTAAAACATTTGCACTATGCTCTTTTTTTCTTTTTTTAATTCCATTTTTTGTCAACATCGGTATGAATGTTGGAATTATGCCCATAGCAGGAGTAACACTGCCTTTTATGTCATATGGCGGAAGTTCACTTTTATCTAATTTTATTATTTTAGGAATTCTTTCTTCAATTAAGAGGGGGATTGGGGGTGCGGAAGTCCTGGAAATACGTTAGTAAGTTTGATATAATGGTTGGATGGAATACGTAGTTATTACGTCAGGAGGAAAACAATACAAAGTTTGTCCAGGAGATACAATTGAAGTAGATAACCTTAACGCCGAAAAAGATTCAAGTGTTGACCTTTCGGAAGTTTTGTTGCATGTTTCGGATGGAAAAGTTACTGTCGGCAGACCGAAGGTCTCCGGGATTATTGTTAAGGCAAAAGTTATTGGTGACGTAAAAGGCAAAAAAATTGATGTATCCACGTTTAAAGCCAAGACAAGAATCAGAAGGACTATTGGGTTTAGAAGCTCAAAAACCCAACTTTTAATAGAAGCAATAGTTGATTCTTCAAGAAAGTGATCTTTTCGCTGACATTACCCCAGCTTTGCTTCAAATCGTCATTCTGGAAAGCAACGACTTTTCCAGAATCAGATTCTGGACAGAGAGCTCAGCTCTCACAAGCCCCGTTGAGCGAGGCAAGCTCGCCTCGCTGAAGACGAAGGCAGAGCGGGCTAACTCTTAGAATGACAATAACTGGTAACAACTGAATAGTTACTATTGTAACTGTTCACGCTTCCGACACGATCTCGTCATCCTAAACGTAGTAAAGGATCTATTCGGTAAAAGATTCTTCTGCTTTCAGTCTCAGAATGACAGTTTTATGTTAGAAGTGTGAACTGTTACTTACTATTTTCGGGATTGACTTTTGTGAAAAGTCTGTTTACAATACATGTGTTTTCACGGGAAATAGGTTTATATGGCACATACAAAAGCACAAGGAGCAGTAAAAGGAAATAGAGATTCTATAGCAAAGAGACTCGGTGTTAAGAAATATGGCGGGGAAAAAGTACTTCCTGGCAATATTTTAGTACGGCAAAAGGGGACTAAGTTTTTCCCTGGAAACGGTGTTTCTATGGGAAAAGACTATACACTTTTTGCCATTACTCAAGGTATTGTAAAATTTAAGTCTGACTTGGGTAAAAAAGTAATTGAGGTTATACATGGATAATCAACAAGAATTTATTTATGAACTGGAAACACATCTTCTTCAGGCAAACCCACTTCAGCCGCGGGGAATAATCACACCTGACTCTTTATCTGATTTAGTAGATTCAATTCGTGAACAGGGTATATTAGAGCCTCTTGTTGTGGCAAAAACTCCGGCCGGATACCAAATAATCGCTGGCGAGAGAAGATGGAGAGCTGCAAAAATTTTAGGCTTACCAAAAGTTCCGGTTGTAATCAAAGAAACCACTCCTCAGGGAATGCTTGAGATGTCAATTGTTGAAAACGTTCAGAGGGAGGAACTTAATCCCATCGAAAGAGCTTTAGCTTACAAGAGACTCATTGATGAATTTGGGCTTGGTACAAACGAAGTTGCAAAACGAGTTGGAAAAAGCGCGCCTACAGTCTCAAATACCATTCGGCTGTTATCCCTTCCCGATGCTATAAAAGACGCATTGGCAGCAGGAGTTATTACGGAAGGCCATGTTCGTCCGCTTATCTCATTAGGCGATCCCAAGCTCATGCTTGAATTGTTTAAAAAGATTCTGCGAGAAAATAGTACTGTTAGACAAACAGAAGATATGGCAAGGCAAGTAAAAGGAGAAATTGAAAAGAAAGATCCTAGGACTATCCAGGATAGACTATATGTTCCCGAACAGGAAGATATGGCAAGGCAATTGCAAAATAAGATAGGTGCTACAAAAGCATCTATTTTCCAATCAAGAAGCCAAGCGAAAATTATGCTTGTGGTTAAGGGAGATATTGAGCAAACTACAGCATTTATTAAAAAGATTTATGACGAGTTGACGAGAGACAATCAGTTGTAGTATGGGTTTTTAACCCACCTCATAGCATTTGGAGGCCAATATACAAACATTGATTTTCCAATGATGGAAGAAAGCTTTATCGGCTTAAACTCTCTTGAGTCAGAACTGGCAGGTCTATTATCTCCTAGTACAAAAAATTCGTCTTTGTCTACTGTAATTACTTTGCCTTCGGTTAAAAACGACTCGCCATATGTACGTACATTGCTTTGGAGATATTTACTTTCATCTAGTTTTTGATTATTAAGATATACGAATCCGTCTTTAATAAATACGTTATCACCCTCTGTTGCAATTATTCGTTTAATATAATCCTTGTCGGGATCATTGGGTGCTTTGAATACAATTACATCTCCTTTTACCGGCGTTTCGAATCGAAGGGTTATAAGGTTTGTCAAGACATACTCACCGTCTTTAAATGTAGAATACATAGATTGTCCACTGACTTGAAATGGTCTTGCGATAAATATATAAATTACCAAAAATACAGATGCGGCAAGAAGGATTGTCTGGATAGTATCAAGAAGAAACTCAAATATTTTATGGAGAATAAACATAGTATTTATTGTGTCAGAAGCTAACTTGCTTTGTCAATGAGAGGGAATTATAATAAAGTACTTGGATCCGTAGCTCAGTGGAAGAGCGTTCGGTTCACATCCGAAAGGTCGAAGGTTCGATCCCTTCCGGATCCACAGTTTTGGATTTTCCGGCGAGTCGGGAATGGCGCTCGCCGCGCCCGCCCCCGCGGCGAGCGCCATCTTCACGCTCGGCTTTCGGCCTCGTAAAAAGTCGGCTCGGACAAATCATTTCTTGTGAGAAATGATTACAAAGAAAAACGCAAAAATTTTAAAGAACTTAAATGGCCGCTCTGGTTGTTGCCAACTCGATTGCTCAAGCTGTCCAAAGCGGCCATTAAAAAAGCAATCGATTAAGCTGGCAACAAACTAAATATACCAAAAATATCACAGAGATTACAAGTCAAATCTTGAATACCTTGAATTTAAAAATAAGTTATGATATACTGTTTCTTGGAGATACATATGGAAAACCAAATAAATGTAGGGGATCAAAATGCCCAACAAGTCGATCAAAATCCTATTAACCAACCAATTGCTGCACCGAAAAAACCAAAAACGAATTATTTACTGATTGGTGGAATAATACTTGCTTGTTTTGTAGTTTTTGGTTTTGGCGGATATTACTTTGGGAAACAATCAAGTAATACTTCAACCGTACTACCGAGCGACCTTCCTAGAGCTGGTGAAACGAATGCACCAACACAATCAAGCTATCCAACAGCCACGCCTGTTATTTCAACAGAATCTACCTACACTTACAACACTTTTTCCTTTATGTACCCAAAAGCATGGACTCTTTTTGATACTACTTCTAACAAAGAGTTTTTCACAAAAAACCGACTCGATGGTTTTGAACGCGGGATAATCCTTGAAAAGGGAGACTTCATCCTTTTCATCGGCGTAAATAAATACGCAGCTGGAGGTGCCGCTGGTGGAATTTTCGTTACCGATACAGAATTTCAAGATTGGAAAAACAATCGAAGCGAATTATCTATTCAGGGAAAACAATTTTATCTCTGGAAAAATCACACCCCTTTGGCTACATTGACTGATCCGGGAACGCATGGTGGCATTTTTGGAATAGCTTCGTTATCTGAATATATTCCCAACAAGACTACAAACGAGCAAAACAAAACGTTCAATGGTTGGGAGGATTATATCCAAAACAAAAATGGTTATTCATATATCTTTGTTAAACTCTCAAAAACTGGTTCTGGAAACCCCGTGACCCCTGTCTCTGCTCAATCAGAACTGCAGAATATCTTAGAAACCATAAAATGGTAAAATGGCTTGCAAAGCAAGCCAAAAGTCGCGCGCGCTAAAACATAAGCGAGGTCAAAAGCCGAGCGTGAAGATGGCGCGCTGCGAGTGCCTGGCCTGTCGGCAGACAGGGGTGGGGGCACCTGAGCGCCTGCCTTGAGCTTGTCGAAGGGCTACCTTTGAAATATAGTTCGAATTTTTTCGTAAAGTGCCCACGAGGTTATGCTTTTCAGCCTACTCATGGTAGTTTTTTTATAATTTTTGCTGGGTTGCCGGCTACCACAACATTTTTAGCTACGTTTTTTGTAACAACTGATCCTGCTCCAATCAAAGAGTTTTCCCCTATTATCATTCCTCCGAGAATTGTTGCATTAGAACCGATAGATGCGTTTTTTTTGACTATTGTTTTTTGTAGTTTCCAGTCTCCGTCTTGTTTTAATTCTCCTTTTACATTTGTGGAACGGGGATATTTATCATTTACGAAAACAACGTGGTGTCCAATGAATACATTATCTTCAAGCGTTACTCCTTCGCAAATAAATGAATGTGAGCTAATCTTTACTTTATCTCCAATGGAAACATTTTTTTGAATTTCTACAAAAGTTCCAATAATACACTCATCACCGATTTCACAATCATATAAATTTACAAAATCCCAAATTTTTGTATTTTTTCCAATAGAACAGTTTTTTATAATTTGATTCATTTCATTGAGGTATTATGGTTTCCATGATACAATAACTCGAATTTATTGTAAATAACCCAATAATGAAAAATAAACATGTTTTGTTTTTAACGCCATTTTTTTATCCCCATGTTGGAGGCGTGGAAAAACACGTATATCAAATAAGTATACTCTTAGTAAGAAAAGGGTTTTCTGTATCTGTGGTGACAGTCAAGCACAACAAAAATCTAAAAGCATATGAAGAAGTCAAAGGCATTAAGATATACAGAATTCCTTATTTTCCAAGCAACAAATTAGCTAAATATAAAATATGGCCATGGTTTGTCAAATACAGAAACTTGTTCCATTCCTCAGATATTATACATTGCCATGATGTATTTTTTTGGTATTTTCCTTTTAGATTTTTACTTCCGCAAAAGAAGGTATATACAACATTTCATGGATACGAATCATATCCGGTTTCACAAAAAGCAATTATTATCCGCAAAATTTCAGAAAAATTATCGTTTGGAAATATTTGTATAGGGCGTTTTATAGAAAAATGGTATGGGACAAAAGCGGACTATATCTCTTATGGCGGAGTGAACATAGTTCAAAGTTCAAAGTTAAAAGTTAAAAGTGATAACGCATTGTTTATAGGTAGACTGGATGAGCAGACGGGGATTAAAACATATGTAGATGCCATTGAACTGATAAGAAAAAAAGTTCCAAACTTTAAACTTACTGTTATTGGTGATGGAAAATTCAAGAATCAGATAATCAAACAAGTTAATCTAATTGGATGGAAAAAAAATCCGGAAAAATATTTTTCATCGCATCGGTTTGCATTTGTATCACGATATCTCTCTATTCTTGAGGCGATGGCGGCAAAAAGATTAGTTTTTGCAGTACATGATAATCCAATAAAAAAAGATTATTTGAAAATGAGCCCATTTGCGAAGAATAGTATTATTACTTCTTCACCACAAGAACTGGCAGATAAAGTTGAATTTTATATCAAACATCCTTCGGCAGAAAAAAAATTGATTGAAAAAGGATATGCGTGGGTTAGTAAACAGACTTGGGAACGAGTAACAGATACTTATGTACGTTTATGGAGTAAATGATAAAGCAAATAGATGCCTATTAGCAAAGTAGAAAACACGCTAATACTTTTTGCTATTCTTCTGACAGGAGTATCGGTAAATTGAGCATCAATTTTATACAGTCCTGGTTTTAGTTTAAATGTGATCATCCCAAGATTATCCGGATCGTTATATACAATTGGAATCTCTTTATAGTTTGCAAATACTTTCCAACCGGGAAAAAAGAAGGTATTCTCTTTAATTTTTATACCTGTTTCTGCTTTTAGAATATACACGTGTTTAGTTGAGGTTCTTTCAAGCTGTTTATAGAGTCCATTTCCTTTAATAATTTCTAATGGAAAAAGTGGTCTTTTTAAAACAAGACTTGATGCTAAAGCAATGTTATTTATATAATTTTGTCTAAGAAGTGGATCGTTTTGTTCATAATGCTCTGAATATAATGACCAGTGAGTATTATAGGCGTTAGGATCCTCAGGAATCATTTTTCTGTTTCCCCAGTTTAAGATTGTTGAGGCCACGACAAAAATGCAAATAAAAAGTATACATAGTTTGCTTTTAATATTTTTTACAACAATTGCAGAAAGGTAAGACGTAATAAATGAAATAGGCATAAGAACCCGCCAAGGAAGAACAGAGCTTTTAAGAAACGGTACATAGTTCCAAAAAGGCTTTGATATTTTAAGAAGTAAAAGAAAAAAAATTGCAAACGAAAATAAAAAATAAAAAATACGTATTTTTTCTTTTACAGGGAGTCTTTTCTTTATCAAAAACAGTAGTGCGAGTAATATGATTAATAGATGGGGATAGCCGATAATAAGCCTCAGTTCACCTCTATGACCTTGGAATAAAAATCCATAAAATGCCGGGGAGAATATGTACTCTTGCATTGGCTTAAAATCATTTACAATTAAATCTTTTAGATACCAGGTATATTGTATTTCTTTTAACGCAGGTAACCAATAAAAACAAGATAATCCTAATCCTAAAATAATTGATACAATTAAAAGAAAAAACGGAAAAATTTTTTTTCTTTTCGAATTGATCAAGAAAATAAACAAATATCCAAAAAGAAGAGGTAAAACAAGAATTGTAACTGTTGAGTGTGTGGTAATGAGTAAGAAAAAGAATAGTGCGTTTAGAAGTATATATCTAATGCTTGAAGTTATAACCAGTTTTTTAGAAAATAAAAATAGAAAAGGAACGAAAGCAAATGATAAAACCATACCTATGCCAACCCGAAAATGCATTTCCTGGAGATGGAAAGGGGCAAATAGATAAGATAAAGCTGAAACAAAAGCTGGCATTTCTCCTAGCTCGTTTTTTATAAATAAATACATTCCGACACCCGAGGCAATAAAAGAAACAGCAAGTAAAGCTTTAATGCTATCGATAAGCGAAAAACCTAAAAAATGAAATATTGATCCAATATAAAACGGAGTTATGTATTCAAAAAGAAAGACCGGGCATCCTTTATCTCCGCACAAATTACCTGCCCACCGGGGAATAAGATTTCCCTCTGAAAGGCTTTCATAAAAACTTCTTAAAAATACGGAATGGAGTGTGAGATCTCCACTTTCATATGTTCCTTTTCTCATGAGACTCATTAGAGGAAGTAAAGAGATAATGAAAAGTAACATAAAAAGATTAATTTTCTTTTTGGGATATATTTTTATGTGAATGAAGAGGTATAGCGATATGACTAATAAAGAGATTATGTTGAACGCAACCATTCGATATGGATCAATCATAGCTATTTTGGAAGGCAGACAATACCGAATTGAACCGCTGTTTTAGTAGGAATCATTTGTGTTTTTACAATTTTAAAATACTTTTTCAGTATTCTGAGTTTTTCTTCTTTTGGTCTAACGTATCTACCCCGGTCGATTTTGGCAAAAAATTTTTGTAATAAATGAGGAGGGTTTGGAATAATATCTGCAATGATTACCATTTTTCTGGTAATTTTTTTAATTCTCGGAAGAAGAATTAAGAGTTCATTATCAGACAAATGATGAAGTGTGGAAATAAGGAGAATTCCGTCAAATTTTCTTTCATATATATATTTAGAACTGATAACATTTGCTTTGATGAATTTTTTATTTTTTTCATTTTTAAATCTATTTTTAGAGTAATTTATGAAATCCTTATTCATATCTAGACCAATATAGCTTGCATTATTTGGTATGCAAACCGCAAAATCACCTGTACCGCAGCAAAAATCCGCAATTGACTTACAATTATATTTCTCTAAATACGTATTAATAAATTTTCTAATTCCTTTTTGTTTTCCAGCTAGTAAATAGCGGATGTAATTAAACATTACCGGATTATCTAATAATCTGTCGCTAATCCAATGAGTTACTTCTATAAATATATTTTTTGAAAAATATTCCATACAGACAGAGAAAAATTATATCACAGTGTAAAAAGTAAATTAATAAGATCTTTCAGGCTTTGAAGAATAAGTTTGATTTTTCCCCCACTTCCTGTTTTTTTATCTTTTCTATGGAATGAAATTGGTATAGAAGCAATCTTGTATCCGTATCGTTTTACTTTAATAATAAGTTCTGCTTCAAAAAAAACACTTTTTGATGACAGAGGAATTCTTTTAATTAAGTATGACCTGAAAATTTTTATACTTCCTGCATCAATAGTATTAATTCCGAAAAATAAAACCGGTAAAAAATTGTAAAAAAAGGATACGGTTCTTCTGTATAGTGAATAAACAGACGTATCTCTTTTTCCTATTACCATATCTGAATTACCTACATAAGCCTTCTCAATTAGTCCTTTTATGTCTTTTGGATTCCAATCTCCATCTACACTAAAAAGTACAATATATTCGTAGCGTGCTTTTTTGTAAAGAGACATTATGTTTTTAGCAATTCCTACATTTTTTTTATTCAAAAATACTTTGATGTTTTTTTTGTTAAGAAAGTTTTGTTTAAGTAACTCTGTTGTGCCATCAGTACTTTTGTCATCAGCGATTAAAATCTCATACCTTCTGCATGTTTTACCAATAAGTAAATTAATTTTTTTGACAAGAGGAATTGCGGTTTGTTTGTTGTTGTAAACAGGTATAGCTAATGAGATCGAAATGGGAAATTTTTTATCAATCATTCAATTTTACTTCTGATTTTGATAGTTTTCATTTTCCCGTACGCAGTATAATACAAGATTTATCTTTTTGTGTAAAGAAAATATCTAAGAATAAAAATAATGGAGAGAAAAAAAGAAACAAATGTTAACACTTTTGAAAAAAATAATATACCTATATCTTGATAAACAATGTTAATATATGAAAGTCCTCTAGGAACTTTAAATTCCATTACAGCATTATTAATAGTTATTGGAACTCTTTTGTAGTTAACAAAAACTTTCCAGCCTGGAAAGTAAATAGTATTTTCCTTTAATGTTATTTCCGAATCTGACTGAGTAATATATTGGTGATTTATGCTGGTTCTTTTGATTTGAGCAGCAACAATATTCTCATTCTTTACTTCAAGATGCACATCGGGAATATGCGATATCCATAGGTTTTCAGTATCTTTCCACCAGACTGAATTTCCCATATATGCAAGTCCTTCTCCTTGCGCAGTACTCAAAGGCAAATTTTGTCGTAGTGTTTCATCAGTAATTTGGGGAATAATTCTTCTGTGTCCCCAATTTAAAATTGTAGAAAACACCACTAAAAAAAGAAGGCTAAACACGAGATTTTTTTTCTTACTATTAAGAACGTAACATCCTGCAATTACTGCAATACAAAGGTTAACGATTAAAAGGAGTCTAGATGAGAATTGCGCTACGTTAACAATCCGGATAGACTTCCAGATAAAATATGAAAATGGAGTTACCAAGAATGTAATCAATAAACAAACAGTAAACCAAAATGTAAAATCATTTTTCCTTTTTATTTTTCTTTTATTTATAATCATAAGAATACTCAATACTAAAATAAATAGATGAATATATCCAATTGCGAATGAAAGTTCACCTTTTGGCCCCTGGAAAAGGAAACCGTATCTCCATGGAGAAAATAAAAGTTCACTTAGTTTTGGAAACGATACAACTTCTGATGAAAGAATATGAACAAGAGTATAACGCGAGAGAAATACATGAGGAATCCAAATGTAACCTGAAATAATAATTCCTAATAAAAAAGGTAGTAAGATATAGAGAATTTTTTTAAATAAGAACATTTTTTGGTGTAAAAATAAATAAAATGAATATAGAAATAACATAGTCGAAGAAAAAATTGCCATAGCTTGATGTGAAGCAAAAAGCAAAAAATAGCCTATCGCTGAACTAATAATCCAAAATGAGTTTTTTTTAACTGAGACTTGGTATAGAAATAAAAACTCAAATGGAAGAATTGCAAAAAAAAGTGTTTCCCCAACAGTGGCTCTAAAATGCAAATCTACAAGATGATACGGAGCGAATAAATAAAATACTGCAGAGGTATAGGCGGCAAAAGAATTTCTAATCATTTTTTGTATCCATAGATACATGCCTATTCCGGAGATAATAAAACTTATGCCTAAAAATAATTTCGTGCTTGCAATAAAAGAAAAACCTAGCAGATGGAAAAAAGAAATACCATAATATGGTAACGGGTTTAAAAATATAAACAGCGGGTATCCGTATGTCGCGTTTAAATCTTTTGGCCATGAAGGCATAATCTGCCAGTCTTTTAAAGCATCAAAAAAAGCCATGGATCTGTAAATATGGATATTGAAATCCCCGCTTTCATAATCTCCAAATCTTAATAAACTTACCAATGGAAGAAAGCTAATTAAAATAACAACAATTAAATAATTGAATTTTCTTGCGGGATATATAAATCGATAGATAAACAAACTACAAAGTAAAACAAAAGATGTCAAGATGTTTACAAAAACCATATGGTACGAGTTAAACATGCTGATATGATATACTCTAAAAAACAAAAATGGAAGCATGAAAACATCACTTGTAATAACGGTTTTAAACGAAGAAAAAACAATAGAAAATCTTTTGCGTTCAATAGGACATCAAACCGTAAAGCCGGACGAGGTAATTATTGTTGATGGAGGATCAACGGACAAAACTTTGTCCGTAATTTCCAATTTCCAATTTCCAATTTCCAATAAAAAGATCAAACTCGTAATTTTGCAAAAAAATGGGAATAGAGCAGTATGCAGAAATGAGGGAATTCTTAGATCAAGAAACGAGATAATTCTTATTACGGATGCAGGATGTATTCTTGAGAAAAAATGGGTAGAACGTATTTCTGAACCATTCAAAGATTCCAGTATTGACGTAGTTGCTGGGTATTATAAAGGAAAACCAAAGACAATTTTTGAAAAATGTTTAGTGCCATATATTCTTGTCATGCCGGACAGAGTTATTCCGCATCAATTTCTTCCTGCTACTCGATCAATGGCTTTTAAAAAAGAAGTTTGGAAAAAAGTTGGAAGATTTAATGAAAGATTTTCTCATAATGAGGATTATGTTTTTGCAAAAAAGTTAAAACAAAAAGGAGCGAAAATTGTATTTATACGAAATGCAACTGTATACTGGATTCCGAGAAAAAATATATTTCAAGCTTTTGTGATGTTTTTCCGTTTTGCGTTAGGTGATTCAGAGTCAGGAATAGTGAGACCTAAAGTATTGTTTATTTTTTTGCGTTTTAGTTTAGGAATTTATTTATTTTTTGAAAATAGAATGTTTTTTACTTTTCTTTTAAGTATATATGTTTTATGGTCAATTGTTAAAAACTATAAGTATGTTCGTAACTCAAATGCAGTTCTCCTTCTTCCCGTGATTCAGATTATTTCTGATATTGCTGTACTTACTGGGACACTATTTGGTATTCTTAAAGTAAGATGGGCTACACAAAAGACGCGGTAAAAGGAATTTCATGGATTGGGACACTCAGATTTTCTACGAGAGCTATTGCATTTATAAGAACAATAATACTTGCAAGAATTTTAATTCCTTCTCAATTTGGAGCTTATGGAGTTGCAATTTTGATCGTATCAATGCTAGAAGTCTTGACTGAAACAGGTGTTAACGTTGTCCTTGTTCAGGAAAAAGATGATATTGAAGAATATATTAGTTCTGCGTGGATTATATCAATTGTCCGTGGATGTATTATTGGAGGTATTATACTAGTAAGTGCACATTTTATTTCTTCGTTTTTCCATTCAAAAGAATCATACCCCTTGCTTATTTTAATCAGCTTAGTGCCAATATTGAAAGGATTTATTAATCCTTCTGTTGTAAGATTTCAAAGAGACTTAACTTTTCATAAAGAGTTTTGGTATAGATTGGTAATTTTTTCAGTTGACGCAGTTGTTGCAATCGTAGTAGCTTTAATTACTAAGAGCGCAATAAGTTTTGTTTTTGGGTTACTCGCCGGAGTAATAACTGAAATTATTTTGTCATTTGTCATGATACGACCCCGTCCTTATTTTAGCTATCAACTTGAGTTTTTAAAAAGAATTATTAACAGGGGAAAATGGGTGACGGTAAGCGGAATATTTCATTATCTTTTCCAAAATTTTGACAATATTGTCGTAGGAAGAATGTTAGGGACTGGTCAACTAGGGTTATATCAGATGGCATATACTATTTCTATAATTCCTATAACAGAAATTACCGATGTTTTCTCGCGAGTAACATTTCCTGTTTATGCAAAAATAGAACATGATCGTTCCCGTCTTAAAAGAGCATTCTTAAAAACTATTGTAATAATTTCAATTTTAACAATTCCATTTGGTGTAGTATTGTTTTTCTTTTCTCATCAATTAGTTTATATCATTTTAGGTAATAAGTGGTCACCGATAACTGTAGTTCTTCCTATGCTTGCAATTTCGGCAGTTATAAGAGCCATATTTGGTTTTTCCGCAACACTTTTTCTTGCAGTTAATAAACAAGAATATGTAAGTATTATAACCTTTGCAAGTATTTTAGGTTTAGCATTTTCTATTGTACCTCTTGTCTATTCGTATGGAATTCGGGGAGCTGGAATGTCGAGTTTAATTGGGGTCGGATTATCTTTTCCTCTTATACTTTATTTTTTAGTTAAAGTATTAAAAAAGCATTAACATTTCTTATCACCCTTATATAGCTTTGGATTAATTCCTGTCATGTAGTAGTCGTACCCAATCGAAAAATGGTTGGTACTGAAATCTAGGTTATCGAACCGCCATTTCTGTTGTATTTTCTGATTTCGTTA
>MFPD01000018.1 GCA_001784115.1 Candidatus Levybacteria bacterium RIFCSPLOWO2_02_FULL_37_18 | reverse complement strand
TCATTCGCTACGATTGAAGAGTGAAAAAGTTTTTCTTTTTTTTCATTTTATTACTTCTTAGTTTTTCTTCTGCGCAAAAAGCATACGCAGGTTTTCGCGTCACTCCTCCAACAGGTCCACTTGCTAAAGGCCAGTCTTTTTCTATTCAATACAGCGGAGCTGTACGAAATGGTTGTTACGGATTTTTTTACACTCCTTCTGTCCCAAGTGGTTCTCCTTCTTCTCTTATATCAACCTGTACAGTACCAACCGGTGCCTACGCAGGGTATAAACTAAAGTCGGGAAGTAGATCGCTTTATATGGGAGGTATTCCAAATGCCGGAACTTATACGTTAAGAATAAGTGGTTATAATTCTGTAGGAAATGATTCTGCAACTATTACTCTTATTGTAACTGAGAATACTACGGGACCAAAAATTCAGGATGCTAGTATTTGTGTATACAAGCAAGGAGAACCAGCTCCACCTTTTCTCCCGAATGGAGGATGTACAAATACCGGAGCCTTTGAAGATACTTTTATTTTTAGTGGAAAAGTATTAAATATAACAAATCCTTCTGAAACTCCTATTAATATTTTATATGCAGATGATTGTAAAACGTATTCTGCGCTTGCAACTGTCACTAGCGATGAAGCTGGACTTTTTTCAAAAGATATCTCAACAGAGGTTAGATCCATTAGGGCCACCACGTCAACAACGGGTACGGTTTGTGCATATGCTGTTTTTAATATAGGAAGCACAGAATATAAATCAGGTACAGCAAATTTTAATATTACAAATTTAAGAACCGCAACTCCTCTTCCTTCTTCCTCACCCACTCCCCCTCTTCCTCCTTGCAAAAAGTTTATAAACATACAAGATGGACAAGAGGTTACAGTAGATCAGATAAAAAAGGATAAAGCTATTAAATACAAATGTGTTGAGTTTGATACGGGGCTTGGCATTATCGGCACAGATCCCATGGAATTTGTCAAAAAAGTCTTTTCGATTTTACTGTCTCTATCAGGCGGTGTTGCCATGCTTATTATTATTTTTTCAGGTTATAGGTACATGACGGCAGCCGGCGACCAGGCCAAATTGCAAGGCGCGCGGGAAACCCTCACTTCTGCAATCGTCGGCCTTCTTTTTATTGTTTTTTCTCTGGTTATTCTAGAGGTAGTAGGAGTGGATATTTTGCATTTACCGGGCCTTGGCCGATAGGCCAAAGAAAATTTCGAATATCGAATTTAATTGTGTCAGTTTACACCAATGGAACTCCAAAAAAATTACCAATTATTCCAACAATCAAAAACGAAAGCGCAATAATCGTAATACCAATAACCGCGTATTTTATTATATCTTTGGATTGTTCGATTTTTTGCTTGTCACCTTGGGACATAGTAAACTTAATTCCAGCCCAAACAACAAAAAATAACGAGATAATAATTGCTCCAAAAAAAGCAAAGCTCACTAAAAATTGAATAATAGTACCCAAACTCCCATATCCGCCGGTTGGAATCCCCGATGGTCCTCTTACATCACCAAATGTGGGAATAGAAAGCGCTAGAAGCTTCATCTTTTTTATCCTATCTTCTTTTTCCCATCTTGACAAGTGTGAAAAAAAAGTCTTATGATTGTAGTAATGAGAAAAATTCTTGCTCCTCTTGTTGCTGCTATTTCATATCTAACTCTTGCGATGCCTGCATTTGCAGTGGAAACTGAAGTTGACGTATGTCCCAAAGATGGTTCGTTTAGTCCACTTTGCGGCCTTACTGTTGACAGATTTGGTCCCATTGTCGGTCAGGCAATTGGATTAATCTTTGTTCTTGCTATAATTTTGGCTTTAGGCTACCTTATTTATGGCGCTATTAAGTGGATTACATCCGAAGGAGACAAAGGACACGTAGAAACAGCCAGAAATCAGATTATTGCAGCTATCATTGGTCTTGTTATCATTGCTCTTTCCTATCTTATTATCAACTTAGTATTAAACTTTTTCCTGGGATCTGGGGTAAATCTTAGCAATCTTAAAATTCCAACTCTTAAAACTGTAACAGATCAACCCACAGCTATTCCAGTTCCAACTTAAACTCCTGGTGTGGCAAGTGACACTTACTTTCTTTTACCAAATCTATAACAAATCTAAGTCTTGTTTTCTGTTTTTTTCCTTGCTATGCTACAAGGTATGGACAACCTTCTTGCCCAAGATCCTCAGCTTGATCCGGGAAATACCACCGGCCAAACTAATTTCTGGGGAGATTGTCTCAAAGAAGGCGCTGCTACCTTAAGCTGTGTTCCGTATTTATTTCAAAACCTCATCACTGCCGCTTTTACGCTTGCCGGGTCAATTGCGGTACTGCTCATTATCTGGTCCGGGGTAAAATTTCTGTTGTCCCATGGTGATCCGAAAAAAGTCGAAGAAGCCAGAACCGTAATAACGTATGCCATTGTTGGACTCGTCTTAGTATTGTTATCCGGCTTTATCCTCTCCACTCTCTCTTATGTTCTTAGCATCCCCTGCATTAGAATGGTAGGATTTGATACGTGCAAATGAATCTCAACGTTACCCATGTCATTGCGAGGAACTTTAGTTCCGAAGCAATCTCATTCCTGTCATTCTGAACTTGATTCAGAATCTATTTAGATTGCTTCGCTTCGCTCGCGATGACAAGAGAAAACTGATAATTGAATTTATTACTAGCGGAACTAACAGAAACAAATCACTTTTCCAAAAAAACTCACTCACTCTTGGTGTAAATAACTGTTCTATAAAGGAATATTGAACCCGAACCCCAGCTACATACAAAAACAATAGCAGCAATATAACAATAACAACAATAATCGCACTCCCCTCCATATCTTTTTTACTCGAAAACATAGTACAACTAATATTAGAAATAACATAAAAAACCAAAACCCACTCACCAATTTGCATAAACCACGACACTTTAATGATATATATCATTAAAGTGTTATTTATGATTAAAGAAAGGATATATAAAAGAATTGCTATACCCACAAGTAGCGGCGCAATTCCAATCAAAAGTCTTCTCACAGGATCTGTTTTGGCAATCGTCACAGAACCTAATTTGATTTCAACGGTGTCACTGCGAACCGACTTTCTGTCATCCTTAACTTGATTCAGTATCCCATGGGATTCCGAAGCAAGTTCGGAATGACGTGATTGATGACGGATGGAGGGAAAAAATTCTATTTCTCCCGTATACACAAATAAAATTCTGGCCATGATAAAATGAGACAGCTCATGCACAATCACTCCCGGTAAAAACAAAATAGACAAAAGATTAATAGTTAATCGTTGATTTTTAGTGAGTGAGAACAAAAACTGTGAGAGTGATTTTGTGAGTTTTTGGGAAACAAAAAACAAAACCAAAAGCTCAAATAAAAACAGGAAAAAATACGCCATGGAGAAATTGTAGCAAACTCCACAAAGCTTGGGAGGGGAGAAGAAAAAATCACGGCAAGAGGAGTTAAAATTTGTTAGGATTCACTACTCCGCCAAGCTTCATAACTGTTGGGATCGCAAGAAGCATGACGAGAAACAAAAGGAAGTTTCCACTACTTGCACGCTTAACCTTATTCCAGAATCCGGCAAGATTATCTCCTGCTGCTGATATCTGCCTCATAAGCTCTCTATTTTCTTCCATCGCGTCGCTTACTAATGCCTGACCCCAGTCTGTCTCTCTAAGCAACCTGATTTGATTTTTTGTAATCTTACCGCCGGTTAAGAAGTGTCTAGAAGCTACGTGTTTGACAACCTTTCCTCTTACTGCATCCATAAACTCTCTATTGCTTAATTGTTTGTTGATGCGGACAACTTCTGCAATATATCCAGGAGTTCCTGGTCTATACCGAGCAGGTGGTACTGCTGTTGGATCTATTCTCCTTGTAATATCTCCCATGAGTAATTCTCTTATTGCATGCTCAGGTCCTTTTGCCATCATTTCGCCAAAATACATTCGGGTCATATCTTTGTCTATCTTAGAATCTACCTCAACGCCATTTTTATATACCGGTTTTTCTAGTTGTAGCTTAAGACTTTCAAACAGATGTTTTTCATCTTCTGATTTGGCGTTAGTAGTGTCCTCAGCTAGTTGCGTATTTAAGACTTCTAGTCGAGCATTGATTTCTTCGTCTAATATTATATCCGCAGCGTCTTTAATAATACTGTCTAATTTCTTTACCACTGCGTCTTCTTGACGTGCTTTCGCGGTATCTAATTTTTCCTTTGCGGCAGCGTGATCTTTGGTAAGCTTAAGAACTTCTTCACAATTCGCCTTTTCTACTTTTAATCCATCAAGCTCTCGCATACGATTTTGAGCATCCATAAAATCTTTAAGATTTTGTTCACTTGCGCTTAACGCGACTCCTGTACGAACTTTGTGTCTTACATCTGCTAACTGCGCATCCCACTGCGCTCTTGTAAGCCTGCCAGCTGTTACAAGATCATTTGCTTCATCTGTAATATCTTTTATAAGCTGTCTATCTGTTGCTTCATTTGTTGCTAATGCTTTTATCCAATCTCCTTTTGTACCTGCTGTATTCCAAGGACTTTCCGCGAATTCATCAATTTCTGCTTGAAGCTGGGCTTCTGTTATACCTCGGGCCGAAGGAAATGTGGCAACTTTTGTATCGAGGGCTGTTTTTGCGTCTAATTCTTCTTTTACAACCGCTGCCAAAGCGGTGACAATATCCTCATCGGGATTAAGACTTGCCTCCATGAGTTTTTGAACCTTTTCCTGATACCGCGTACTGTCTATTACTTGATCAATAACAGACAACGCCTCCGACGTCATTGCGCCTGTTGTAGGATCTAGAAGCGCCCGAAACGCAGGACGGGACATAACTGCCTCCCTGGTAAGGTTTTCAACAAGGGCAGCTCGTTGGGCCGGAGCAAGAGGAGGAACAGTTAATTGTCCTCGTCTTGCTGCCTCTGATCTTCTGACTGCGGCATCTGCTTGCCCAAGACGCGTTGGGTCTTTGATGCGCCTACTAATTTCTGCTGCCGTATCTATGGTAAATGCTCCTCGAGTTTCCGGACGAAGCGCGTCTGTTGGGTGCTCTGTGTTTTTTATTTCCTGATATCTTTGGTTTAGTTTTTCCGCGCGTTCCCACCCCAATGTTCGCACTGCCGGAGCTTGCGCCATTGATCTGGCTAATTCTACTTGACTACCAGGCACTGTACTTGGTGGCATAAATTTAAGTTGCTGACTTTGCTAGGCTTACCGCTTCGTCAATTTTATTATCTTTTGCAAGTTCTAAAATTCCTGAAATAACTTCAGATTCCATTTTTTTTTGCACCTCCCCGCTTTCCAGTACTAATACCGGTGTAAAAATTGACCATTTGCTAGAAAGTTCCCGCAGGAATTTCATTAACTCTTCTTCTGTTTTTATGATTTGCACATGGTCTAAGATATAAGAAGAAACAGGAGGAAGATCTATTTCTTTTATTCCACCCTGCTCCAATGCTTTAATAACTGTCTCGACAAGCAACTGCTCTACACGATACAACCGCTCTTTTGAAAGCTCCATATATATCCATTGTTATATTTAACAAATAAAAAGTCAAGTCGTCAAAACCTAAGCGAAGACCCTTCAACATTGCTCCGTGAACCGTGTACGAATAGTACTGAAAAGGCGAACGGTAAAATGTGTGCGGTCAAGTAACAAGCTTGCAAACAACTCCTCTGTATTTGTATAATGCAAGCATGCCATCCGAACTGCCTTTTCCACATCAAATACAACCGAAAAGTGAGCCTCAAACAGGACATGCCTTCCGATCGGCTACTCAATTGTCATCAGCAGACTTAGCATCCGCATTCTCCTCTGTTGTATCCGGGAATACCGCCCAAAAAGAAAATCCTCAATCTTTAGATACTATTCGGAAGCGACTTGAGGAATACCAACCACCGCCGTCAGCCCCCCAAGAACAAATCGCGGCAACATCGCTTCCTTTAAAAGTGGAAGATTTACAAAACAGACAACGCGTCCGTAAAAGCGTAAGTCAAGCCGCTAGAGCGAGAGAAATAAAAGAACTACCTCTTAAGAAAATAAAAACAGCAGCACAAGCTGTATTAGACGAGCTCACTCCTCAAATCGAAGCTGCAAAAGCAGAGCTTGAAAGGCTTCATATAAGAACTGCACGGGCAAAAAAAGAAGCTGTAGGAATCCAAGAATCGTCCTCACAACAAAATCGGCAACAAGCAGAAGAACTGGTAAACACGAGAAGATTGCTTGATGAAAGTCAAAAAGAAAATGCCAGGCTAAGACACCGATTGCAATATACCCTTCCTCCAGACTATAAACCCGGATCATATGTAGATTATAAAATTGGAGAAAATATCCTAGAAGGCACATTTGTTAATCCAGAAAAAGAAGCTACTAAAATTCGAGAACAAAATACCATCCAAGCATTTCTCCATGAGAACCCCTTGTATCAGAAGTATCGTAGAGAGCTTATTGCAGAAATCCTGCAAAGAAAAGGCATGACTACTTCTTCTGAAGAATATAAAAAATACATAACTGACCAATTAGATCAAGATCCTGAAGAACTTTTTAAAGAGGAGGAACCAGAGAAATACCAACAAGTTATAGCTCAAGCTTATGAAGCAGCCCATACAAAAGGAAGAAGGGTTGATTTTACGATACTTGAAGAAACTATACTCGAACGTGCCGAACCTGCTGCCAGTCCAACTATTCAAACAGCCCAGCTCAGCCGTAGAGGAAAAGCAAGAAAAGCAGCTTCGGCTCTACAAGCCTCCAAACCACCTGTTGCCAAAGCGCTGGCTCAGCCTGAATCCGAATTTTTAGATTTAGAATCGCTCCTTAAAGAGACCCCTCCCGCTACTCCCGTACGCCGTTAAAACGCTTTAGAGAAAACGCTTGCATTCTCGTAAAAATATGCCTATACTAAACCTATATGATTAGTGAAGCTGTACAAATTCCGCCTCGCGAACCGGTTAATCCCCTGGCAATTCTGCCTGTTTCTGCTTTATCGTCTGCTGAGTTAACCACTGCGTTCTCTACCAATCCACAGATTACCGAGCCAGGAACTCAGACAGAAAATCGTCCATTTGATTTTCTTGCTGATGTAGCTCCAGTTCAGTTAGTTCCCCTTATTCAAGGTGAACATCCGCAGGCCATTGCCCTTACGTTGTCTCATATGCCCCCAGAACAAGCAGCGCAAGTTTTAACTTCACTATCTTCAGAAGCCCAAGCAGATGTTGCCATGCGGATTGCGCAGTTGGAGGCAACCGGAACAAATTCCCAGGTCATACGGCAAGCATCTGATTTACTCAGAAAAAAAGTAGAATCAACGCAAGGTAAGTATACAAGTGTTGGCGGAGTAAAACAACTTGTTGAGATACTTAAAGCCGAAGATCCTGTTAGTCGAGAAGATGCTTTGGAGTTCCTTGATGAATCCTCACCAGAACTTGCCGATGAAATTAGAAAGAATATGTTTACGTTTGATGACTTGGCAAATTTAGATCCCACAACTGTTGCCCGGGTTTTTCAAGGTGTAAACGATGTGGAAACTATTGCTCTTGCCTTGCGCGGCGCCTCTCAAAAAACTCGAGAAAAGATTATTAAAACACTAGGCAACCGGAGCGGAGCGGTAATTGACGCATTTGCCAAAATGGGTCCGCAAAGACTATCCAGAATTGAAGACGCTCAGCAGGAAATGGTTGCAAGAGCCAGAAGACTTAACCAGGCTGGAGAAATTTATCTAAGACAAGCGACAGAAGAAGAGCAGCCTGAGGTAACTGCCGAAGACATCGAGCGTTTGCGGGCAGCGACTCGGCCAGAAGCACGTCCACAACCAACTTCTCCACCACATCCAACTCCTTCTCAAGGAAGAAGCTGGTGGACGCTTGGAAGACGACAAAACATACCTCAAGACGCGGCAAGAGAACAAGAAGGAAGAAATGATCTTCGGCAGAGAGTAAACGATCTTCGCATGTTAGGAGATGGCGAGGCAACAGCGCGAACAAAAGTAGCTGCCGAACGTATTTCCGAACTTATGAGTAAACCAGAAAATCCTATAACAAATCTTGAGGATGCCAAAACCATTGTTGCCGCCGAAATGGAACGAGGTGATTTTTAAAAATTGATACAAGCAGAAAAACTTGCTGCATTACAGCAACAACTAAGAGGCGCAACCCCCGAAACTATTGCTCAAGTTAGGCAACGACTGCAACCTGCCCAAACAGAATCCTCTAAAGAAGAACTAGAACAAGCATTTAAAGTAACAGGTCACAGTTCTAACATAAAACTGTCATTCTGAGACTGAAAGCAGAAGAGTCTTTTACCGAATAGATCCTTTACTACGTTTAGGATGACGAGATCGTGTCAGAAGCGTGAACAGTTACCACCTTTTGTAAACTTTTATAAATTCAAAGAATTAGATACAATATATCTGTGAGTGAGACATGATTCACATTGTCATGCTGGATTTATTTCACCGAGTCAGACTCGGTTTCAGCATCTCCATTTTATAGATTCTGATTCGCTGCTTTCAGATAGTTCAGAATGACATTTATGTCCCAGTCATAATATATTTGTATGGGAAGTTTTATAACTACAAATATCAGAATTCCCGAAGAGGATTATATACGGCTTAAGGAAGAAGCACTCAAAACCAGAAAAAGCCTGGCTTCTATAATTCGAGCTAAAATTACAAAAGCACATACAGAAAAATCTCCTGAGGATATTTTTAAAACTATCAGAAAGCATGCTTTGGGAAATAGAAGTTCCTTACAGGATATTGATACCGTTAAAACGGTAAGAGAGATGAGAGATGGGGCGAAATGGTAGTTGTTGATACCTCTGTTGCATTCAAATGGTTTGCTTCGGATAAAGAAGATCATCTTCCCAAAGCTTTGTTGCTCTTGAAAAACCATTTAGACAAAAAAGAGCCTATTCTTGTTCCTGATATGATTGTTTACGAACTTGCTAATGCTTTTACAACAAAAACCAAACTTACAGCAGGGGAAATTCGGATATTTCTAGCAGATCTTGAAACAATTCGCCTTACCATTAAGCCGATAACCATTCCACTTGTTACAAAAGCTTCTGAGTTTGCCAAAAAATATAAAACCACGGTGTATGATGCTTTCTATGCAGTATTGGCAGAAGAAAAGAAATGTTACCTCATTACCGCAGATTTACAATTTATAAAACAAGTACGTTTGCCTTTCGTAAAACACGTAAGCGAATATTCTCGTTCCACCAAGTAATCAATCCCTTGCTAAGGTTATTCCCCAGACGTGTTTGGTACCGTGTCTTTTGAGTATGTTTGCAGCTTCTAGGAGAGTTGAGCCGGTGGTAAGGATGTCGTCGATGAGAAAGACAGTGGTACTGTCATTGCGAGGAATGGTGAGCGAAGTCGAACCAGACGAAGTAATCTCTTGCGGTAAGAGATTGCCACGCTTCGCTCGCGATGACAATGTATGTAAGGAAGAGTAAGAAAAGGCGTTTTTGAGGTTTTCTTTGCGCTCATCTCGCTTGAGACCGAATTGTGAACGTGTCTGCTTGGTTCTTTCCAAAAGATTTGCAACGGGAATATCAAACTTTTTACCTAGTTCTTCTGCCAGGATTTCCGCGTGGTTATATCCCCGCTGTTTAAATCTGGAAGAGTGGAGAGGAATGGGGACAAAAAAAATTGTTACATTGTTAAATTGTTGCATTGTTGTCATAAAATTTTCGTTCTGGATAAGGCTTTCATACAAGAAATCCGATAGGACACTTTTTAAGTCCGAAAGAAATGGTTTGTATTTAAATTGATAGACTAATTTTTTTACAATTCCTTTATATTTTAAAGCAGAAAATACCCCATCGATTGCGTATCGAGTTTTACAACCAGGATGAGTTTTTCCGTCAAAACTCGGTCTGCCACACATAAGACAAATTGAGTTTTCGTCAAAAGAAATATACGAAAAGCAATTGCTGCAGAGGTAATGTCCCAGTTTTTTACAATTGATACAATATTTGGGAAAGAGAATGTCTGAGAGGCTCACACGTACAGTGTATCAAATAGCGGTTCGTGGTATAATCAAGATACGGAGGGTGACTCAGACGGTTACGAGGACGGTTTGCTAAACCGTGACCCGAAAGGGTCTAATGGGTTCGACTCCCATACCCTCCGCCAGGGCATCAATGCTTCGGCAAGTTGGGGAGATAAAAAAAGAAGAGTTATTCGTCCCTTTTTGCCTCAACGATAGAAATTGTATAAGCTGTTCGGTTGTTTCTATCTGGAGGTAGCGGAGTAATTTTAACTAGATAACCTTTCTTGTCATTCCATTCAAAAAGGAAAACATCAGGTTCAAATCCAAGCTTTGGATCTTTAGGAAAAGTACGTTCAATGTCTTTTCTTCCCGCAATAATATGAAACACAGGTTCAATAGTCCTATCGGGTAATTCTCTATCATCTAGTTCGATCGCAGTTCTGTTGTCTGCTCCAAGGACGGAAGGATTAAACTTTGCGCTTGATCCAGGCTTTGGCAACCTGATTGTTCTTCCAGACTCTAAGGGATAGGTATAACCATCTATAGCAATTTTTTCAAATGTAATATCAGGGTCATGTTTGACAGGTAAAACAGATACACCGTCATTGCTGACTATTGGTTCTTTATCTATCCCTAAAGTATGAGTCGCCTGATATTCCGTTTCTTTCTCCCATTTTTTTCTCATGGTTTCATCCTTACTTCGGGTCTGCTTTTCTTGGTCTCTTCCCTGTGCGTCCGATTCAATATCTTCCCATGTTTTTCTAGCTTTCCATCCTCCAAACAAACCACCCAGACCTACAGCGCTTAAGGCCGCAGTTGCGATTGCGCCCAACCGTCCCTTCCTCATGCTGATTGTTGAAGTATCAGGAGGCAGTTCTTGGGGATATTCTGCTCTCGCCCTTCTGACAAATTCGTTAGGATCAGGCAGCTCTGGCCCTCCGTTTCCACCCCGTGCCTCAGCAATAGCATCTTCAACTCCGTGAAGCGCACCGAGTAAGCTGCCATAACTTGGATCTCTTTCTTTGTCTTTAATTTCGTCAATCTCTTGGGTTAAACGATCTCTTAGTTTTTTTAACCTGTCAATTGGAGGCAGGGTAGAACGTCTTTCTCCTTCGACCATTCTCCAGTCTGTTTTAGTATCTAATATTTTGGCACTGGAATGAAAATCTGGAGCGGTTTTACTATCTGGATTTAACCTGTCTGCAAGCTGTTCGAGCGTTACTGCATCAGGGTCTCTTTGTGGTTCTGGTTTTGGATGAACTGTTTCTGCGTTAGTTACACGGACTAAAGGAGCAGGAGTACCTTGCCTTAATAATCTTTCTACAGCAGATCTTCTGTTCAATTCATATGGATCAGTAGTCGTCTTTTGAGGTGCAATATCTCCTACAAGTATTTTCTTAGTTGTAATCGTCGGTTTGATGAAGATTTTTTTCTCGTTATCTCCAATTCCCATACTTTTTAAGTATACAGAAAAATTGAAAAAATAGCAATCAATGTGGGACGAAGTATAGGCGAAGGAAGTTGACATTCAAATTTACCGGTTTATTTCAATTCAAACTCAAATACTTTATTATCCACAAGGAGATAGCCTTTTTTGCCTTGCCTGCCGGCAGGCAGGTCTTTTTCTACAATTTCAAAATCTTTAGCTTTTTTAATCAGGTCTGATTGGTATTGCTGTTTGTACGTTCCGTCTTTGTCAATAACCACAATTCGGCTGTTGCCATTATCTAAAACATATAGCTTGCTTGAATCAATCATGGTAAATATACGGACTGCGCCGTTGAGTTGTTTATCCAAGCCATTCACGGAGAAATTCTCGACATTGCCTTTTAAAAATTTTTGAATTGTGCCATCGTTTCTTAAAACCCATACCGCTCCGTCAATTGTCAGGGATACTGCTTTAGACAGATCCGGATTTGTGTCTTTTGGAAAATAATTTGTTTTGGCATAACCCGAACCTAAAGAAACAAATTTACTAAGCTTACTATCGTCAATGAGATAGATATTGGAAAAAAACGTGCCAAGGCCAACCGGGTTTTTGTACTCGTCTTTTTTTATAATTTGTTTTGTTGCCTTGGTTTTTTTATCTATAAAAGATATGCCTATTTGATCAAGAAAATATATTCTTTCTTCATCTTGCGTTCCAAATAGCGCATGATGTTCGATTATTGCAGATAATAGTGGGGACATGTTATTGCTTACTTCTTTTGGATTTATATATGAGGTTTCCAGCGAAGAACGTACCGCGTCTTGAGATTTTTTTAGAAACTCTGATAATTGTTTTTCCTCAGATGTGCCTTTGGGAAATTTAGACAGGTTGTCTTTGATAAGCTTATAAGCCTGCAAAAAATCGTCTCGGGCTATGTTTTTATTTAAAGACATAAGATTTTGTCCTTCATCGTATTTTCTTTGAGCAGACGTAAGCACTTCCTTAAATAATTGATTTCGTTTCGTATTTTCCCTTCCTTTTACAGACAGTAAAACGCTTATGACAAGAATGACAATAATAATTCCGGCAAGGCCTAAAAAGAGTTTTTTTGAAGACTGAATTTCTTGTTTTAGGCGTACGATACGTTTTATAAGTATTATAATGGAGGAAAATGTGGAAAATGAGGAAGGTTCTCCATCCTCAACTTCTTGTTCTGCATCTTCATGTTCGTGGGAAACCAGCGGAGGAGTGTAGCGGATAATTATGCATGCTGCTGCTCCTTCTTCTTTTTCATGTATTGTCGGAGAAAGTGTTTCTGCGATTTCAGAAGGGGAGTTGTGATCAATTGCTTCTTTTAAGGTCGCAAAGGATACCAGTTTGGCAAAGCTTTGGGTTTGGAGTATAAGCAAGTCATCGGGTTTAAGCACGCCTGAGGCGGAAAGTACATCTTGATCATGGGAATTTGAAAGCAACACACCGATTTTTTCCTGCCTTTTGAGTATTATTTTTCCGTTTCCAATGATTATCAAATAAGCAATATTTTTAACAATTGCAGTTACGACAAAACAAAGTAAAATACCATCTGGTAGCTTTTCTTTCGTTTGCAAAATTGTTTGCCTTATCGTGTCCAGATTCTTTTCTTCAAGAGAAAAATACTCTTGTTCGAGAGTGTCTAACATCTCTTTTCCCGCTAAAGAAAGGGAGGTATGTTCGTCTTGGTCTGCTTGAGTTTTGGAAAGGGAGATAACGGCAAAAAGAGAGCCTGTGCTATAAACCTGAGACCAGGAAGAAAACGTAGGACTTGCGACAATTTTACCAAAAGAAATATGCGAGTCCATAATGAAAAGTTAAAAGGTAAAAGTCAAAATTCAAAAGTTCACTTACAGTATAACAAGTCCTGCGATAAAAAGCGAAAGTACTAAAACAAGGTGAATTAGGGAGACGGCATATAATAAAGCTGAAGAATTTTTAATTTCTACAATCGCGTTCATGGTCTTAATTTGACTTGAGAGCACAAAGGCAAAAGCGGAGTACATGCCTAATACTATTAAAAATATAAGTTTTGTGATAAAAAGCGGTTCGAGTGCCATAGACAGCGTTGATTCAAGCATGGTTTTGTTTACCTATTAAATCACCAATAATCTCGACAGCAATTTCCGGTTTTGGAATTTGAAGAAAATCAAAAAGTCCGCGTTCGGCAGCTGTTTGGACATATACGTCGCCGTAGTTATAAAACGAACTAAAAAACCCAGTTTTTTTGTAATGCACATCCTCAACCAGATCTAATTTGGTAATAGCAACATCATGATACAGCAGGTAGAAGAAGTCAACGTCAACAATGCGTTTATTGGTAACTAAGGACACTGTGTAATACCAAGTGATGAATTGACTAAAAAGATATGAAAATACCAGACCATAGTAAAACAATATAAGCAGGAATACGTATTGGTTTGGGAGGTAAAACGGTAAAAGGATATATGCTTTAAATATTTGTATAACAGGAGGAAGGAAGAAAAATATTGCACCTGTTAATATCCAGGAGATATTGGTAATAAAGTGCTTCCTGACAAACAAAATTACCTTTTCGTTATCTTCCTGCGACTGAAACCTAACACCAAGAGGGTCTTTACAAAAAGCAGAAAAAAAAGTAAGGGGTTGATTGTTTGTCGCATGTATTGTATCGTCTTTAACGAATATATCTGGCATATTAAAAAATTTTCAATTTACAATTTTTAATTATTTACCTCTTTTCTACGTTATACAACGGACCTACAATTTGAATATTAGCAGGAGCTCGAAGATTAAACCAGTCCTTAAACTCAGAACCTGAAAACGATTCTGTTTTGCCATTTCCAGAAATAGTTACTCTATTTGTTCTGCCGCCGGAAAAATCAACATCGGAAATAGACACATCAGAAGCAGACGTAAACGGAGTAATGCCTCTATTTTTTAGTTCCGATTGGACCCGATCAGCATTCCAAACTTCTCCTCCATACGGATGAGGTCTGTCGGTTTGATAAAAATGGTCCTTGGTAGAAGAGTCGGCTCTGGCAAAGAGAATCACATTGGCTATATCTGCAATTTCTTCTGATTTTAGCCAGGCGGTTTTATTATACTGGCCTCGTGCTCCCCAGTCGCAGTAAAACCATGGCGAGTCTTTGTCATAGGCGTTGTTTTGCAGCTCTCCAAATCCTCCCGCGCCTCCGGAAGGCGTATCAATAGCGTGTTTTGTCCAGGATGTTGAGTTCCAGCCAATTTCACTGGAGCTAAAAATATATCCTCCATGGGTTGAAGAAAACCAGGCTTTTATAACTTGGTCTCCTTGCGTCATTGCTTTGCCACGGGTTGCCTCCACAGCACTATTCCAATTACCTCCTTTTTCTCCGTCTTGAAATACCTGGCAATTTTGCGAGTCACAAATTGACCCAGATCCATTATTAGTATACGCAAGCGCGTATGATCTGGCAGCAATGGCTTGGGCTTTGAGCGCTTCCATGCCGCCATTATCGCCCCAGGAATTTGGCACTTCATAGATTCTTTTTACATAGTCTTCAAGGCTATAGGTGCCATGGCCGTCAACTCTAATTTGAATGTTGGCATCAACGTCTTTGACTTCGTCAAAATTATAATATGCATGTAAAATTGTTGAGTAATCTTGGCCTGTCCTGGCTCTCCCAAAAGCGCCGTACTGGTTCATGCCGACTCGATTGGGCACACCGTACGTAAAAAAAGCAATTCTCGGAGAAAAACCAGGATCAATGGTTCTGTCATCAATGCAGGCGGGAGCGCCTGTTCCGGCAGACCTTGGAATGTTTAAACCAGACTGTCTTTGAGAAATTAATTGTTGTTGTTGGGCCGAAAGCTGGGCGATTTGGGAAGAAAGGTTTGCCTGGTATGCTTTTGCACCAGTTACTACTTTGTCAAGTTTGTCAGACTGCTCGTCCAAGTTTTTTTTAAATGCTGTTAAACGAGTTTGTTCCAGTTCTAAATTTTTTTTCTTTGTTTCTAAGTCGGCAATGGTCAGGGCAATATTGGTAATAATTGCCTTGTCTTGCTCTGTGGCTTTTTTTTGGTACGTCAAAAGACGGGTGATTTCGGATGCAGAGGAAGCAGAAATAAATATCAAAAAGGGAGAAGAGTAGTAGCTTTTAATGTAAAAGTCTCGAATTGCTCTTTCTAAAATCGCTGTTTGTTTGTCAAGCGATGTATACCCTTCCTCAATGTTTCTTCTTTTTACAAAGATGTCTTGTTCGATAGCAGAAACCCGTCCTTTTATACCCGTGATTTGGTTTTGGAGCCTGCTTAGTTCTGATTCTAATGGTCTTGTGGCGTTGATGGACATATTTAAAGCCCTCGTCAGTTCGTCAATCTGCTTGCCAAGCGTGTCAATTTGATCTTCGGAAAAAGAAGTTTGTGCAAAGAAAAAAAAGAGACACAAAGAAATGAGGAAAAACAAGCGTAGGATATGCTGTTTCATCGGCAGAAGTATTATAGCAAATTTTGAATTTTGAATTTTGAATTTGGTTTGTGTTATACTCAAAGCCAATGGAAGAAAGTTTTCAAAATTTAACACATACCTCTGTTGCTCAAAGAGAATACTCCCCATCCCCAAACAGCAAAAAACCCAATAGATTTCTGTTTTTGCTTCTTTTTATCGGCAGTGTTGGGTTACTTTTATTTTTAGGTAAGACGTTTTTTTATAAAAATGCTTCGGTTAAAAAAGAGACAGAAGTTACTCCTGTTCCAACAATAGAACAAGCTCAAGAGGTTCAACCTACAGAAGCGCCTGCGGCAATTGCGTTGGCAACTCCCTCGGTAACTACTCCACGTCCAACTATAAACCCGGTTGATAAGGTAACTGGTCTTGACAGGAGTGAATTGTCGATTGTTGTCAGGAATGGAAGCGGAGAAGTCGGAGCAGCTTCTAAGGCATCGGATATTTTAAAAGAATTAGGATATCACGTTGTTTCTGTTGGAAACGCGGATAATTTTGATTATCAAGACATACAGATTGAAATAAACAGTACAAAAAATCAGTTTTTATCTCTTCTTAAAAAAGATTTAGGATTATCCTATACCATTGGTTCAACATCAGCAACGCTATCGGCAAGTGCATCTGCAGATGCAGTGGTGACGGTGGGGAAATAGTTTAAAGTTCAAAATTAAAAGTTAAAAGTTGATTACAGTTCCTCGATTGTATATTATAAGATTGTGAATAGTTCTTCTTTTGATATTGTCTCCATTGGTGATTGTGTTATAGATGCGTTTTTGCAAATCCATGAGGCTAGTATTCATTGTCATGTGGAAGAAAAAAATCGGGAGCTTTGTTTTCGCTTCGGCGACAAAATTCCGGTTGAGGATTGCCAGTTTCTTTTAGGCGGAAATGGAGCAAGTACAGCAGTCGGATTTTCAAGACTCGGTTTTACAAGCAGCATTATCGCAGAAATTGGCAATGATGAGTTCTCAAGTAAAATTATTCATACGCTTAAGAATGAACAAGTAGATACATCATTTTTAGTTCATTCTCAGTCTCCTTCAACATTTAGTGTAATTATTAATTTCCAAAAAGAACGGACAATTTTTTCCAGACATATCAATAGAAACCATGAGTTTGATTTCGATTTACTACAAACTCAATGGTTGTATCTCACATCTTTGGGAGAAGAGTGGAAAAAAGCGTACGATAAAGCCGTAGAGTTTGTTCAAAACAGCAATATAAAACTTGCCTTTAGCCCTGGTTCGCATCAGTTAGAAGGAGACGTACGTAGCTTACAACCAATTCTTAAACATACAGATATTTTGTTTGTAAATAAAGAAGAAGGAGTAAGAATTTCCAATTTCAAATTTCTAATTTCTAATGATTGGGAAGATAATAAAAAAAGTATGAGAGAGCTTTTGGTTGAAGTTCAAACTTTGGGGCCTAAGATTGTAGTAATAACAGACGGGTTGAAGGGTTCGTTTGTTTATGATGAGCTGGGAAAAGCGTATTATTGTTCCATTGCCAATGGCCCTATTATTGAAAGAACCGGAGCAGGAGATGGGTATGCGTCAGGGTTTTTGTCAGCAGTAATATTGGGAAAACCACTTGAAGAAGCAATGAAGTGGGGGACAATAAATGCCTGGAGTGTTGTCCAAAAAACAGGAGCCCAAGGGGGACTATTAAAAAGAGAAGAAATAGAAGAAAAAGTGATAGAGCATCCGGAGATGGAGACAGTAATATTAGACTAATTCAGAATTCTAGATTTTTACCATTAGCGATATCATTCATTTTATGATAGATCTTTCTCATATTACATCCAACGGTCGTGCGTTGTTTTTGGCATATGACCAAGGGTTAGAGCATGGGCCGACTGATTTTAATGATGAAACTATTGATCCTGAGTTCATTCTCAAAATAGGACTTGATGGTAAGTTCAACGCAATCATATTTCAGAAAGGGATCGCTGAGAAATACTATAGTTCTGAGTTAAAGAATGAACTTTCGCTTATAGTCAAATTGAATGGAAAAACAAATTTAGTAAAAGATCAAGATCCATACTCCCCACTTCTTTGTTCGGTAGATGAAGCAATTAAACTTGGTGCAGTGGGAGTAGGATACACTGTATATCCGGGGAGTGAGTTTGAAGCAAAAATGACAGAGGAGTTGGCAACAGTTGTTCGAGAAGCACACGCACAAGGAATTCCTGTAGTTGGGTGGATGTATCCCAGGGGAAAAAATGTTCCAAATCCAACTGATCCAGAAATTATTGCATATGCTGCCAGACTTGGTTTAGAATTAGGAGCGGATATTGTGAAGGTGCAGTACCCGGGTTCACTCGAATCTTTAAAACACGTGATACAGTCAGCAGGGAAAACAAAAGTAGTTGTCTCCGGAGGAAAAAAAGAAAGCGAGGAGGAGTTTTTGGAAACGGCGCGAATAGTTGTAAAAAGTGGCGCACTTGGTATGGCTGTGGGAAGAAATATTTGGCAAAGCAAAGAACCATTGGAAGTGACAAGGAAGTTGAAAGAAATTATCTTTGATCAAACTTGCTAATTCACTTCTCATAGATTTCTTTTCTATGTTCAATACGAAGGATAGTGACTTCTTCTTTATGTATCTCAAAAATTATGCGGTAATTTCCTACTCTCCATCTATAGTCTCCAAGCGAATAAGATGTTATCTTTTTGCATATAAAAAAGGTTCTGTGTCAAATTAAGCTTTTGTAGGTAACTGTTCACGCTTCCGACACGATCTCGTCATCCTGAGCGTAGTAAAGGATCTATTCGGTAAAAGATTCTTCTGCTTTCAGTCTCAGAATGACAGTTTTATGTTAGAACTGTGACCTGTTACTTTTCTGCAAATGCTTACATTTTTTCTGATAAATTTGCTACAATAATAAAATAAAAGATATGAAAATATTTTTAGCAACCGACCATGCAGGATTTGAAGCAAAAGAAAAAGTCAAAGAATTTCTTGTTCAAAAAGGCTATGATGCAGAGGATTGTGGAGCATACACGTTTGATCCAGAAGATGATTATCCGGATTTTATTGCAAAAGCAGCAGAGGAAGTTTCAAAAGATCCTGATAGTTCAAAAGCAATTATTTTTGGCGGGTCTGGGCAAGGAGAAAATATTGTTGCCAATAAATTTAAAAACATCCGTTCGGTTGTATTTTATGGAGACAATATTGACATAATCAAGGTATTTAGGGAGCATAACAATGCAAATATTCTTTCAATTGGGGTTCGATTTACGAAAGAAGAAATTACTTTGCAGGCAGTAGATGTTTTTCTTAAAACTCAATTTTCCGGTGAAGAAAGACACATAAGGAGAATAGGTAAGATAGAAGATATCGAAGATAAAAAGTGAACAGCTTAAATCTTAGATCTCAAATGGCAAATCTATATAGTAAATCTAAAATCTTAGGCTCCAAACATTTACGATTTGAGTTGTTAGTTTTGCGATTTATTTTATGTTTAAAGTTATCCCTGGCATTTTAGAAAAAGATTGGGAAAGTATAGAAAAAAAGATTGAAATCGGACGTGGGTTTGCTGATGCTTTTCATATTGATATTCTTGACGGAGAATTTACGAATAACACTTCTTTCTTAGACCCCAAACCGTTTGCCAAATACGCAAAAGATTTGTTTTTTGAGCTTCATATGATGGTGGAAGATCCGATCCAATATCTAAAACCATTTGCCCAAGCAGGATTCAGAAGATTTTTGGGACACGTTGAAAAAATGTCAGATCAGGAAGAGTTTGTGGCTATTGGAGAGCAGTTGGGGGAAGTAGGACTTGCGCTTGATAAAGAAACGCCAATTGATGCGATACGAGTCCCGTTTAATGATTTAGATATGGTATTAGTAATGACAATTAAGGCAGGATTCTCCGGGCAAGCGTTTACCTCTGAGTTATTAAAAAAAGTCCAGGATTTGCGAGAAAAAACTGCAATTCCTCTGGAAGTTGATGGAGGAATCAATGATATCAGTTTAATTCAAGCACGTAACGCAGGCGCAACAGATTTTGTTTCAACCAGTTTTATCTACAAAAACCCCGACCCACATTTTGCTTTCAAAACTCTTCTAGAATCTTGTAGTCTGCACTGATCTTCCCTCAATATCAAATGAAAAATTACAATGCAAAATTCAGGATGACATTACTTTTAACTTTTAATTTTGAAATTTGAACTTTTTCCTACGGAGTAGGCGTTGGACTTGGTTTTGGCGGGGGGGCGCAGTTGACTGAATTTTCCGTCCCTTTAATAAAATATTCGGTTCTTCCAAGACATTGTTTTGCAACAATATCATCCGGCATTTTTACATTCTCAACAGGAATAGAAGAAGTCAAAAGATTCATAATTCGATTCCAAATGGGAGCCGCGCCAGTGATTCCGGAGGCTAAGTTTGGGCTCATGGGTGTGTTGTCATTATTGCCGACCCATACAGCCACAAGTCTTTTTGGGTAATACCCGATTGTCCAGTTGTCCCGTTTGTTATCGGAGGTGCCTGTTTTTACAGATATTTTTTTTCCAGGAATATACAGAGGGGAATTTTGGCCGAATTCTAAAACACGGGCACTGTTATCGGCAAGTATATCAGATACTATATATGTCACGCCTTCGTCTAGGACGCGCTGGTTATTCGTTGACGGTTGGGTGTACCAATAATCTTGTGATTTTTCTTCAAGCACATTCCCTTTGTAATCTGTTACTTTTAAAATGGGATTGACGTCGACTCGGATACCTCTGTTTGCCAACACTCCATACACATTGCTCAAATCAAGCATGGTTACTTCGGCGCTCCCAAGCGTAATAGATACGCCGTATTGATTAGGCAGTCCCCAGCTTTTTATACCCATTTTTTTGGCTAAATCTACCATGGTTGGAACTCCGAGTTGATTAATAGTTCTAACAGCAGGAATATTAAATGAATTTCCTAATGCAAGGCGTAAAGAGACTTTTCCACGGAATTTACCATCATAATTAACCGGAGAGTACGACTGGCCATAGGGATTTGTGAATGTAATGGGGCTGTCGTCTAAAAGAGAAGCCGATGTATACCCTTTGGAAAGTGCTGCCCCATAGGTCACAACTTTTATGGAAGAACCTGGTTGGCGAAGAGACGTAGTCACGTTTACATTCCCTCCATTTTCGTTATCGTAATCAATACTGCCAATCATAGCTAAAATGTCTCCGTTTTGCGGGTTGGTGACAAGTGAGGCGCCATTGGTGACATGGAGGGGAGAAGCTTTTTCTACTTCTTCTTGGACGATTTTTTGCACTTGTTCTTGCAGATTTAAATCAATACTGGTTGTTACTGACAATCCGCCTCGTTCGACCGCAGCCAGTCCATACTTCCTGACTAATACATCCTTGACATATAAGACAAAGTGGGGAGCTCTGAGCGGTGGTTGTTCGTTGATAAAAAATAATTCTTCCTCTTCTGCCTGGATTTTTTGTTCGGGAGAGATAAACCTGAGTGCAAGCATGCGGTTTAATACTTCTTTTTGTCTCTTTTTCCAGGCAGTTTTATTTTCTCCATATGGTGAATAAAAGGTGGGAGCCCCAGGCATGCCGGCTAAAAAAGCGCTTTGGGCAAGGTCTATCTCTTTTACACTCTTACCAAAGTATTTTTCCGAAGCAGCTTGCGCACCCCAGGCTGTGCCTCCATAAGGAACTTGATTAAAGTACATCTCCAAAATCTGTTCCTTTGTGTATATTTTTTCTGCTAAGAACGCGATAATAACTTCTTTGAGTTTGCGTAAAAAAGTTTGTTCCGAAGAAAGCAGGGCGGATTTAACGAGTTGTTGAGTAATAGTTGAACCGCCTTGTATATCTTTTCCAGAAAGATTTACATAGGTTGCCCGGGCTATGGCTACAAGGTCAAATCCTGGATGCTTATAAAAATCTTTATCTTCTATGGAAATGGTGGCTTGCTTTAGAGACACAGGAATGTCAGAGAGAGTTACGAGAGTTCTGTTTTGTGAGGCATAGACTTGATACAAGAGAATGCCGTTTCGATCGTAGATTTTAGTAGTTTGGGGAATCTGGCGAAATAAAAGCTCTTTTGGGCTTGGGATGTCTTGAAGAAAAATAACTAAGACTGCCGGAATAAATACAAAACAAGTGGAAAAGAAAAATCCGATAAAAAAGTATCTGAATTTTAATAAAAATGGAAATTGAAACGTAGCAAAACGCTTTGGTTTTTTAATTTTTTGCGGAAGCAATACTTGTTTTTTCTTTTTATGAGAAGCTTTTTTCTTAAGTTTTTTTACAAATAAAAAAGAAAAAGAAGGTTTTGGGATAGAAATCTTCGGCAGGGAAAAATGGAATTTTGGGAATTTAAACTTTCTTTTAGGTTTTCTCTTTGGTTTTTTTTCTAGTAAATAAGGTTTGGTTTCAAAAATAACTACTTCTTTTTTGGAAGTTCTTTTGGCAATTCGCTTACTCAGTTTTGCAAGGGCTGTAATAGTTTTAGGTACTACAAGGCAGATCTGCCACACTATTTTAGTTAGAGTTGATAGTACCCAAAACACAGGGTCACCTATTTTTATAAACACGAGTAAAATGAAGACAATCAGGCGGGTAAGATAATCCATATAAGATAAGCTCAAATTTCGGTCAGAAGATTATACTATAGGAGCGATTTTTTTGGAAGGGGAAGAATTATGGAGACTTAGTTGGATGGGGTTATTCGGGGTGGGGGCAGGTGATGCAATAGCGGTCGCCGACAACGTCGGTTACCACCAGTTCATCTTTTTCTTCAACATTATCTTTTTGATCTGGCTTTGCCAGGTCATTGGTTGCTTTGTCTATTAAAACTTTTTGCCTTCCCGGATCTACTTTTGCGGGTTGAGTGCCTCGTATAAAATACTCAAATCTCGTTGGGCAGCGGTCGGGAGTACTTTCCTCAGGTGGCAAAAGACCAGAAGCAGCACAAATGGTTTTGCCGATAACATTTGTCGGCATAACAGGAAGTCTGGGTTTTGTGCCTTCCAGCATGTGCTTCATGAGTTTATGCCAAATGGGAGCTGCGCCAGTTACTCCAGATACCAGTCCGCTCATGGGGTGATTGTCATTATTTCCAACCCATACGGCTACAACTCTATCCGGGGTGTATCCAACAGTCCAGTTGTCTCTGAAATCATTCGTGGTTCCTGTTTTGACTGATACGGGAAAATTGCTGATTTTAAGCTCTGAATTTGGCCCGAACTCAAGTTCACGAGCGCCATTATCAGAGAGAATATGGGAAATAATAAACGCGACTCCTTCCGGGAGGATTTTTTTGGCAAATAAAATTTCTTTTGGCTTGTATTCTTCCAGTACTTTTCCGTTTGCATCGGTTACTTTTAAAATCGGATGCAAATCTACCCGATAGCCATTATTGGCAAATACGCCATACATGGTTGTAAGCTCAAGCATGGTGACTTCGCCTCCTCCTAGGGTGAGAGAAAGTCCATATCTGCTAGAATCGGTAAAAGAAGTAATACCCATGGCAGAAGCAGTGGCAATCATATCCGAAACTCCATTTGCTTTTAACATTTTTACCGCCGGAATGTTGATTGAATTTGCCAGCGCAAACCGCATTTGCATTACACCATGGAATTTCCCGTCATAGTTAACCGGGCAATAGGGACTGCCAGTGGGATTTGGGTAGCAGGTTTTTTGATCAACAAAAGGAGAAGCAGCGGTAAATCCTTTTATAAGTCCAACAGCGTAGTTGATTGGTTTTATGGCAGAACCTGGTTGCCGAAGAGATGAGGTAACATTGACATTTCCGTCATGCTCGGTGTCAAAATAATCCCGGCTGCCAACCATGGCTAAGATTTCTCCTGTTTTGGGATTGGTGATAAGAGTTGCCCCATTGCCAACGTCAAAGGATACCAGCTTGGAAATTTCTGCTGAAACTGTAGCTTGGGCATATTCTTGAGTCGGTAAATCAAGGCTTGTAATAACTTTTAAACCGCCTTGCTCAACTTTTTTAATTCCATATTTTTGCACTAATAACTCTTTGACGTACAAGACAAAATGAGGCGCTTTAATGCCTTCTGATATCTGTTGATAGGTAAGTGGAGTTTTAATTGCTTCATCCAGTTGTTTTTTTGAGATATATTTTTGCTGGTACATTTTTTTGAGTACTTCAATTTGTCTTTGCTTGGCCAGATGGGGATTGGTTTGAGGAGAATATGCTGTTGGCGCTTCGGTAAGGCCTGCCAAAAGCGCGCTTTGGGCAAGGGTGAGGTCTTTTGCTGATTTGCCAAAATACCTCTGAGAAGCAGCTTCAATGCCCCAGGCAGTTCCGCCAAACGGAGCTTGATTTAAGTACATTTCCAAAATTTTCTTTTTTGAATATAAAGCTTCGGCTGCAAAAGAAAGAAGGGCTTCTTTGATTTTCCTTATAATTGTTCTTTCAGAAGTAAGTAATGAATTTTTTACCAGTTGTTGGGTAATCGTTGATCCTCCCTGGATTTCTCGTTTGAAAACCGTTGAAATAAAAGCTCTGACAGTGCCTTTTATGTCAATTGCGCCGTGATTATAAAAGTCTTTGTCCTCGATGGAAATAATTGCTTGCTGCATGGAGGCAGGAATGTAAGACAGGGGAATAAAGGTCTGGTTTTTTGAGGAGTAAATGGTATAAAGGAGCGTATTATTTCTGTCGAAAATTTGAGTTGACTGAGGAATAGAAGCGCTTACGAGCCGGGTTGGAGAAGGAAGGTCTTTGATAATATAAAAATAAAAAAGAAGGGAAAAGCAAACTGCTGCAGTTAGTATAATGCCTGCAATTGTCCATTTAATCTTGCGAGTGTTAAGGATTTTTTTCATCTATATATGATACCAATATGATACCAAAACAACACCAAATTTGCCAAAGATATACAATGGTAATGAGCTAGGTGATTGTATCCACCCCAGGGACCAATAGTAGTAGATATGTTATCCAGTAACAAGGGTGGAAAAGCACAAATATCTTTAGCTATCCAGCAGCGCTGTTTTTGGAGTTTCTGGTGGGGTGGTTTGTCTTGCATGCCATTGCCAGTATGTCCTCTTTTGGTATGTATAACTCCTCATCATCAGTTCTATGTGATCTTTCCACAAAACCATTCTCTTCTGGCCTACCCTTATGGTTTTGGTGGATGGTTGCTCCTAATGGTTTGAGCAATTTCCTTACATCAGTTATCTTTTGCCTGGATTTACCACAAAACTCTTCACCCCAATCAACTGTAAAGACTAACTCTGCCCTGATATTATGTGCTCTTAACCATGCAATCACCATCAGGTAAAAACATAACCCATTAGTAAATGATTTTTCATAGGAGTAACACAAAAATCTGATCCTGGTATTCACACACTCTGCTGTCCACTGGTAGGGTGGTAGATTATATCTTTGCAGATGGTGGTAAACCTCTTGGGGCAGGGCTTTTTTATCCAGAATATCCTTTAAATCAGTCTGGATAATCTCAAAAGGTTGGGCTATATACCAGTCATAAAAGCACTTTCTTACCATTGACACCCCTAACTCTTTCTCCCTTAATCAGATCCTTAACTCTTGCTGTTTGAGAAATATTATTAGTCTGTTTAAAAACCTCCAGTATTACAACCATTGCTGTTTCAGGGTTTAGCTTGCATAAGCTAGAGTAGTTCAAGATTACATCTAACTGTTGATCAGCTTTCATCAATTCCTCCTTTCAGCTCAGATAGTGAATTAATACCAGCAAGTTTGAGTGCCGTTTTAATATATCTGAGAGCTTAATTCTAACTGAAAGGCGTATATGATCCGCTAGCTCACCTACATTATTGGTTTGACTTCTATTGCCCAAATGCCATATTGTTTTATCCCTTCTGTGTAACCTCTTAGTTGATCATAACTTGTTATAGCCTTATCTCTGGGTGCATCATAAGACATACAATTATCCTGTCCTTCAGCATCTAACATCTCTGCCACGTTTTTGTAGTGTCTCGCCCCCAAGATTTCTACAACCATCTTTCCTTGATCAGTCTTACGGGTAAAGACAACCCTATCACCAGGTTTCATCTCTTCATAAGGAGTCATATTGTGAGGAACTTTGGTCCGGGTTTCCTGCTTCCTGTTAATATCCAATTTTGTGTACTTATATAGTGAGTTTTGAGATATAATAAGGAATATGAACATGGTACTTCCTTCATTCTTAACCTCTTTGTTGGATAATCTCTCTGCGTTGTTTACCTCTCAAAACCCGTTTACCTGGCTTGATTATATTGTTTTTGTAATATTTCTGTTTTATGCGGTTCAAGGATTTTCCATTGGCTTTATCGAAAGTTTTACAGAGCTTATCAGTTTTGCTTTGTCGTTTACGTTTGGACTCAAATTATATGGCATCGTAGGAAAACTGCTTATGAGTGCTTTTTCTCTTTCGCCTGGATTTGCGAATGCTATTGGATTTTTTGTGGCTGCAACCATCTTTGAGATTATATTTAAAATCATTTTTGGTAAACTGTTTCCCCGGCTTTCTGAAATTTCTCGGTTTGACCGGCTTGAAACACTTGCATTTGCAAATAAATTGTTGGGGTTTTTCTCGGGAATTGCCAGTGCGTTTGTTTTACTTTCGTTTCTTTTCTCTATTTTAGTATCGTTACCGATTTCTGTGTTTTTGAGCCGCTCGATTTCTCGATCGTATGTTGGAAAATTGCTTGTGAGCAGGACGCAAAATTTTGAAAAAAACCTTCGAGATATTTTTGGCGGGTCGCTCTATGACACAGTGCATTTTTTTACCGTTTCTCCTCATGGTGATGATTTTGTATCTCTTCGTTTCAAAGTCCAAAATGGTACCCGAGATACAAAATCCGAAAAACAGATGTTTGAGTTGGTAAATAAAGAAAGAACTTCGGCAGGTCTTTTGCCTTTACTTTTTGACGAAGAGCTTTCTGAGGTTGGACTAGAACACTCAAAAGATATGTTTGAGAGAGGATATTTTTCTCACCATACACCCGAAGGAGCAGGACCCGTTGATCGAATGGTTGGAATTTCTTTTTCTGTCGCAGGAGAAAACTTAGCGCTTGCTCCGAGTGTGGATTTAGCAATGCAAGGGCTTATGAATAGTCCCGGGCATAGGGCAAATATTTTATCTGAGAAGTTTCATAAAATTGGTATTGGCGCAGTTGACGCGGGAGTGTATGGTATTATGTTTACGCAGGAATTTACAGACTAGTACTATCACTGCGGACTTGATCCGGAATCTATCTTGATGGATCCGGAAACAAGTTCAGGATGACAAAGAAAGAATTATGAACCTACCCGACATACTAAAAGCAGAGGTCGCAGGTAAGACAATATTGGTACGAGGCGATTTGGATGTGCCATTAACAGAATTCAGAGTTCAGAATTCAGAGTTTAGAATTGATGATGATACAAGAATTGTAGCAGGTTTCCCAACTGTTGATTATCTATTAAAATCAGGGGCAACTGTTATTTTAATCGGGCATTTGGGAAGGCCTGAGGGAAAAGTTCAAGCTGAGTATAGTCTTGAGCCAATTGCCAAATGGTACTCGCAAGTATTTAGTATTCGGTATTTAGTATTTAGTATCGGAGAATTTAGCGGGTGGAAGATTGGAGAGAAGTTAGTTGTTCTGGAAAACCTCAGGTTTTATCCGGGAGAGGAGAGTAAGGATTCTTCTTTTGTTCAGAAGCTATCTTGGTTGGGAGATATATATGTTAATGACGCGTTTGCGGCAAGTCATAGAGATCATGCTTCAATTGTCGGCATTCCCAAGCTTTTGCATCATTTTGCCGGGCTGCAACTACAAAAAGAAATAGAGAGCTTATCAAAAATCACGGATAATCCTCAAAAACCATGTATAGTTATTATAGGAGGAAAAAAACTTGAGACAAAATTGCCATTGGTTGAAAAAATGCTAGAAATTGCAGATTTTGTGTTAGTTGGAGGTTTGATTGCCAAGGAAATAGAAGAACATCATCCAATCTATAACGCGAAATTAAAACTTGCCAGACAAAATAAAGACGCAACAGATATTGCTCAGGTCAGTACCGATGAGTTTGTCAGAGTAATATCACAAGCTAAAACAATTGTCTGGAACGGTTCCATGGGGAAATTAAGTTCAAAGTTCAAAGTTCAAAGTTCAAAGTTAGACCAAGAGGATACGGAGGAGGGGACGAGAAGAATTGCTCAGGCAATTATTAAAAGTAGAGCATATTCTGTGACCGGCGGAGGAGATACTATAGAATTTTTGCAGAAAGAAGGACTTTTTGATAAATTCAATTTTGTTTCAACCGGAGGGGGAGCCATGCTTTCTTTCTTAGCCGGTGAAAAACTCCCGGGAATCGAAGCACTTCTACAATAATTTTTTCATACAAAAATTGTGAGTGAGACATAATTCACATTGTCATGCTGGATTTATTTCACCGAGTCAGACTCGGTTTCAGCATCTCCATTTTATAGATTCTGAATCAAGTTCAGAATGACATTTATGTCCCAGTCATACAAAAATTATATCACGTGGTATTTTCCTCTTGATTCTTCTGTTTTTAGAAACTATACTCAAGGTAATGATAAAGGTTGCGATAAATGGGTTTGGACGGATTGGCAGGCTTGTCCATAGAGTTCTTTTAGAACGATTTTTCGATCAAGCAGAGGTAGTTGGGATTAATGCGGGAAGCTCAACTGATATACAGGGTTGGATGTTTCTTTTGAAGTATGATAGTGTTTATGGTTCACTTGCAAATCATACTCTTGATGTCATTGTAAACTCCGCGAAGCAATCCCCAATAGGAACAGAGATTGCTTCGGGTTTTGCAAACCCTCGCAATGACATTGGTTGTTTGGTGATTGATGGAGTTCAAATTCCAGTTTACTCTCAAAAAGATCCCTCACTTTTACCTTGGAAAGATTTAGACGTTGATGTTGTTATAGAATCAACCGGAGTGTTTCGGAAAAAAGAAGATTTGGAAAAACATATTCAAGCCGGCGCAAAAAAAGTTGTACTGTCTGCTCCTGAAAAAGGCGGAGATATACCCACTTATGTTCTTTCCGTAAATCAAGATACATACAGCGGTGAACCAATCATTAGCAATGCTTCGTGTACAACAAATTGCATAACTCCTATTGCAAAAATAATAGAAGAGAATTTTGGTATAGAAAAAGCAATGATGACAACTATTCACGGTTACACTTCAGATCAACGGCTTGCCGACGGGGGGCATAAAGATTATAGGCGGGCTCGGGCGGCAGCGCAAAACATTATTCCTACATCAACCGGAGCAACGTATGCAGCAGCGGCAGCATTCCCTCAACTTGAGAACAAGTTTGCCGGTTTAGCAATTCGCGTTCCTGTTCCTGTTGGTTCACTTTCGGATTTTACTTTTGTGCTTAAAAAAGAAACCACAAAAGAAGCAGTAAACGAAGTTCTTAAAAAAGCAGCGGAAAGTGAAGCATATAAAGGAATTGTAGCGGTAACAGAAGATCCTATTGTCTCATCGGATGTTATCGGAAGTTCATATTCAAGTATTGTTGACCTTTCTTTAACCCAGGTTGTCGGAGGAAATTTAGTCAAAGTTATAGCTTGGTATGACAATGAGTTTGGATATGTGAATCGATTGGTGGAAGAAACGATTATGGTTGGATCCGCTAGCCAATAAATTCCAAATACTAAGCTCTAAATTCTAAATAATATCAAAATACAAATAACCAAAGTTCAAAACTTTTAGAATTTAAGGTATTTGAGCATTAGAATTTGTTTAGGATTTAGATATTAGAAATTAGATATTTATGAACACTCCTATTGATTTACCAAATATTCGTAATATTACCGTTTCCGGCCGGATTGCATCCGGGACTACCACATTAGCCAAAGGTTTGGCAAACACATTGGGTTGGGAGTTGTTAGAAGGAGGAGTGCTTTTTGAACACATACATAAAGATTTACATCTTACCGAAATTCAAGTTGAAGACAGGCCTGACAGTTTTGATTTAACTTACGAAGATAAAATAAAAAATCTCTTAAAAGAAAAAAATCATTATGTGATTCAAAGTCATTTAGCAGGATTTGATGCGCAAGGAATCCATAATATTTTTAAGATTTTAATTATATGCGAAGATGATAGAGGCAATGATAAAACGGAAATTAGAATTGACAGATTGGCAAACAGGCGAAAAATTTCCATTGATGAAGCAAAGCAGGAGATACTTGAGCGGGAAAAGAATAATTTAGAAAAGTGGAGGAGAATGTATGCTCATAATGACCAAAATTGGGTATATTGGGATAAAAGATATTATGACTTGGTAATTAATACGTATTCCAATAACGCCCAACAAACGCTCAAACTTGCCTTTGAAGCGGTGGGGTATCAAGGGATAACTTATTTAGAAGCCTGAAATACTATTTCTCCTTTTCTCGGACCTTTGCAAATCATTATAGCCATTTCAGTATCTTTGTAGTAATGGCAATCTCTTGGAGGTGTTACAGGTACAACGAATTGTTCTATATGTCGGAAATATCGAGTATTCATATACGCTAATTGTTCAGGAGTTGCTGATCTATGCCCGACATACGGACTAAATGCACCGCTATCTGTCATTATTCGAATAATTTCATCTCTGTCTATAACATCATTTACGTCTTTTTCGCTTTTACTCAAAGGAAAGGTATCAGAACGAACACGGTGGAAATAATTAGATCGAAGACCTCGCGTAACTTTAAGCGCGTCGCCCTCATGCCAAACCATTTTTATAGATTTCTCTTGATGTGGGGGTAAGGTTTTTAAGATGCGTTTGGTTCGTTTTCTTCCTTGCTCTAAAATTTCAGGGTGAAGTTCGATGACATGAATTTCTCCTCCTCCGGTCATGCTTAATCCTCGAATAAAAGCTTCTGTGCAGTATCCTAATCCTTCGCCTCTGATAAGTATATTTGCTCTTTCAGGAAGATCGTTAAGTAATCGTGCTACTGTCAGTTGTTCCATGTTTTTTTCCCATTCTTCCATAACAGACCATCCACCGATCATAAGTCGTTCACCTTTGACAACACCATCGTCATATTTGGTCCTTGTCACTGGAAATGTTGTCCACTCTTCGCGTGTTGTTGGATAACGAGGATGATGAATATGGTGACAATTTTCGGGAACAGAAGTACCAATTGCAGCAATAGGTATATTTCCATTCAGTGGTGGTCTTCTTTCTCCCTCAAGTGTATTTATTGCTAATGCCATAAAAAAATCCAATAATTAAATTGGCAGGATTTACATCCTATATGATAGAGGTTAATAAAGTCAAGTATTCGCATTATTCGGTAGTGGGTCAATTTGAATTAGTCAAATAAATAATATCCTCTAAAGATTTCTTCAGAAGATGTGGAAGAATAGACACCCCAAGATCATAATTGCTATAATAGATTACAGATAAGTGGGAATAGAGCGTATGGCAGAAAATACAGGTGCAGAGTTTCTTCAACAAAAATACCAATTAAATACCGACCCTGGTGTCAAAGCGTCGGCGAGACGCTTTGAGCAACGAACATGGGAAGTTATACCTCAAAGTAGTTACGTACTTAGAATCCAAAATTATCTTGATCGGTTAAATAATATTATTCACCCCCCGAAATTAGTAGGTAAAGAAGATGCTGAAAGCAGAGGAGAGCGGAACCTCTCAATGTTAAAGCATGGCCTCCATAACCGTTTTGTTATCAAACCTGAAGAAGTCCCCGAAGCATACTTTGACTCTATAAAACGTAAACACAGGGAAGAAGGTCATGGAGATATTGAAATTCCTGATGATTACAGAAAAGAGTTAACAGAGACCCTTATTAAAGACCAGGAGAGGTCATTGGACAATTGGGCTGATTATTTGGCATCAGACGATGCGAAATACCCTGATTGGCTAAAATATTTTGCCTTCCGAAGTGTGTTGCGCATGGGTAGATACGATAAGCAGAAGAGTTCATTTACCGAGAGAACCGGTGGAACAGTGAGTCCATTCGCCGATCTCAATAGGGAGGCTTTGGCGATAGTTCTTGGGGATTTAGAAAAGAAGTATCCGAATGAAAACGCTAGGTCTGATCCAGGACAGTCAGACCTTCAGTTTACTCGTCGTTTCGATATATCTGAGGAGGCAAAACAAAAATATCGTCAGGCGCTAGAGAATAAGAATTTTGCCAAACTTTACGCCCTTGCCATAGAAGAATTTAAACCAATCTCCGAATATCTTCTTAGAGTTACTGAAGGAAAATGGGTGAAATATCCAAAAGGCTCAGACCATAGGAAGCTTGTTGACTCGATTGCGCCATATGGTACTGGTTGGTGTATAAGAGGAGAACAAATGGCACAGCGATATCTAGTTAGAGACCAGTATGATTTACATGTTTACTATTCAAATGATGCGAATGGAAACCCAGTTGTTCCCCGTGTGGTTATGGTTATCGATAGAGGTAGTACGATTGCTGAGGTCAGAGGAGTTGAAAAAGAGGAAAACCTTGATGCGTATATAGGTGATGTTGTAGAGACAAAACTTTCAGAGCCAGAATTTGAACAACAAGGAAGATTGTGGAAAAAGAAAAGCACTGATATGAGAGCTCTCACGAGTGTTGATCGCAAAACAAAAACTGGAGTATCCCTTGATGCAACTGATCTTGTATTTCTTTATGAGATAAATTCTCCTATTGAAGGATTTGGGTACCAGAAAGACCCTCGCATTGCTGAAATCCGATCTCAAAGAAGTGTCGACGAAGATATGCCTATTGTGTTGGGATGTGAGAAGGCACAGATCGCCAAATCTGTCAAAGAAATTAATCCGCAAACCAGAGGTTACATAGGACCGTTAGAACCAGGTATCTTTGATATTTTAACCAGATATAATATTGATCAGGTATATACTTCCTTTCCTGAAGAGAAAATTAGAATTGAAGATCTAGCTATTGGTGGCAGACCAAAAGAACAGTTACAGGAAGATTTAAAAGAGAGGAATATTCAAACCTCATCATACGTAGACGATATGATAAAAAGCCGTGATTTTACCACTCTCTCAAATCCAGAAACTATTAAAACAGCTAAACTGAAAGTCCAAGACTTAGGACTAGATGGATCATCCACAACAGACCAAATTTACGCCAAAGCCAATGAACTGGGTTTAGATCTTTGTTTGCCTGAGGTGGCAGTGTATCAAAGACTTAAAGACACGAACCAACCATTAGGAGAATGGTACTTCATGGCTATGAAACAGATAGCTGGTCGCAACCCGCCTGTGTTCTATCTGGGGCGCAATGAGGACGGCGGAGCCTGTCTGTACGACTATTTTACCCTTCCTGACGATCGTTGGAGTCCCGACGATGAGTTTGTCTTCAGTCTCCGCAAGGCGGAAAAGAAAACTTCGAAACTTGGAATCTTACGTAACTTTTTGTCCTCTTTTTAGTTTATTTAAATATTTGCTTTTCTAATGATCTGGCAAGGTCAAGGAAAAATTTTTCCATCTCTTCTTGATCAAAGTCTACCAACATTTTAGGAAAATCCTCATTTTTAAGATCTTTAACTTTCAAAAATGCCGCAACGAGGTTTTTATTTTCCAAAGGCCAATCAAACTTTGCCTTACTATCTAACCTTAACTGTTCAAGGTATTTACCAGAGGGTATATTGGAGCTTTTAATAATAAAAAACATGTCAATATAATCTCTGGCACGCGTTCTTGAGGCAATGGTATGAATTTTATTAACAGCAATATCATACATACTGGAGACTTCCAATTTACCAAAGCGGATACCCTCTTCAATTTTAGGAAATGGATAATAGCTAAAATCAACCTTTAGTGTTGTGCCATTTTTATATTTCAGTTGGTATGTATAAAGACCAAGAAAGTTTTGCTTGACGATTTCTGAAATGCCAAGTTTAGATGAAGCTCCTTGTAAAAACGCCTCTACCGCAGCTACCCTTACCTCGTTTTCTGAAAAAAGATCAATATCTTCTGATAACCGGTGTTGGAAATAAAACTCAGCTAAAGCAGTGCCACCTGTAAGGTAGAAGTTTTTGACTATGGAAGCTTGTGCTTGTGCATATTCCAGAAAGTTAAGTTGTTCGGTAGTGAGTATACTTTTCCCCATAATAAAAATTCTATAGCCCTCTTAGCATAAGGATCAAGTTGATCTTTAATCTCTGGCCAGGCTTTTTTAACCTCCTCCCTATCTAGCTTTTCCCCATCTAGTCCATAGTTAATAAGCTGGGTTAGCCTCCATAATTTATACTTTTTAGGATTATTTTTTTTGAAGTATTCTTCATCGATAGACCAATTATACATGCTTAAATTATACCATAAAAATGGGTATTTATGAGATACCTGTTATCCTTATTACCAGATTGGTTATATCGAACGGATATACTCTTTTCGAGACCCTTCCGGCAGATACAGATTGAGATTATATACGGCTAAGGCTTTATGAGAGAGAGAATGCAACTTCGCAATGCACTTCTTAGTAAGACCTATACGCACAGCACCTACTACGCTTTCAAGATTAACGACCCAAAACCTCGTGATATACACAAGGCCACAGTGGCTGACCGGATTGTCCATCACGCAATTTATAGAATTTTATATCCTTACTTCGACCAGAAGTTCATTTTTGATTCCTATTCCTGCTGAAACAATAAGGGTACGCACAAAGCATTAAACCGTTTTAGAGAATTCTCTCGAAAAGTCTCTAAAAACAATAACAAAACTACATGGGTCCTAAAGGGTGACATTAGGAAATTTTTTGCAACTATCGACCATCAAGTTTTGTTCGTTACGCTGATGACTTTGTAGTTTTTCATACAGATAAATCCTATTTGGAAAATCTGATACCCAAAATATCTAAATTTTTAGAGATGAGATTAAAGCTCTCATTACATCCAGATAAAGTTTATATTAAAACCCATTTTTCCGGTGTTGATTTCCTAGGATGGATTCATTTCCCGTACCACAGAGTACTTAGAACAAGTAGTAAGAAAAGAATGTTTAGGATGGATTAAATACAAACCAAAAGAGATACCGGAACTGAACAAATATGTAGAAGTTTTCTTAGATAGATATCTCTATCATAGACCGCATCTTGGTCTTGGTATGAAAACGCTGTTAAGAAGAGAGTAGTGCCGGATATTTACGGAAACATACCGGAAGGGGGGGGTAATAAGCTTGTAAGAAGAATTCTTTGTTCTTGCTATTTTTTTCTGCAAATGATAAAGTAGGGGAGAAAAATTCGTCTATGAAAGTCTCTGATGTAATGAATCGGGAAGTTGACTATGTAACCGTCAACACGGCCATCAAAGATGTCGCGCGGATTATTTTTGGCAGAGGAATTAACGGAGTTCCCGTAGTAGACGGATTAAAACTTGTTGGTTTTATAACAGAAAGAGATATTATTGCGCAACTTTTTCCCTCGGTATCAGAATTTATCGAAGATCCGGTTCATGCCTCGGATTTTGAGAGCATGGAAAAAAAGACAGCCGATGTTTTGAGCCTGCCGGCAGAAAAAATCATGAGTAAAAACCTTCAGACAGTAACCGAAGACACACCTCTTTTAAAAGCCCAATCACTCATGTTTGTTCATAAAATCGGGCGTCTTCCAGTTGTTGATTCACAAGATAAACTAATTGGTATAGTATCTAAGGGTGATATTTTTGAAGCTGTTATTCAAAAAAGGCTTCCCTTACATGAAGAAGAAGGATTTTACGATTGGCTTGCTCGATATTATGACTTAGTTATAGATTGGAAAAAAAGACTTGCTGGTGAAATCCCAGATTTATTAACTCTTTTTAGGCGAGAAAAAGTGGTAAAAGTAATTGATATCGCTTCAAGTACTGGTGAACATACGATTGCTTTAGCGCAAAAAGGATTTGAGGTATTTGGGCTTGAAGTAAGCGGAATTATGACTGATTTTGCCGAAAAAAAGAAAGAGAAACTCCCAAAACACCTTCAGGAAAAAATAACCTTTTTAAGAGGGCCATATAAAAAAATTGTCAATCTAATACCTAGCGATATTGACGCAGTAATTTTTATGGGTAATGCATTGCCTCATGTATCGTTTACTGAAAAAAATATTCTATCAGGAATAAAAAATGTCATGAATCAAAAAAGATCTTTGTTTATATTTCAGATCGCAAATTTCCACCGGTTTTATAACGAGCAGGGAGGAATGAGGGATTTTATCCAGCGCTATAATCCATCTAAAAAGGAAGGAAATCTTTCAATAAGCTTTTACAGCAATAAAAGAGGGAAGATGATTACCTATACGCGTATGATTTTTGATTATAATAAGGGGAAATGGATATTTCGAACAGCCAATAGTCTTCCAACTTTACATATGGATAAAGATCAGGTAAGCAGTGTTTTACGAAAAGCCGGTTTTCGGCATCTTGAGTTTTATGGAAGCGAGATGTACGGGCAGTTGTTTACATATCCATTTAATGAGTCAAAAAGTTACTGGCTTAATATAGTTGGGAAAAGATGAGAAATTTTGTTTTAATCTTTCTGCTGTCAATGTGTCTATTAATATATCCTTTGATGGTATACGCTCAGGTAAAAGATGCGTTTTTGGATTCTGTTTCTACTGCCTCAGGAGAAGAGTATATACTTCCGTATCCGGGTCTTTTACCGGACAGCCCGTTATATATAGCAAAAGTTATACGAGACAGAATCATCGAATTTTTAATCGCGGATTCACTTAAAAAATCAGAGTTTTACCTGCTTGAGTCTGATAAGCGGTTACAAGCAGGTATAATGCTTCTTAAAAAGCGTGCTGATAAGTCCGAGCTTGCATATTCTACCATTTCAAAAAGTGAGAATTATTTTGAAAAGGCAATAATGCTGGCAAAAGATGCAAAAACACAGGGAAAAGATATTGCAAATCAAGCTCAAAATCTTGTCCGTTCTCTTAAAAAACACAGAGCTATTCTTGCCTCTTTGCTCAAAACTGGACCAAAAAATCTAAAAGAACAGTTTATGCATAGCGATAAAAGACTGAGGGGCTTTGACGGTCAAGTAAGTATATTTTTATCAAATTGAGTTCCATATTTACTCAAGATTTTCTGCATTTTTTCCGTAGCACAAACTCTGAAGCTAATTTTTTGTATTGATAGTAATTGATACAGAAGTTGATAGTTGACACAATATATTTAGTGCCAGTATGATTTTTTTGCACTAGATATAGAGTTTGAGTCAAAATTACAAATAAAATTCAAAATTAATTACTTTTGACTTTTGATTTTGTTATGAAGTGTCCGTATTGCGGAAGCAAAGATACAGAGGTGGTAGAAACGCGAGACAGCGAGGACTTAGAAACAATTCGAAGAAGACGAGCATGCGTTTCTTGTCAAAAGCGGTTTACGACATATGAAAGAGTTGAGAATATCTACTTACTGGTAATTAAAAGAGATGGAAAAAGAGAACAGTTTAACAGAGACAAACTTCGGACGGGAATATTAAAAGCGTGTGAAAAGACTACGGTACCGATTTCTGAAATTGAAAAAATAGTAACAGAGGTGGAGCGGGAATTATTAAGCTCAGATTCAGTTGAAGTGGAAAGTAAAAAAATAGGCCAGATGGTTGCAAATCGGTTAAAAAAACTTGATAAGGTAGCATATATTCGTTTTTCAAGCGTTTTTAGACGGTTTGTTGATGTTGAAGAATTTGAAAAAGAAGTAAAGCGGCTGATTGGATAAATTACAGTTTTATTACAGATTTTGGTATAATTCTTACATATAGTGTGATAAAATAATTATAGACGCTACATATATATATGAAGCTTGAAGGTGTCAGGGAAAAAGTATTTTTGGACAGGTACTCTTTAAAAGATAAAGAGGGTAATCCCATTGAGCAAACTCCTGAAGAAATGTGGAGAAGAATTGCAAAGAGGATTGCTTCGGTTGAGAAAAAAGAGGTCAGAAAAAAATGGGAAGATACGTTTTATAACGCCATGGAGGATTTTAAATTCGTCCCCGGCGGTCGTGTTCTTGCTGGAGCAGGAACTGGGTACGGGGTGACATTTTATAACTGCTTTGTTATTCCTTCTCCAAAAGACTCACGGGATGGAATACTAGATAACTTAAAAGCCATGATAGAAATTATGGCGCGGGGCGGTGGGGTAGGGGTTAATATATCTTCTCTTCGGCCACGGGGGGCACGGGTTAAAAAAGTCAACGGGTTTTCATCTGGGCCTATTAACTGGGCGGGAATGTATTCTTTGGCAACGCATGACATTATTCAACAAGGAGGCTCCCGGAGAGGTGCTTTAATGCTTATGCTGTGGGATTGGCATCCGGATATCGAAGAATTCATTACCGTCAAGCAGGACTTAACCCGCATTAACGGTGCAAACCTTTCTATTTGCGTCTCCGATTCCTTCATGGAAGCGGTCAAAAAAGACGCGGATTGGGATTTGGTTTTCCCGGATACTTCGGATCCGCAGTACGATGAAAAGTGGGATGGAATATTGGATCACTGGACAGCTTTAGGTAAAAAAGTAAAAGTATATAAGACGGTAAAAGCCAGGTATTTGTGGGATCTTATTTGTACTGCTGCTTGGCGTTCGGCTGAACCGGGACTTGTGTTTATGGAGCGCTACAACAAGTGGTACAACAACTGGTATTGGAATACGATTAATTGCGTAAATCCATGTGGTGAAGAGGGACTTCCAGCCTGGGGAGTTTGTAATTTAGCTTCACTCAACCTTTCTGCTTTTGTGAAAGGATACGAAGTCGATAAGCCGGGAGAAATGGATTATGAGGCTCTAGCTGTTCATGCCCGAATCGGGGTTAGGTTCCAGGATGACGTTGTTGATGCAGACCAGTATGTTTTCCCGGAAATAAAACAAATGCAAAGAGAAGGAGAACGGCGAATTGGTCTTGGTACATTAGGACTTGCAGATGCTTTGATTAAAATGCATCTTCGCTACGGGTCTGAAGAAGTAGTGCCTGTTATAGATAAGATTTACAAGACCATCAGAGATGTTGCGTATGATGAGTCAATTGCTATTGCCCGCGAAAAAGGACCTTTCCCAAAAATTAATATTAAAAAACACCTGGAAGGACATTTTATCAGTCAGTTACCCGAAGAGATTAAGAGTAAGATGAAAAAATACGGTATTCGAAACTCAATGCTTTTACAAGCTGCTCCAACAGGGACAACGAGCTTGCTCTCCGCTGCTTCTTCCGGAATTGAGCCGGTGTATGAATTTGAATACTATCACATGGGTAGACTTGGTAAGCAACTCGTATATCACCATTTGTATGGGCAGTGGAGAAAAGCACATCCTCAAGAAGCCCGACCTGATTATTTTGTCGCGGCAAATGACTTAACTCCGGAAGATCATGTCAGAGTTCAAGCTACTGTGCAAAAATACGTTGATGCGTCGATTTCAAAAACAGTCAATGCGCCCAGTGTCCATACAGTTGAGGATGTAAAAAAATTATATATGCTAGCGTACGACTTGGGTTGCAAAGGGATAACGTACATGAGAGATGGAAGTAGGCAATCGATCTTAGAACGTGTTTCCGAGAAAAAAGAAGAAAAGAAAGAAATTCAACCAGTAGTAAAAGCTCCTACCGATCCGTTTGTGCCACGACCCATGGTGGTTGAAGGAGTAACGTATCAAGTGGAAAGCCCGGTAGGGAAAATGTATGTCACTATAAATCACAAGGAAGGCAAACCTTTTGAGGTATTTATCACTAACGGCAAATCAGGCTCTGACGTTGCTGCGATGGCAGATGCTTTGGGAAGGGTCATTTCGGTATTTTTAAGACTTTCAAGTCCGGTACCGGCCAGAGAGAGAATGAGAAAAATAGTTTCTGAATTATCTGGACTTGGAGGAGCGCGAAGTGTAGGATTTGGAGAAAATAAAGTGCGTTCGCTTCCCGATGCGGTTGCTAAAGTTATTGCCAAATACTGCGGGTTTCGAGTGAATGGGTTTGTAGAAGATAAGCCGTTGGCAACACCGGTTGCAGGAGAAGGGTCAAATGGTTCTGCAAAGCAGAATAACGGGCATACAAACGAACGTCTGATAAGTGGTTCAAATGGCGCAATTGCTCCAGATATAGACCCGCCTGTGCAACAGCTGGCAATCGATGGAAGAGAAGAAACGTTTGCCGTAAGCGTATCAAACACGAGTTTGTTTGACCTCTGTCCTGAGTGCGGCGGAGGAAGCTTAGCTTATGAAGAAGGTTGCCAGAAATGTTATTCATGCGGATATTCAGCGTGCTAAAGCAAAAATTCAAAATGCAAAATGCAAACCTTGCCTGCCTGCCGGTAGGCAGGATTACAGTTCAAAAGTAAAAATTATAAAGTATATACGTTTGTATAGGGAATCACGGTGAAAATCCGTGGCTGTGCCGCAACTGTAAAGCCAGAAAACTATACTGCCCCATGTAGTAGTAAATATCCCGAGCAGGAGTTTTTTTGTAGAACGACTCTTCGGGAACGAGGAGTTTTTTTTATGAAAAAGAAAATATTCATTGGGATAGGAGTTGTTATTTTAGTTTTCGGGTTGGTCTGGGTTAAGAACAATAGTAAGAAACGTATTGTTGAACAGATTATTGTTTCTTCGACTGTTCGACCAACAATCATAAAGACAACTCAAGACCAATTCTCATACAAAGGACAAACGGGAAAAGATGCATGAACACTCCTCAAAGAAAAAACAGAAATTGAAAAGGATAGTTCAGGATTGGTGGTTTCAATCAATGGCAGAAAAGCAGATGCTCAAAAGCATGAATATTGGGCGTTTTATGTAAATGGAAAGTTGTCTGATGTAGGACCTGCTGATTATAAGACGAAAGATGGAGACGTAGTCGAATGGAAGATAGAGAAATACTAATCCTTATCATGCTGAATTCCTACCTGCCGGCAGGCAGGGTATTTCAGCATCAAGGACGCTGTCCCGAACTTGTTTCGGGATTCTGAATCAGGTTCAGGACGACAATTTTATATGAAGAAGATTATTACACCAATTTCAATTATTCTCTTTGCCGTACTTCTACGGCTCCTTCCGCATCCTCCAAATTTTGCACCAATTGCAGGGATGGCTTTGTTTGGGGGAGTGTATTTAAATAAAAAATATGCGCTAATTGTTCCATTACTTGCAATGTTTGTTTCTGACTTGTTTATTGGTTTTCATAGCACAATTTTGTTTGTGTATGGAAGCTTTTTATTAACAGGACTCATAGGACTTTGGATACGACAGCATAAGTCAATTCAAAACGTTATTTTAGGCACACTTGCATCTTCAGTTCTTTTCTTTATAATCACTAATTTTGGAGTGTGGCTAGTTGGCAGTCTATATCCAAAAACTCTTCAGGGTTTAGTTCAATGCTATGTGTATGCCCTCCCATTCTTTCGGAACACAATCCTTGGGGATTTGTTCTATACAGGAGTATTTTTTGGAAGTTATGAATTCATTAAGAATGTCATCCTGATCTCGATTCGGGATCCATACAGATTCCTGATCAAGTCCGGAATGACAAGAAAAAATGACAAAACGAAAAACTAAAGATCAACGGGAGTATCAAAAAGTAAAAGTGTATACCAAAACAGGAGATAAAGGTATAACTTCATTGTTTGGTGGAAAACGGGTTCCTAAGTTTAGCCTTCGAATAGAAGCAGTGGGGACTGTTGATGAGCTCAGTAGCGCAATCGGAGTAGTAATTGCGGAAATTCAAAAGTCAAAAGGCAAAAGTCAAACCTTGCCTGCCGGCAGGCAGGATTACAGTTCAAAAGTTAAAAAGATGCTGAATCAAGTTCAGCATGACCTTTTTGATATTGGAGCATCGATTGCAAATCCCAATCCTAAGTATCCCAAAGAAACTTCGGAATTCTTAGAGAAAAGAGTTCAAAGCTTCGAAAAACTCATAGACAAGATGGCAGAAGTAATCCCTGATTTTCAGTGTTTTATTTTGCCCGGTGTTGGTAAAACAGGTTCACAATTGCATGTATGCCGGACAATAGCCAGGCGGGCGGAGAGACGGATTATTGAACTTTCGGAGAATGAGAAGGTTACTCCTGACATTATTGTCTACATGAATCGACTTTCAGATCTTTTGTTTACCATGGCGAGATTTATAAATTTTAAAGAAAAGAAAAAGGAGACAATATGGCAGTTGCAGTTTTAGAAAGAGAATCTTCCTATCGTCATCCTGAATTTATTTCAGGATCCAATAAGATGCTGAATCAAGTTCAGCATGACAATAAAGAGTTAACGTTTCTAGAGAGGAATCTTCAGGAAGAAATAGATCATCTTAGAAATAATTGGCAAAAAGAAAAACTCCCCAAAAACTGGGTTGATTTACCGGGAGTCGGGTTTATGCTTGGGTACCAGATGGGATTTTTAGATTCTCCTAAATTAAAAGATTTAAGTTTGGAAAGAAAAAAAGAACTCTGGATAAGTCTTACGGAATATTCATTAAGAAGCTGGATAGGTGAATATTTGGTGCAAGATCCGGTCCTTCCAGGACTTTTAAGATTCAGATTTGAAAACGGAAGATATATATTAAAAGATCCTTTGCATGGTGCAGGGTTTAATCTCGCAGAAACACTTTCTAAAAAAGAACGAAATGGCGTTGTCTATGATACCTATGTTAATAAGATAGCGCCATTTTTTAAAATCGGCCGGCTTGCGGTAGTAAATAGTACTCACGGAGACGGACTTCCCGATGAAGATGGAGTTATGATTAAGTACCCGGAGTCACGTCTTACTGTTTTGAAAATGCAAGAAAATGGAGAAGACATTCCTACGTATACTATTTGTAATGATTTTGATTATCAAGAACATGGAGAGTTGATGACAAGGCTTTATACGTTGTCAGGTCAGAAAGACCCGCATCTTACCAAAGATTCTTCTCCCGAAGATTTTATGGCAAACCCAGCACTTTTTGACGGTTCAACAGTAACTCAAATAGAAGATATAGTTGAGATAATGGCGAAAATAAGAGCCAAAAAGAATACCCGTCGAATTTATCGGGATAAAACTATTGATGACGTACTTGCGGCGGCTAAAGACTGGAATAAGCTGTGGGATTATGATGATGCAACAAAAACATTTATAAATCAGTGGGTTGATTATTCAAGAAGCTTAAAGGACTGGTCGTATAAAAATGTAAAAGAAGCTCTTGCGGCAACAATCCTTCGGCTTTCGCGTTATGTGCTAAGAAAAGAAGAAGAAAAGAAAATCCGTACGTTATACCCAGAACTTCCCCAAAACGTTATTCCTTTTGATCCGAGACTCATGGATGGGTATTCGTTTGGCGGAGCTTTAAGAAATGTGGCAAAGATTCCAGGCTGTGCCGGAGGAGGAACAAAAGATAAACGTTCATTTGCGTATCAATTTAATAGGGCATTTAAGACTATTCTTGGTGGAGATGACGATGGAGAATGGTTTGAGTGTGTTTGTGGGTGGAAAGCGGATGGACCTATTGGAGACGGTGCATGCCAGAAATGCGGTTTAACAAAAAAGAAGGCAGAGGAAGAAGGAATGCCTGTTTGCAAATGAAAAAACTTGAAGAAGTAGACAACAAAGTAGAAAAAGTAGAAGGGGCATGATATGATGAATATATGGCGGAAGACGCGGTAGTTAAACCACCAGTTTCACAACCAACAACATCGGTAGATCCGGTTGTGCCTTCTGTTGCCCCACAAGTTCCTGTAGAAACCCTTGGAGTGGTAAGACGAGAACAAGAAGAAGTAGTTAGGTCTTCAAATCAAGAGGTCGTTGTTCCGCCTGAATTAAAAGAGCATGGAGTGGAAGCTACGCCTGAAAGACCTGATCTTACGTTAGCTGATCCAAGACTTGTTCAATATGCAGCAGAATCAACACCTGTTCCAGCCTTCCCTCAGGCTGGTACAAGTTCGGTTCCAGGGACAATTGATCAGGCACAAGCAACAATAGCAAGAACCTCATGGAGAGATTCTCTTAGATATTGGACAGCTTTAGTGTTGAAAAAACTGAAAAGACAAAAAGAAAAAGATGCTGAAAAAAAGTGACGAATCAGAGATTCCTCGCTTTGCTCGGAATGACATTATGAACTTATGAATCTTACTATTCAAACCTTTTCACTTGATGCATTAACAAATTTATTAATCGCTCTGACTTTTGGGTTGTTTGCTGCGATTATTGCAGCATTTCTTTTATGGGGACTTGGATACCTGTTTGTTCTTTGGTATAGAAATAAAGACAGGGAAGATCGCTCGCTCCATAGCGTACTTCTTCAAGTTGCCCTGCCAAGGGATAATGAAATAAAAATAGACGCAGCAGAGCAAATGTTTGCTTCGTTTGCTTCACTTTACGAGGGAGGAAGGTTTTCTTTTTTAAAACACCAGCCTCATATTGGTTTTGAAATTGCCGGTCTTCCGGGAGACATCCGATTTTTTATCTACATACCTCAAAAATTGCGGGACATGGTAGAAAAACAAATAAACGGCGCGTATCCGGATGCGGAAATCACTGTTGTAGAAGAAGGACAGGGAAAAAAATATATCTTAGGCAATGAGTACAATATATTTTCAGAAACAGGAAAAGTTGCTTTTACGTCATTAAAAACAAAAGGACATGAATACGTACCAATTAAGGTATTTAAAGATTTGCCAACAGATCCTTTGTCTTCGATTACCTCGGTACTGGCAAAAATGACAGAAGGCGAGGGAGCGACAATTCAAATTTTGGTTGAGCCTGCTTCGGGTAAATGGAAAGAGCATGGCAGAAACCATATTGCCCATGTTAAGAAAACAGAAGCAAATCCTGAGACTGCGAAATATTCTTCGGACGCAAAAGAATTAGAAGCAATCGAAAATAAAATCGGTAAACCGGGGTTTAAAGTTGTGATTCGGATGGTAGTTTCCTCAACTACCCAAGAAGCTGCAAAAGCGCATTTAAATAATATAAAAAGCGCATTTGCCCAGTTTGACGGCATTAATTCTTTTACAAGCAATAAACACCGCTTTAAAGGGTTATTCATGAATGATTTTATTTATCGTTATATGCCTATCAGGGGTCAAAAATCATTACTAACCTCAGAAGAATTGGCAACGATTTTCCACTTGCCCAATAAAAGTGTTGCCACACATCATATCCATTGGATTACTTCAAAGCGAGCTCCCGCACCGGCCCAAGTCCCAGACTCGGGACTGTACTTAGGAAAAAGTACGTACAGGGGTCTTTCCAAGCCTGTGTATATGTCTTTGGATGACAGACGAAGACACATGTATATAATAGGCAAAACAGGCACTGGTAAATCAGAGTTCTTAAAAGACATGATTATGCAAGACATTCGAAGCGGCCAGGGTTTGGCGGTAATTGACCCGCATGGAGACTTAATCGAGGATGTTTTACCCATGATTCCGCCCCAAAGAGCAGAAGAAGTAATTTTATTTGACCCTTCGGATACCCAGCGTCCCATGGGTTTTAACATGTTGGAAGCAGCAACCGAGGAGCAAAAACATTATGTAGTTTCTTCCATCATAGGACTCATGTACAAATTATTTGATCCTCATCAAACAGGAATAATTGGACCCCGGTTTGAGCACGCAATCAGAAACGCAATGTTAACTGTTATGTCAGAGAAAGGAAACACGTTTATAGAGGTTGTGCGTGTGTTAACCGATGCGGCCTTTGTCCAGGAATTACTGCCCAAAGTGAGTGACCCGATTGTCAGGCGTTATTGGACAGACCAGATCGCCCAGACGTCGGATTTTCACAAGTCAGAAGTCTTGGATTACATTGTTTCCAAGTTTGGACGATTTGTTACCAATAAAATGATTCGAAATATTATCGGCCAATCCGACAGCGCGTTTAATTTTAGAAAAGTTATGGACGAGAGAAAAATTTTACTTATTAATCTTTCCAAAGGGCGAATCGGAGAAGAGAATAGTAGCTTTCTTGGTTTGGTTCTTGTTCCTAAAATTCTTGTTGCGGCCATGAGCAGGCAGGATATTCCTAAAGAACAGAGGCAGGATTTTTTTCTATACGTTGACGAGTTCCAAAATTTTGCCACGCCTGATTTTGCTCAGATTTTGTCTGAGGCGAGAAAGTACAAGCTTAACTTAATTGTTGCCAATCAGTTTATCGGACAAATGGAAGAAGAAGTTAAAAATGCTATTTTTGGCAATGTTGGTTCGGTCGTATCATTTAGAGTTGGAGTTACGGATGCAAATTACCTTCAGCATGAATTCCAGCCAACATTTAACGAAGCGGATTTAATTAATATCGAACGGTTTAACACCTATATTAAGACTATTGTTGGTGGTGAGCCTGTCCCGCCGTTTTCCATGGACCTAACTCGTGATTTAACCAATGAGAAAAAGCTTGCTAACCCCCGTGTCGCAGAGCTCATTAAAGAGCTATCACGCCTCAAATATGCCCGCGACGTGAATGTCGTGGAAGCGGAGATAGCACAACGGGCTAGATTATAAAGTAGATAAGGTAGAAGAAGTAGTGAAAGTAGAGAAGGAAAGCATGATAAGTGGATATCAAAATTGCAGAAGGTTCACTTTTAGAACTAGAAAGCCAAGGTGAGGTAGCTAGAGAAATTGGATACTGGGAAGAAGAACAATATCAAGAGTTTGATAGTCAGCGTTCTAAAGTATCTTTTCTTTTATACCGCTACAAAAAACAAATAGAAAGTTAATCTGATTTCTACTTCGTCTACTTTATTCTACTTTTTCTACCTGGTATAATACTATTTAGGTCCGTAGCTCAATGGCGGAGCATCAAGCTTATATCTTGAGGGTTGAAGGTTCGAATCCTTCCGGACCTACCGATTCCCTCTGGGCCTACTCGCGTGAAGTTGAAGGCGTTTCGGGAAGGGCGCTCGCTAAGGAGCGGTTCTCTTTACCAGATTATTTTCAGATCATGCTTTCTGCAGCCGGCAAAATCCGGATCTTTGGTCAGTAGTAATAGGTCTTTACGTATGGCTTGCCAGGCCAGCATTAAATCAAATGGATCTTGATTTTTAGATACAGGAAATTTATAAAATGTCGCTGCGGTGTCTTCATCTAAATTTAGAATATTAAATCCCAAAGACTTTATTGCACCCGGAATTTCCTCCGGATTTTTCCCTTCAAGTTCCAGCTTTCCAATCCGATATTTTAATGATATTTCCCAAAGCGAAACCGTGCTTATAAATATACTCGACTGCGGATTTGATATTATCTTTTTGACTTGTGTTGAAAGTTTTTTAGTTGAAATTAAATTCCATAAGAGTGTATGGGTATCCAGAAGGTAATTCATGAATTCAAAAACTCGTCAACTGTCATTTTAAAATCCTTTGCAAATCTAACAGAGGCTTTACCTTCCCAGATTCCCAATTTTCTTTTTGTTTTCTTTTGATAATTTTTGTAGGGAACAAAAACCCCTATCTTTTCTTTTTTTTTGCCATAAGAAACTACAACTTCCTGTCCGGAAAGAAGTTTTTGCACAACATCAGAAAATTTTGCTTTAAACTGCCCCACTGTTAATTGATGCATACAAGATAAATGTAGCATTTTCTTGACAACTTGTCAAGTATTTATGCGCGATGTTACACGACATTTGAATTGTTACATGTAAACGAAGTTTCAATTGTTACATAATCTTAATCACTTTCCGGAAAGGAGGTGATAAAGATAAAGCATAT
>MFPD01000017.1 GCA_001784115.1 Candidatus Levybacteria bacterium RIFCSPLOWO2_02_FULL_37_18 | reverse complement strand
TGGGACTGGGTGGCATAGATATTCTTGCAGGAAAAGTTACCATTGACCCAAGCGGGAATGTGACTGTCCAAAATAATGTGACTGCCAAAGGTGTTGAGACAGAAACAATTACAGTTATAGGCAGCAAAACAATTGGCAGCGCAGTACTTCCGGCTAACCAATTGACAACCGAAATCCCTGCAGACATTGCCTCAGACTCGGCTCGGGTATTTTTAAACCCAACAAGTATTACTGCCAAGCAGCTGGTGGTGACGAAGAAAGAAAAAGGCAAGTTTACCGTAGGAGTCAAAACCGCAAGCGAAAGCGAGATTGGGTTTGACTGGTGGGTGGTGGCAGAAGGCCACTAGCGCGGAAAGACGCGGAACTAGAGACGCTGAACTACGCGGAAGAAGTACGAGTCAGCTCGTAAACTCTTCTTACTATTCTAACTCCGGTTGGCTCGCCAAAATTAATTAAAAACCCCAACGTGAATTCTGAATTTTTTAGATAGTGCCAAAGTTGCGAAACATCATCTTTATGAAGAAATGGTTTTGCTTTTAACTCGACAATAATTGCGTTATTAACCAATAAATCAGGAATATATACGCCTACTTTTTTTCCTAAATGATGAACAGGTAATTGTTTTTCTTTTTCAACAGTTAGTCCTTTGTTTTTTAATTCTTCTAAAAGAGATTTTAAGTAGATGGATTCCTTTTGAGTACTTCGAAATTTCTTATAAATAAATAGAAAAGCAAGCTCCTCTTATAAGATAGGATTCTTGTTCATATAATTCATATAAAAGCTTGCCATTCATAATTTCCGCGTTAATGTAGTACTCTTATACTCTGTACTACATCGAGGAAGTCCTGCTGTTTGGTACTGTCTCCCGGGAATATCCTTACTGCAAAAGCTTGGCGGTCTTTTTTGAGTTCCAGCAAAAGTATAGTATCTGCTCCGGAGGAATAGAGTTTCATTTTGGAGGCAAATCCGGGGAACTGGCCGGGCTGGGTTTGCAATAACACTCCGTCTATGACAAAAGGCAATTGCCCCAAATCGTCCAAACCTTGGTCGTCTTTTAATATTTTTGAGTAGAGAAGCATTGTCAGTTCGTCTTTTCCTTTGGCATTGTTGGTAAGTTTTATCATATTGTTCCCCGAAAATGTTATGGCATAGCCTTCGGGATAATAAAATTTAATGTGCATGTCATTGTTTTCAAACGGCTGGTAGTTTTGGGGTTTTTTAGCAAGAAGGTCAATAATTTTTAATTGCTCTTTGCTAGCTGGGTAGGCCTGGTTTTCTTCTTTTGAGTTTTCGATGATATTGTTGAAGAGTTCTTTGGCTTTGTCAGTATCGCCTGAATCTGCATAGGACTTGGCGAGATTGAACTGGAGGTTGACATTGTTTGGATTTCCCTCAGCGATCTTTTTAAAAAGTAGCTGGGCTTTTTTGTATTCAGCCTGGGTGGCATAGGCAATGGCAAGACGGGTGAGGGTTTCGGGAGAATCAGGGGCAATGTCCTGGGCTTTTTGAAAATACTCCAGGGCTTTTTTAAAGGTAGAATCCCCCCCGCCATTCTGAGTTCCAAGGCGTGGCCTTGCGAGGCTAAGCTGGGTGGGGGTGCCGAAATTACTAAAGGCTGGGTTGGCTTGGGATTGTTCCAGCAGCCAATTGGCATAGACAATGTAAGCAACACCGTATTCAGTAACTAAGTCTTCGTAACCAGAGACATAGCCTTTTTCCAGAAAATACATGGGGGATTTGTATTCTTGGGGGTTTTTGAATTTGAAATTAAAATCCTCTTCTTTTGGTACTGCAGGTTCACGCTTTATGTCATTGCGAGGACCCTTCTTGTCATCGCGAGCCTCGTCAAAGGCGGGCGTGGCGATCTCTTGACCCTGCCTGCCGGCAGGCAGGGATTGCTTCGTCGTCCCGATTGAATCTGGACTCCTCGTAATGACAGAAGAGGAAGGCTCTTCCACCAACTCCATTTTCATACTGAGGCCCGCAGGAATGGCTTTGAGGCGATTGGGATCTTCTTTAAAAACTCCGCCCTGAGCGCCGACAAATACATTTTTACTGTACGCAGGGTGAGATACATACACCGGATAGCCTTTTTTTAATAACCAGACAATATAAAAATTGAGCATGTCGTTGTATTCTCTTTCGGAAGAAAATGTCGTCATGTCGTCAATTTCTTTTGGTACCAAGTCAGGACGCAAATGGCGCAGATGATCTCGGTAGGAAGGGACAACGTATAATTCATTGGTCATAACGGGAAAAACGTCTTTTCTGTCAGCTCGAAGTTCGTGCCGGTCAAGGGTGGCTGCGTTAAACGTGTCGTAAATGCCAAAGAGAATTGTGTTTTTAGGCAGGGGAGCGTAGAGGTTATCAGCGTAATCTTTTAAGTAATATTCATTTGTTCGATTAACGCGTGAAAACCAGAAGAGGAGGGGGAGAAGAACAACCACAGTTGTCATTGCGAGCACTAGCGAAGCAATCTTACTTTTGGTTTTAGATTGCTTTGTCCTCCACGTTTCGCTCTGAGTCCTCGCAATGACATCAAGTACATAGATCATTCCCAATCCAATAAAAATTGTACATACAATATTAGACAGAATAAACCAGGCTTCCTGGTTTCCGGAAAGCCAGAGTCCTCCAAGCAATAAATTCATTCCGGCAATAGACGCAAGCGCCCAAAACCAGCGTTTGTTGTGCTTGTAGAGGTAATATCCACCAATGGGCATAAAAAGTACTCCAATATACGCAAATTGTTGTAAAAGCAAATAAAAATATCTAAACACTACTTTGCTAAAACTAATTGGAGAAAACACTAACCCGGTTATTTTTCCAGAAACAGGATCATTGAAAGAAAGGCCAAGACCCTGGACATGGGCTAAAAATAATTCCGGTGTCTGGGGATTGCCCCAGTTGAGAAAAGGATATGTCCGGGCGCGAATGGGAAGATATAAATAGATTAAGCCGACAAGAAGAATACCTACGATTGTCAAGATACTTGTTTTTGTTAACCCTAGTTTGTCCCAATAGCGGAAAAAGAGAACTAAAACGATTGGCAAAACCATAATCACCATGACAGTGCTTCCGCCGGTTGCAATTGCGCCGAGAATTACGGAAATGAGGCCGATTTTGAAAACAGAAAGCCCTTTCTTGTCATTGCGAGGAATGGAGATCCCTCGCTCGTCATTGCTTCGCCCGCTGAGCGGGCTCGCAATGACAGTGAGAGTATATGGTTCGAGATTACTTAGCAAATACACAACAGTAAGAAGGAGAAGGTCGGTAAAAATATATGACTGGGCATTTAAGGTCTGTGACCAAAAAGTGTAGGAAAACGCAAGCATGAGAGAGGCAAGCAAGCTCGTCATTCTGGCAAGTGAACGAAGGTAAACGCGTCCAGAATCGATTTTGGAGTCGTCGCTGGCGCTCCTCCCCAGAATAACGCTGATGAGTCTCTGAATAAAAAAATAAACAAGGGTCAGGGTTAAAAGACTTGTAAGAATGGAAAAAATCTGGACGCGAAATAACGGGTCGCCAATGGGAAGCTTGGTAAAAAGATGGGCGAGCATGGTATACGAAGGATAGCCGGGAGGAGTGGGAATACCAAGGGTGTACGCTGCAGTCACAGTTACTCCCGCGTCAATGAAATACAGTGAATGGGGAAGGGTTTTGAGATATATTGCAGCCGGAACCACCCAAAGGATTAAAAGAAAAAGGAAGTGTTGTTTAAGAAAAGTTTGCAGTTTGTTCATGTATTAATAATACCATGAATTGTTTTATTGTTAAATTGCTAAGTTGTTATATAATCATTAACGTGAAAAAACTGGACTGCGCGATTTGCGGGAAAAAGCAGAAAATAAAGGGTCTTTACCCGGCGCGCTTTTCTCAAAAAAAACTCAATAGCAGCATCTTTTCTGCCAGGCGCATACCTGATGGAACACATTTTTGCCTGGTGCGATGCCAAAACTGCGGGCTTATTTTTAGCAATCCGATTTTACCTCAAAAACAAATCAATACCTATTACACCGGCAGTGATTTTACGTATGGAGAGGAATCGGAGTATTTAAAAAAAACATACGGGAAGTTGTTGTCACTTGTCATTGCGAGCGGAGCGAAGCAATCCCCAACAGGAACAGAGATTGCTTCGGGTTTTGCAAACCCTCGCAATGACAGGATGAAACTTCTGGATATCGGTTGCGGGAATGGATTTTTTCTCGAAGTTGCTTTACGGCTTGGTATACGAAATCTCTATGGTATCGAACCCGGCATTTCTTCAATCCAAAAAGCAAGACCGACTGTCAGAAAAAAAATAAAACAGGGAATCTTTAAAAAAGGAATGTATAAAAAAAATTTCTTTGATATAGTTACTTGTTTTCAAACGTTAGACCATGTTACAAGTCCAACCACATTTTTGCGCGATATAAAAGAAGTTCTTAAGACAGGAGGAATCGTGCTTTTTGTAGTCCATAACACAGACGGGCTGTCGGTAAAACTGCTCGGAGAAAAGTCGCCGATTTTTGACATTGAGCATATTTATTTATTCAACAAAAAATCCTTAAAACTTCTTTTTGCCAAACATGGATTTAAAAATGTCCAAGTTTTTGACGTAAAAAATACGTATCCTTTGGGGTATTGGACGCGCATGTTTCCAATACCGCAATTCTTAAAACAACCGCTTATGTTTTTATTCAAAATTACAAAAGCAGGAACTATTCCTTTTGCTCTTTCTGCCGGAAATATAGGCATTACTGCTGAAAAATGAGATTTTTCCGCAGGTGGAGCTTCATTTCCACCCCAAGGGTGGAAATCTCAAGGGTGGAAATCTATTGCCAAGGAGCTACATCTGTGTTAGAGTTAGCGCGATGAAAAAATATGACCTCTCCGGCAAAAAAATCTTAATAACAGGGGCTTCCGGATTTGTGGGTTCGGTACTTTTGCGAAGGATTGTCAGGGAATGTCCTGGGGCAAAGCCAATAATCTTTTTAAGAAATAATGCTAACTTCTGGAGAATAAAAGATATTATAAACAATATAAATGGTATAAAAATTATAAAAGGAGATATTACCGAACTAAATTCCCTCAGGCCTTTGGCTCGTATAAAGCCTGATGTTATTTTTCATTTTGCTGCATATGGAGCATATCCTCATCAAAATGATCTTGAGGGAGCGTTTAAAACCAATGTAATTGGAACCGTGAACCTGGTTAGGGTTCTCGAAAAAGTGAATTACAAAGTGTTTGTTAATGTTGGGACATCTTCTGAATACGGGTATAAAAAGAGTCCAATGAAAGAGAGAGACTTATTAGAACCAAATAGCTTCTATGCAGCTGCCAAAGCCAGTTCGACGCTTTTATTACAAACATATGGAAAGCTTACACATCGTCCGATTGTGACCTTGCGGTTGTTTAGCGTCTACGGGCCGTATGAAGAGAAAACCCGGTTTATTCCAACCTTGATGAGAAATCTGATAAAAGGCACTGACATTTCTGTTCCAAGCAGGCCATATAAAAGAGATTTTGTGTATGTGGATGATGTAGTAGACGCATTTTTAAGACTTATAGTTTCAAACATCGTAGGTTACGAGGCTGTTAACTTACGAGGGCGAATATATAATGTTTGTTCCGGGGTTCAGACTTCGATTGCGGAAGCGGCAAGAATTGCTGTTAGGGTCACCGGTTCACGTTCACGAATAATTAAAGGCGCGTATCCGGGGCGGCCGTGGGATAGCGCCTACTGGGTTGGCGACCCTGTTTACACAAGAAAAGTTTTGGGTTGGAGAGCAAAGACAGGACTTGAAGAAGGAATTCTTAAAACATTCAGATGGAACAAAGAAAATTTTCATGTGTAAACACGAGTTTCGCAGTTCTAGTGAAATTACTTCACTGTCATTCCGAACATCGTGAGGAATCTCTCTGACAAGCTCGGGATGACAGAGAGTAAGCTTGGGATGACAAAGTGCGAAACTTGTGGTAAATTATGAAGTTTACTATTAACAAATTAACTAGAGCACAAAAGCGGCTAAGAAGAAGAATACTTGAAATTAGTTTTAAGAAAGGTTTGTCGCATTTAGGCAGTTGTTTGTCCGCGGTTGACGGGATTATGGCAGTGTATGCTGTCAAGAAAAAAAATGAAAAGTTTGTTTTGTCAAACGGTCACGCGGGAGTAGCTTTGTACGCGGTTTTGGGAAACTATAGCTATGATTTTCATGTCCATCCGGATAGAAACAGCAAACAGGGTATAGATGTTTCCACTGGAAGTCTGGGAATGGGCTTGCCAATTGCTGTGGGTTTGGCCCTGGCAAATCGGAAAAAAAATGTGTACGTTATGGTTTCCGACGGAGAAATGAGTGAGGGAAGTATGTGGGAAGCCCTGCGGGTTGCTTTTGAGCAAAGATTATCAAATTTAAAAATAATTTTAAATGCCAATGGTTGGAGTGCGTATGATAAAGTAAACCTTTCAGTTCTTTTAAAAAGAATAAAAGCATTTTGCTCACAAGTGATAATAATAGATGGACATGATATTGAGGATTTAATGAAAGCATTGAAAAAAAGATTGCTTCGTCCACACGCCTGTCAAGCAGGCGAGCTCCTTCACTTTGTTCAGTCCGCTCTCGCAATGACAAATGAAGCTGGACCAAGTATTATATTTTCCAAAACTACTGTTGAACAATTGCCGTTTTTAAAAGGCCAAGATAGCCATTATCATATAATGACAAAAGAAGAATATAGATTAGGAATGGAGATGTTCAGGTAATGTCATTGCGACCCCCCCCGCTCAGCGGGAGAAGCAATATCTTGAGACTGCTTCGTCGCAAGCTCCTCGCAGTGACAGGAAATACAGAGGTGTCTTATCTGGGACACCTTTGAGGTGTACGTATGAGAGCGGAATTTGCATCACTTGTTCACCAACACATGAAACATAACAAGCGGATCTGGGTTTTAACCAATGATTTGGGATATAAGATGTGGGATAGTGTCAGGAAGGATTATCCCAAACGGTTTATTAATGTCGGCGCTGCCGAGCAAACCATGCTTTCTATGGGAGTGGGACTGGCTTTGGAAGGACAGATTCCTTTGTGCTATTCCATTACCACGTTTTTATTATACCGTTCCTTTGAGGTAATTCGAAATTACATTAATTACGAATCAATCCCGGTAAAATTAATTGGCTCCGGCAGGGAAAAAGATTATATCCATGACGGCATTTCCCATTGGCCTTTGGAAGAAAAGCAAATTATGAAAATATATAAAAATATACACTCGGTCTGGCCGAAGTCGAGTTTGGAATTGCCGGATTTAGTAGACGAGATGCTGAAAAGTGACAAGCCATGGTATATTAATTTGAGAAGGTAAACACCCATGTGCGAGGGAGATTCCTCGCTGCGCTCGGAATGACATTATGAAGAAAATCTCTGCGATTATTGCCTGTTATAAAGATGAGGAAGCGATTCCGGTGATGTATCGGCGGTTGGCTGTGGCATTGAAAAAACTGCCGGTTGGGTATGAAATAATTTTTGTCAATGACGGCAGTCCGGACAATTCGGAAGCCGTTCTTTCAAACGTAGCAAAGAAAGACAAGCGGGTTATTGTAATAAATCATTCCAGAAATTTTGGCAGTCAGATGGCATTTACATCCGGCATGGAAATTGCCACAGGGGACGCGGTTGTTTTGCTTGACGGCGATTTGCAGGATCCGCCGGAACTTATTGTTCAATTCTTTAAAAAATGGCAGAGCGGATTTGATGTTGTGTATGGGATAAGAACAAAGCGGGAGGGTTCACGTTTAATTAATCTGGCTTACAAACTCTTTTACCGGTTGTTTTCAAAATTATCGTATATAAAAGTTCCGGTGGACGCGGGTGATTTTTCTTTAATCGATAAAAAAGTGGTTCGCGTCTTAAATTCCATGCCCGAGCGGGACCGGTTTTTGCGGGGCCTTCGGGCGTGGGCGGGATTTCGACAAACAGGAGTTTCCTATGTTAGAAAAAAGCGCATGTTTGGACAGTCGACAAATAATTGGCACAAAAATTTTGGCTGGGCGAGAAAAGGGATTTTTTCTTTTTCGTATATACCGCTTGAGTTTATAACGTATTTTTCCCTTGTGATAGTATTTTTTTCTTTTTTTGGGATTGTGTATCAGGTGCTTAGGCAATTGTTTTTTCCCAACGCGCCGCATGGAGTTTCAACGATAATTGTTTTAGTTTTGTTTTTAGGAGGAGTTCAATTGTTGAGCCTATCGGTCCTGGGCGAGTATATTGGCAAGATTTTTGAGGAAGTAAAGGGAAGACCGAGGTACATTGTAAAGAGTATTTTAAACAAGCCGAAGAAGCTCTGATGTCATTGACACTAAAATTGTAATGAGTAGATTATTGGGTCGAAGAGTTTGGTGGAAATTCCGTCATACGGACTCACAAGCAGCTCAAGTACTTTATTTTGATTAAACAGGAAAAACTGGAGTTTTTGTTCACCGCTTTTTTCCTGCCAGACTTTTACCTGCGCTTCTTCAGCCTGAGGAATTTTGGCTTTGCCCTGGTTTTGCAAAGTGCCGTATGTATTTTTTGCGGCAGCAACATATTTGTCAGCTGACACGTTTGCAGGTTTGACAGAAAGATTCATACTAATTGTAATTGACTGTCTGGGGTCGGTTGCTTTGATTTCTTGTTTTTGTTCTTGGATATTCCAGTCCGGTTGGTGGAAGAAGGCAATACCCAGGGTTTTACTTTTATATCTTTTGAAGCCAAGGGGAGCGCGGGTAAAAGCCGAAGCGGACGCGCCTTTCGGAATTACGTCATTTGAGACGTCTTCGAATCTCTTTCGGATTTCCGAATTGTTCGGATTTATGTCTTTGCCTTTTTTGTACAATAAAAGTGCTTTGTCTTTGTCGCCCTGTTCTAAAAAATAATCTCCAAGGTTGTAAAAAGAATACGCGTATTCATTGACCATGCCGGTTTGCTCGGTATTGTAAACGTGCTCTAAAAATGTGAGGCGCTTTTTGGGAAAGCCTGGGGTTTTGAAAATGTAGTTAAAATTATTTAAATCAGGCGCCGCCACCCCTTGCATTTCGTCGTTCAATGGAATGATTTCGAACAATAATCCCTGCGGGATCAGCTTAAATCTTTTTTCATCAATTGTAAGGCTTCCGGTTTGAAACGGCGAGGGGAAGATTTTGCTTCGGAGAGCAGGGAACGTGGTGTAGACGTGGTATTTTTTCGAGTTTAAATCAAAAAAATCATTTAAGAATTTACTAAACTCAAACCCAGTATCAAACGTAAATTTACTTCTGTCGGGAATTATAATATCCGCGTTGAGTTTTAAGTTATCACTATACCAGGAATCTAAATATAATAAATTGTCAATAACCGGTAAAACCTTGGGTTTGTAGCCTAAGACCAGATAATTGTAATAGGAAAGCGAGTCAAAAATATCCGCGGAGCCTACAATAATAGACGGTTCTTTTGCCGATTTATATACATTTTTTACATAATCATCAGATATGACTGTGTTGTGTCTGTCAAGGTTTGGCCACCAGACAACTAATGGAACCAGTGAAACAAGACTCAAAACCACAGCAATCTTTTTCCCGTCTCTGACTTTTAAGAGTTTACCTGCTACAAAATAATAGCCAATACCAGTAAGAATGGCTGCGTTTACGTCTGAAATTAGGTACCAGTTTTCCTGGTTTCCGGACAAATACAAAGAAGAAAGCAGAATATTTGTTGTCATCGTAAGCAAAATAACCCAGAAAATATATTTACTTTTTTTGTAAAGCGCGTAAAAACCCACAAGCATAAAAGGGATTAAAGCAAAGGTAAATTTAGGGAATAAGACCTCAAAATAATGTCCTAAGCTTTTGAAAAAAACCTCCGGGGAGCCTGTAAATCCGTTGACGCGTTCTAATTCCGGCACATAGACGTTTAAGCCTTTTCCAGTCATTTGTTGGAACATATCATTAAGAGTGTGAATATTGTTCCAGTTAATAAACGGATGCTGCTGGGCACGGATTGGGAAGTAAGCATAAATAAGAAAAGTACCGGCAATACCAGCCAATAGTACGAAGGAAAATCTATTAAATCCAAGCCTTTTGAGTTCGGCAAAAGTAAACAGAGCAACTGCGGGCATAACAGAAATCACGACCGGGTTGACTCCGGTGGCAATGCCCATAAGAAATGCGATGATGAGTAAGCGAACAAATAGTTCTAATTTATACGGTTTTGGCAGAATTAAAATGGTAATGACAGTAAGATCAATGAGAGCAACGAGCATGAAGGTTTCGATGTTGGAAACCTGCGCCCAAAAGGTGTAGGAAAAAGCAAGGGATATCATGCCAAAGAGGCCGGCTAATAGGATAAGAATATTATTGTCATTGCGAGCCCGCTCAGCGGGCAAAGCAATCTCTGAGATTTCGCCCTCCACGCTTCGCTCTGAGTCCTCGCAATGACGGTTGTACTGGTGCTGTTTGTGGTTCAAAAACTTATATTTATCAAGGATAATAAACTTTATGGTTCGAAAAACCAATAAAAGAATTGCGACTGACGCTAGTAAAGAAACCATCCTAACCCGAAATAAAATATTTCCAAAAGGAAGATAGGTAAACACGTGGCCTAAAAGCATGTACAACGGAAAGCCCGGCGGATTGGGAATACCTAATATTTTAATGGATGCTAAAAATCTTCCCGAGTCAAGCCAAAACATTGAGCCCGGGGCTGTGTAAAGATACACTGCTGTTGCAAAAAGTGCTGTAAAAACAGGAAAAATGATGTATTTTTTTCTCATGGGCAGATATTATAATAGCACATCTTGATGTCATTCTGAATCCTGGTGTAATCAAGATGAAGAATCTCCCCGTAACCGTAAGGAGAGATTCCTCGTTGCACTCGGAATGACATAAATGAGGTTACTTCAACTCTACCGTTGCTCCCGCTGTTGTCAGTTTTGCCTTGGCTTCTTCCGCTGTTTTTTTATTAACCGCGATCATGACTTCTTTTGGAGCACCGTCAACCAGGTCTTTTGCTTCTTTAAGGCCCAACGTTGGGACCAATTCTCTTAAAGCTTTAATGACTCCGATTTTATTTGCTCCTGAGGCGGCAATGACAACATTAAAGACAGTTTGTTCTTCCTTCGGCTCGCTCTCGTCAGACGCGGGCGCGTTTGACGCGGGCGCCATAGCTTGTATTGCCGAGGCCGAAACGCCGAATTTTTCTTCTAAAGCTTTGACTAAATCCGAAAGCTCTAAAACAGAAAGTTCTTCAACTGCTTTTAGTAATTCATCTTTTGATAATTTTGTCATATACGAAACACCTCCTCCCTTATTTAAAATTCTAATTTCTAAATCCTAAACAAATTCTAATATCAAAAATTCTTAAATTCTAAACGTTTTGTATTTCGGTTATTAGTATTTTGGATTTATTTAGAATTTAGGATTTGGAAATTAGAATTTATTTTGCTGAATAGCATAAAGTGTTAAAACCAATTTCTGTATATTCCAATTAAGCGCTCTATGTAATCCATAAAGAGGGGATTTGAGCGTGCCGACAAATTGGGCAATAAGAACTTCCCGCGGAGGAAGAGAGGCAAGTTTTGTGATCTCATCGGCTGAGATGTTTTTGTTCTCAAAGAATCCAAATTTTATTATTGGAAGTTTTAATTCTTTAATAGTTTTTGCGAGAGCTTTTAAAGGCATGATAGGATCAGAATAGCTAAAAATGGTAGCCGTAGGCCCCTCAAACTCCGAATCGTTTTGAGTTTGATCAAGCGCAAGCTTGAGCAATGTGTTTTTTGCAACCACAAGCTCGGCGTCTGCTTTTTTGAGAGCTTTCTTGAGGTGCTCAAGCTGTACGTGGGTCAAGCCCTGGTAATTAGTAAAAACAATTGATTTGGCTTTTTGTATTTTTGTAGAAAGCTCAGCCACAATCGCTTCTTTTTTCGCTCTGTTTTTGCCCTTTGTTTGAATAGAATCTATTTTCATAATTCGCATTGTCATCCTGAGGGAACCGAAGGATCTCTCGCGAATGCGAGCAATAGTGAATCTGACATAAAGTCAGAGATTCTTCGCTCCGCTCAGAATGACATTAAAAACAAAAAAACCTCGAATTCTTCCGAGGTATACATAATACTTAATACTTGATACCAAATACTAAACATGTCCGATCCTCGGTAGGATTTATGGTTCGACTGTGCTCACCACCTACTGTCTTAGGTTACATGCAGTTTAGCATACCAAGCATTTATTTGCAATGACGAATACAGCCAGAATGACAAAGCGCGAAACTCGTGTTGCAGTTAGACTTCTAGAAAAAGGAAAAAACATTCACGCTAAAACTTCTATCTAATTGACTTCAAGCTTGATCCCGGGGGACATGGTGGATTTGAGGACTGCTTGTTTTATTCTCTCTTTTTTTACCGCGTCAAACGCGGTTTTAATGTTCTCAGCCAATTTTTTATCTCCAAATGAGAGTTTGCCAATAGTTAAGTGAAGGATCGATGCTTTGGCTTCGGTTTTAAACGTTATTAATCCGTCTGCAAACTGCAAAGCAGTTTTTTCCGGACTTACACTTATAGTTCCATTTTTTGGGTTTGGCATAAGACCCTTTGGGCCTAAAATTCGAGCAACTCTTGCGAGTTTTGGCATCATGGAAGGTTCGGCAAGCAGGATGTCAAAATTAATGTTTCCCTGCTCAATTTCTTTTAAAATATCATCTGTTGCAATGGCAACTCGTACTTTTTTTCCTGTACCGTGAGGAAAGCAAACAGTTCCGGAAAGGGTTTCGGTAGTATTAATATGGAGCTCAACTGTTTCATCGAATTTTGCTAAATGAACTTTTGGCAAAAGCTCAAGCGCTTCACTTATAGGATATTTTTTTGTTCGGTCAACCTGGGATTTTGCAGCTTGATAGCACTCCGAACGCTTGCGAGCTTTGGATCTCTTTGCTTTTTTCTTTTTGTCACTTTTGTCATTGCGAAGGCTCGAAGAGCCTGAAGCAATCTCGCTCGGGACAGGCTCCGCAATCTCGAGATTGCCACGCTGCCCAAGTCTGACTTGGTCGCTCGCAATGACAGGAGAGGGTTCAACAGGAGCATTACCCAATTTTTTGGCTTCTTTTTTTTGTTTGGCTTTTTTCTTTTCTTTTTGTTCTAACTCCTCGTCGCCGAGGGTTTTAATTCTAATTTTACCCATAGACTCCTTTCAGGAGCAGCAAACTCCAATATCTAATATCTAAATCCTAAACAAATTATAATGTTCAAAATTCTAAATAGTTTTGAATTTTGGTTATTTGAGTTTTAAATATTATTTAGAATTTAGGATTTGTGCTTTGGTATTTGTCGAGTTTACTCGACTTTTACTCCCATGCTTCTGGCTGTTCCGGCAACTATTTTTGCAGCTTGTTCTAAATCAGTGGTATTCAGATCTTCAAGTTTTGCCTGGGCAATTTCTTTTGCTTGAGCAACTGTCAGAGTTCCCGCGTTTTCTTTTCCCGGTTTTTGCGACCCTTTTTCTTTTTTAAGGGCTTTTTTAATCATTTCGGCAACCGGCGGTTTTTTAATAATAAAAGAGAATGTTCTGTCTACATAAACCGTAATGACAGCCGGTATAATTGTGCCTTTCATTTCTGCAGTTTTATCATTGAATGCTTTGACAAATTCCATAATCGGCAAGCCATGAGGACCTAAAGCTGTGCCGACAGGAGGCGCAGGAGTCGCAGCACCCGCGGGTAAATTGATTTTAATAAGTGTTTTTATTTTCTTAGCCATAATTCTCCTTGCAGGAGAAAATTCGAAATCCGAAGCACGAAATCAGAAACAAATGTAAATGACAAAAATCTATTACCTACAAACGTTTTTAATCCTATTAAGTCTGATTTAAATTTCTTCAATTTGAATTTTGATATTGTTTCAAGTTTCGATATTCGATATTCGAATTTCGCCCGCTGCGTCGCGAGGCGAGTGCCTTGGTATTCGGATTTATAACTTTTTAACTTGTAAAAAATCAAGCTCAACCGGTGTTTCCCTGCCAAAAATACTTACCAGTACTTTCAGTTTTCCCTTGGTATCATCGATTTCGTCAATAGTACCTAAAAAGTCCGCAAACGGGCCGTCGACAATTTTAACCGCCTCGCCCATGGTAAAGGTGGTTTTGTAAAGCGGTTCTTCGGTTTTCATGAATTTTTGGATTGCTTCCACTTCCTTATCCGAGATTGGAGTCGGTCTGTTGCCCGCTCCCACAAATCCGGTAACTCCTTGGGTAGTCCTGACTAAAAGCCATGATTCATCGTCAATAATCATTCTGATCAAAACGTATCCCGGGAAAATTTTTTCTTCGACATTTTCTTTTTTGCCTTGGGAAACCTTAATGGTATTTCGTGTCGGAACAATGATGTCAAAAATTCTGTCGGTAAAACCAAGACTTTGGATACGGGATTTTAAATTTTTAGTAACTTTATTTTCGTGTCCCGAGTACGTATGTATAATATACCAGCGGCCTGTATTAGTGGGCTGTGGTTGTTGAACTGCCTCTTCCTTTTGTTCTGTTGGTTGTTGTGTATCCATATTAATTTAGAATTCAGAATTAAATTTAAAATGTAGAATTATGAACTCTAAATTCTGAATTATTTAATAATTGCTCTCATCAATTCTACCAATATAAAATCTATAGTTCCGATAAACAGTCCGACGAGAATACTTACTAAAATTACTACAACTGTAAGCCGTATTATCTCATTTTGAGTTGGCCAGACTACTTTTTGTAGTTCATCCCAAACCTGTTTTAGAAAAGCAGTCGGGCTTATCATTCTTCCGATTCTACCAAATCTCATTTGACATGTAAAGAGGAAAGGGGATAGAATAAGGGTGAGGATGAGATGTGAGAAGTGAGTTTAGAAGTGAGGGATTAGGATGGGGAAATAAAGACTCATCATCATCCATTTATCTATGTCTAAAAAAATCCGTAAAGCAGTAATTCCCGCTGCCGGGTTTGGAACCCGTTTTCTTCCCCAAACAAAGGCAATGCCTAAGGAAATGCTTCCGATTGTTGACAAGCCCATTATTCAATACATTGTCGAAGAGCTCGTTAACGCGGGAATTGAGGATATCGTAATTGTCACGGGGTATCACAAACGGACAATCGAGGATCATTTCGATAAACCCAGCATGGAATTAATCGAAAATCTTCGCATGGGCGGTCCTAAAAAACTTCCGCTTTTGCAGGAAATCGAAAAAATCTCAGAAATGGCTAATTTTATTTATGTCAGGCAAAAAGGCCCGTACGGGAATGGAACTCCGCTTTTAAACGTCAGAGAACTAATCGGCGACGAACCATTTATCTATGCCTGGAGTGATGATTTTGTCAAAGCCGAGCCGGTGTCGCGATTTCAGCAGCTAATTAATGCGTATCAAGAATACGAGTGTTCGGTTCTAACTGCTGTTAAAGTCACTCACAATTCGGATTATGACAGATATGGGTTTGCCGGAGGAAAAAAGATTAAGGAAGGAATTATAGATGTAGATACGATTATCGAAAAACCCGGTAAAGACAATGCGCCGTCGGATTTTGCCACAGTCAGCGGGTTTGTTTTAACGCCGGATATTTTCGGTTACCTGGATATTGCTTTGGCAAATTTACGGGAAGGGGATGAATTATGGTATAACGATGCTTTAAAATTAATGCTTGAGGACGGAAAAAAAGTTAAAGCTTGCGTTATAAAGGGAGGAAGATATTATGACACGGGAAATAAATTAGAGTATTTAAAAACCGTTGTAGAATTTGCCTTGGAACATCCGGACATCAACGGTTCCTTTAGAAAGTTTTTAAAGGGTTTGGAATTGTAATAAAAATGATACGCGAGCTTAATAGTGACCAGTTGGGTGGTTTGGCAAAACTATGCTTTGATCTTGCAAAAGCCGGATTGTTGCTTTCATTGCTTCCTTCATCAACTCTTTCAAATAACTTGATATTAAGCATATTAAATATAGCAGTTGGTTTGTTTATTGGGCTTGCGTTTACCTATTGTGCTTTGATATTATTACATTTGAAACACAACGTTAACTTATGAATATAGCGGATTTTTTTACTACAATTTATCAAACTGGTATTCTAGCTTTAGCAATTGTGCTTTTGGCCATTGCTATTCTTGTATATCCAACGCTTCGCAAATATTCAGGTTCTAGAAAAAAATGAACTCAGTTAAAAATGAAAATAGAGCAGTATTTTGCCTCATATCGGCCCGAACAATTCAAGGCTCATTTGACATATAGACAACAAAGAGAATCGGTAGGAAAGTCTCCAATTACTATTATTGCACATGAGCCTATTGCTTATGGAGTTTCCGGAATAATTGAGTGGGAGGGATTTTGAGAAAGCGTTGGCGGATCACCTGTTGCAACTAAAATCAAAACAGGTGAGACTCCTGAGTTGAGCCATCCGAAATGTTTTTAGAAATTATGCCGCTGCTTTTCTAGGTTTAACACCTATCTGTCATTGCAATGATCAATGGAGTTATTCTTTCTGATTACAAACAAAGGGTTTAGCATATTTTGCTCCAGACCCACTTGAGGAACTAAAAACAGAAGGGGATTTTGAGAATGTTTTTGGTGATATTCAGAAACATTTAAACTCCAATAGATGAGATTCTCGGCAGGTAGAGTAAGCCTACATTTTAGCATAATATTTTTCGAATATAGGGAATTGATAAACAGGATATTTTTATTGCGGCACATGTGTTACTAAAATTTTTTCTATTGACATAAACTTAAATGATATATATCATTTAAGTGATGACGCAAGTTTCCAAATATCCTCTTCGAAAAGATGTTGAACAACGGATGCTTGAGGTTTTTAGAAGCACTATTTCTCAATTAAAAAGCTCAGAAGAAATCGAAGATTTCCTGGAAGATTTTTTATCACCTGTAGAGAAAATCATGTTAGCAAAAAGACTTTCAATCGCTGTTTTGCTAGGGAAGGGATATGCATATGAGACTATACGAGGGATTTTACGAGTAACACCTCCCACTATAGCTTCGGTTAGTATACGGTTGAAATATGCAGGGAAAGGGTATAAAAGAATAGTCGAGAAAATAGCACAAGATGGTCGCTCACGAGAATTTTGGGACAAAATTGGTGATATTATTATTAATATTCCTCATTCAAAAGGAGCGAGTTTACAACGTCAAAAGAAAGAGTATTACAAGAAAAAATTTCAAAACAGAAAAGCATTCTAACCACTTTAATGATATATATCATTAAAGTATTATAAATTCCATAAATAGAATTTTTCGCAGACATAGTATCTATAATTGTAGGTATAAAAGATTGGGCTTAATGGAATTACCGTATTGTGTTTATCGCACCGAAACTATTGCGAATTGTGCTGCTTTTTTAGTTCTTTGGTATCTCTCATCATTAATTTGAGCTTGCGTCCAGCCTTTATGTTTTCTATGCATGCGAATTAAGAAATCTCGAATGGCTAACGTTGTCACAAGGGGATTATTTTGCATGCCTCCATCTACGTCTACAATAACTTCATTAAAAAAGCCCATTTCACGGGCTACTTCAGGTTTTGCATCCCTGGGTTGCATAAAATTGCAATTTTTTCTTCATTTATTTATGGTAACATACCCGAAGACTTTGTTTAGGAGCTTGGCTTAGGATCTTGAGGGTTATCGCCGTCTTTTTTTAAGTGAGGAAAGTGAGGTTAGATAAGGTTCCATAATTCCTTAACATGTCTTCCATCTTTCAGGCCGAATTCATATCCAATCCCAGCAGCTAAAATAATCAAGGAGCCCACAGCGCCCACTTTAAAAACTGCATCTCTTTCTCCATCTCTTACGTCTTCAAAAAGACCTATAAGTCCTTTTCTTTCAGAAATTGCCTTTGCCACTTCGGGTGCAACTTCCTCTAAATTATCAGGAATATGAGTTTCT
>MFPD01000016.1 GCA_001784115.1 Candidatus Levybacteria bacterium RIFCSPLOWO2_02_FULL_37_18 | reverse complement strand
TTGAATATTGGATTATTATTTTCCCTCTTGTATTTTAGCATAAAATTGTTAAAATTATCCCACTATGGGTAGGACTTCTAACGTTCAAAAACAAACTCCAAATGGTCCCACAGAAGCTTCTCAAAAGCTTGACGCAGTCAGAATCGCAATGGAGCAAATCGAAAAGCAATACGGCAGGGGCTCGATTATGCGGTTTGGAGAAGCTTCTCAAAAGCTTGATATTTCAGTTATCTCAACCGGCTGTCTTCCCTTAGACTTAGCGCTGGGTGTTGGTGGAGTGCCAAGAGGCAGAATTATAGAAATCTATGGGCCAGAGGCTTCCGGAAAAACAACAATTTGTCTTTCTATTATTGCCCAAGCGCAAAAGCATGGAGGCGTTGCTGCATTTATTGACGCAGAGCATGCTTTAGATCCGCTTTGGGCAAAGCGAATTGGCGTACAATTAGACGATTTACTTATTTCCCAGCCGGATACAGGAGAACAAGCTTTAGAAATTACAGAAAGTTTGATTCGAAGTGGCGGAATAGACGTGTTAGTAATAGATTCTGTTGCAGCTTTAGTTCCACGCGCAGAAATCGAAGGAGAAATGGGAGATGCTATGATGGGTCTTCAGGCAAGGCTTATGTCTCAGGCTTTAAGAAAACTAACCGGCGTAATCTCTAAGTCGAAAACAGTTTGTATTTTTACAAATCAACTGCGCCAAAAAATTGGCGTTATGTTTGGTAACCCGGAAACCACAACCGGAGGACTAGCGCTTAAGTTTTATGCTACGGTGAGAATGGATATTCGAAAAATTGAAACAATTAAAGACGGCGATAAAGTGGTAGGTTCCCGACACCGAGTAAAAATTGTAAAAAATAAAGTCTCAACGCCTTTTAGGATCGCAGAGTTTGATGTATATGGAAGCGGAATAGCAAGAGAAGGAGGAATTATCGATGTGGGAGTAGAACTTGGTATATTGGCAAAATCCGGAGCATTTTACAGATATGGGGAAGATATGATTGGACAAGGGAAAGCAGCGGCAGGGGAATATCTTAAAGATAAACCTGAGGTTACAAAAAAAATAATTGCAGAAATTATGAGTAGGAGCAAAGACGGCGGAATGCCGGTTGCAGTCGGCGTTGAAGAAGCAGACTAAACTCCCCATGGATCCATTTGAAAAATACTACACCAAAGCAATTAAATTTCTTTCCTACAGGCCTCGATCAGAGAAAGAAGTTCGGGATAGGCTTAAAAAAAAGCCGCGTCATTCTCGACTTGATCGAGAATTCATATATCCTCGCTTTCGCGAGGATGACAGTTTAAAAATTATTGACCAAGTAATTAAAAAGCTGAAAGAGCAGGAGTTTATCAATGACGAAGAGTTTGCGAAATGGTGGATTGAGCAAAGGAATCAGTTTAAACCTCGTTCAATTCGGATTATAAAAATGGAATTAAAACAGAAAGGAATAGCAAGTGAGCTTATTCAGGCTCACATTCAGAGTTCAGAATCTAGAATTCAGAATGATCTAAAACAAGCAAAAAAGTTGGTTCAAAAAAGAATTCAAAGATACAAAGGTCTTCCAAAACAAGAGGTATATCAAAAGCTTGGTTTATTTCTTGCCAGAAAAGGTTTTGGCTGGGATACTATAAAGGAGTCAGTTGACGAGATACTCAAAGAAGGAGTATAATCAGGGTAAGACAAAAGAAACGTCTATGAAGAGTCTGATTCTAACCTTCAACTCCTCAAGGATTGGCCGATAAATTTTGGCTTATTTTCTTCTGTCTTCGTACAAATATGCCAAACGATCAAGATGCAATAGCTTTAGAAAAAAAATTATTAGAAAAACAAGAAAAATTAGAAGAAGAAAAAGAAAAGCTTGAAGAGTTAAAAGAAAAATATAAACAAAAGCTTGAAGATACTTCTTCTTTATCTTACGAAGAAGCAAAAAAAGAATATTTTAAACTCCTTGAAGACAGTTTGGCAGAAGAAACTGCTCGCATTATTAGGGATACCATCGGTGAAGCAAAACGCACCGCAGACAAAAAAGCCCAGGAAATTTTAGTCGATAGTATGCGTCACGGTGCTTTAAAGATCATTGCCGAATATACGGTTTCTGTTGTCAAAGTCCCCGATGAAGAAATGAAGGGGAGGATTATTGGTAAAGAAGGAAGAAATATAAGAGCTTTCGAGCAGGCAACAGGCGTTGATGTTGATTTGGATGAAGAGGGAATAATTCGGCTTTCTTCTTTTGACCAGGTCAGACGGGAAATCGCCAGACGTGCTTTAGAGATTCTTATTAAAGACACAAGAGTTCAGCCCTTTCGAATTGAAGAAATTGTAAATCAGTGTAAAAAAGAAGTCGAAAAAGTAATGCTTGAAGAAGGAGAAAAGCTTGCAAACGAAGCAGGGGTATATAATTTACCAGCTGATTTGCTCGCAATTTTAGGACGGTTTAAATTCAGAACTTCATACGGACAAAATCTTATTGTTCACACTTTAGAAGAAACAAAAATTGGAGTGCATATTGCCCAAGAAATCGGAGCAGACGCAAATATTGTAAGACTTGGTTGTTTGTTTCATGATGTTGGGAAAGTTGTAGAGGGGGAAGGGAGTCATGTAAAACTTGGAGTTGAAATGCTTAAAAAATTCAATATTCCCCAAGAAATTGTTAATTGCGTCGCAGAGCACCACGAAGATAAGCCGTTTTCTTCTATCGAATCTGTCATAGTGCATATTGCAGATGCTATTTCGGGAGCACGACCGGGGGCCAGGTATGAAGATTACGAAGAATACGCAAAGCGCTTAACAGACATGGAAGCAATTGCCAAAAAACACGAAGGAGTAGAAGACGCGTATGCATTCGAAGCGGGAAGAGAACTTCGGGTAATTATTAATCCGGGGAAATTAGATGACGCAAAAACGGTAGTATTAGCTCAAAAAATAAAAGATGAAATAAGCAGGGCGTCCTTGGCAATTCCGGGAGAAGTAAAAGTAACCGCAATCCGAGAATTTCGTGCAGTTGTTTCCGAGGCCTCGTAATTTTTCGTTGTCATCGCGAGGGTTCGAAGAACCCGTGGCGATCTCCTGAGATTGCTTCGTCATAAGTTCCTCGCAATGAGTAACTGTTCACGCTTCTGACACGATCTCGTCATCCTGAACGTAGTAAAGGATCTATTCGGTAAAAGATTCTTCTGCTTTCAGTCTAAGAATGACAGTTTTATGTTAGAACTGTGACCTGTTACCGCAATGACAATAGGTTGACAGATTTTTGAAGAGATGAAATACTTAAGAAGATGTCAGAAGAGCAGCAATTCAGTACTACAACCAAAAAATCAATTCCTTGGAAAATAATTCTGTTCATTTTGGTTTTGATACTTCTGATTGGCAGTATTGGATTTTTTTTCAAAAACAAAAAATCAACTCATGTCAAAACAGTTTCTATTCCAAATCAAGTAAAAAATTCACTGACTCCAACGGTTATTCAATATAATTGTCATTTTGAGCAAGCACTTTGCGCCAAACCGCCATGCCCGACAATCGAAGTCTGCAGCGCTTCGCAGTAAACTATGCTAATTTTGCGCGGTGGGAGAGAATATTAGCCCAGGTTAATGCTTTTTCCGCCCAATCATATCGATTAGGATAAGTTCTATCTTTTAAAAGTTGGTTAAACTCTTTTTTAAATCGTTTTAATGTAGGCTTAAAACTATCGGAAACGTTGTTGATTTGGGATAAAAATTGTTTTGTTTCTTGTAAAAATTGATCAACTCGAGCTTGTTTATGTGTATTTTCTGAAAGTATCCAATCGCTGATTCGTGCTAAATTTACAGATATATCCAATATTTTATTTCTTGTATCAACCATATAACATTTCTTTAAATACTATTATACTAGTATAATAGTAAAACATGAATTATTTCATCAACCTTATTCCTTATTTCTAAAGACATGATTTCACGGCTTAGGTTTTGTTGTGAAGGACGAATATTGATCATAGAATTGTAGTCAATTTCTTCGTATTCCAAATCTAATCCTCCGCCCCATAGATTTTCTTGCCTAGAACCATTTTCTAATAATAACTGCTCTAAATCAACATGTTTTTTTCCTCCACCTGCTAAAACTTTCCTTTCTATATCCACAACTATTTTTATATATCCATCAAAATCTTGGGCCATTTTTTTCAGTTCTTCCTCTGTTGCTTTTTTTGTAATTATCAAAATCATGAAAGTATTGTAGCACACAGACGTTTTACTATCTTGACAACTGTGTGTTTTCATTGTATTTTAAGTCTAAATAAAAATGATAGTGATGATTACGTTATCATCGTCTGCTTTTCTTCTTCTGAAACTCCAGAAAGGCTTCACCGACGACAAAAACCATACCAAGGTCATCCTTAACTCGATTCAGGATATATATAGATTCCGGGTCAAGCCCGGAATGACAGGGGAGATAGGAGGTGATAAAACAAAATGACAAAACGAGATTTGATTGAATTAGTTTCCAAAAAAGCCAATCTTACCAGCAAAGCTGCTCGAGAGTCAGTCCAGGCAATGTTAAACGGAGTCAGAGACTCTCTAAAAAGAGGGGAAAAAGTAGTTATAACAGGATTTGGGACATTTTCGGTAAGAAAAAGAGCAAGCAGGCCGGGAAGAAATCCGAAGACTGGAGAAAGAATTATTATTGCAGCCCGAAAAGCTCCCGGATTTACACCGGGTAAGACGCTAAAGAAGGTAGTTAGATAGATTTTAGGTTGAAAAAGGAGGTAAGGTTTGGTATAATAGAGGGGTCCTAGGAAGATGGATCGCTACTCCGGTGTAACACCGGAGAGGAAAGTCCAGACAGGTGTAAAGTCGGGGACGGAGCGTAAGCTCTGACCGCGTCAAACGCGGCTGGTGTCTAAGTTGTTTACTCACATGCGCAACTTAGAACAAGCCTTGAATTGACAAGTCTTGAGAGTAACAGAAACGAGTGAGTTTGAAACGGATAATCCTACCCGCTGCAACCTTAGAATTGATGCGCTAAAACGAACTTTACCGGAGTATCAGAGTTAAGGGCACCGCGTCAAACGCGGCTGGTGTGAAGAAACATCACAACTGAGATAGATTGCGAATAAAACAGAATCTGGCTTACTCTCTTCCTGGGACATTTTTGTATGTTGTAAAGCCAAATCAGACTTGGCAAAGCATCTTATATTCACAATTTTGGCAAAGATGTGAATGGCTGCAGAGAAAATCACTTTTTTCTATTTCTGCTACTTTTTCAAAAATCAATTTTTTACACTCTTCAAGTTCTTCAAGGGTCCTCGTGGTTGAAAGTTTAATATCTTCTTCTAAGTAATACAAAGATAAAACAATATCTTCTGGTTTTCGGTTAAAAGGAGGTGTGTTGTGAAAACAAGCAGCCAGTCCATACATGGCAAGCTGTAGATCTGAGGTAAGTTCTTTTTCTCCTGGGACATTACTCCCGGTTTTATAGTCTAAAATTTCTATTTTACTGTCAATTATTTTATCAATTCTATCAATTCTTCCTCCAATTTTAAGTCCTTGGGGACGAAGCTGGGAGTCTTTAATACTAAATTGAAAAGGAGTTTCTAAGGCAATAGGGACATTGGCTTTGGGACTGAAGTATTTTTTTAGATAGTTATCTAAAATGTGCACAGCTTTTTGGAAAGCTTGTTTTTCGTGGGCTTTACTTTCATAACCGCTCGAAATCCAACCATTTTTAAGCGTTTGGCGGATATGCGAGGCAGTAATTGAATTGTCTTTTATAAAATCAGCATAAAAATCCCGTAAAGCAGAGTGGACACTTGTACCAAAGCTTTGAGCAGGAGTGGGTTGACCAGGAACCTTAAGAATATAGCGCAACTTATAGTGCAAAGGACAGATCTCGTAGGTATGGATTTGAGAATAGGAAATATAGGAGATAGGAGATATGGGATTAGGAGTGGGGGGTGAGAGGTGAGAATGAGATTGGAGGTGAGGAGATTGTTCAGAAGGAGACTGTGACCATTCTAAAAGGGATGGTTGGTAGGTAATTTGTTTTTCCTGTTCTTTTTTGAGAAGAGAATCTACATATTCTTTTCCAAATACTTCATATACAAATGGTGATAATTTTCTTTCCCGCTTTCCTTCGCCGTAAAAATGAGCAGCGGTTATACATAATAAGTTTTTAGCTCGTGTCATTCCAACGTAAAAAAGTCTTCTTTCTTCTTGAATATGAAAATCACCCTGGGGTAAAATTTCCTTGATAAGATCTTCTGAAATTGGGATTTGTTCGCGTCTTTCCCGTGTGGGAAAGCGTTGGCTAACCAGATTTACCAAAAACACAACCGGAAACTCAAGGCCTTTGCTTGAGTGAATAGTTAAAATATTAACAGCATTATTTTCTGTCCAGTCGGTATCTGTTGCAAGGGGGCTTTCTCCCAATTGCATTGATAAGTCAATCCAATCAGTAACTGCAAATACAGAAACGTTTTCATGCTCTGCTTCGTAGGATTTTAATTTATCAAAGAATTTTGCAATGTTTTGGTATCTTTTAACCTCAATTTCCGTTTTTGCCGACAGAAATTTTTTTAGAAGTCCACTATTTTCCATGAAATAGTACAGAATTTGTCCTGCAGAGCTTTTGGAAACAAGTTTTAAGTGTTTTAGAATCATTTCATGAATTATTTTAATCCCTTCTAAGGTAGCGTCTTTTAGAAATATTTCATAGTTTATTCCCGAGGAGTCCATACGGCCACCTCGGGGGAATCGCTTCGCAACACCCCCGAGGTGTAGTTCAACAATTTTTTCAATCGCCTCAAAAAGAGTATAGTTTTTACGTCTGGCAAAGTTTAGTAAAGCAGAAATATCTCGAGGTTCCAAGCTAAAAATAGACATATTAAGAACTCGATATAAACAGGTTGAGTCTTCGAAATTACAGAGAACCTTCAGGTATGCTATTAAGTCTTTTATTTCTTCCTGACGAAATAACTGTCCTGGTCCCAAGAATTGAAATGGAATGTTATAACGGTTTAAGGTGCGAACAAAGGGTTGAGAATAATCATTGGCTCTTACTAGTATTGCCATATCACTATATTGATGTTGTTTGTTTTCCACCAGCTCTTCAATTTTTTTAATTGTATTTTCTGCTTCGTCTTCGACTCTTTGAGCAAATAAAAACTCAACTGCCTTTCCTTTTTCTTTTCGCGCTGATTCTAATTTCTTATTAATCTTTTCTTTTACTTCAAGCCTGTCTGGATTATTATTCTGAATAAGCGTATAGGAACTGTCTAAGATTTCTTGGGTAGAGCGGTAATTTTTGGTAAGCGTTATTATTTTTGCGTTAGGAAATTGAGTGCGGAATTGGACGATGTTTGATATTGCAGCGCCCCTCCATCTGTAAATTGCCTGGTCATCATCTCCTACAACAGTAATATTTTTTTTCTTACCAGCAAGCATAATTGATAAGGTGTTTTGAGCAAAATTTGTATCCTGGAATTCATCAACTAATATGTATTTAAATGTATTTTGATACTTTCTTAAAACATTTTTTCGAGTTCGAAAGAGTAGTAAGGTGTTAGATATTAGATCTGAAAAATCCATAACACCCTCTTTTATTTTGAGTTCTTCATATTTTTTAAAAGCCTCTACAAGTTCCTTAGTCTTTTTAATTTCATCTTGTTCGGCTTCTTCTTTTTGAGTTTTGAGTTTTGAGTTTTGAGTTTGAGCCCATTCATGGTATTGAATGGGTGATATGTCTTCGTCATGCAAACGACTAAAGTGTTGCAGCATGCCCTGTAAGAATTTTCCCGGGTTGCCTAATGGTCTAAAATATGTGAGGTCGAATTCAAAAATGTGTTTTCTTAAGAATTGTATGGTTTCTGCCTCGAGCATTAGTTTATACGCAGGATTTAAGCCAATGTGTATAGCTTCACTTCTTAAAATCCGGTCACAGAGTGCATGGAAAGTAGAGATCCACATTTGGCTATAGTCATACGGCATGGCAATATCAACTCGTTCTTCCATTTCCCTGCTAGCTTTTTCGGTAAAGGTAAGAGCAAGAATTTCAGAGGGAGGAATATTCTTTTTTAGGATTAAATACTTGATCCGTTCTGTGATAACTGTGGTTTTTCCTGTTCCTGCACCTGCAATTATAAGGAGTGGGCCGTCACCATGGATTATAGCCTCAAATTGCTCAGGATTTACATTTTTTTTATCGAAAGCCATTGGAGCTTATTGTACCACAGACCTTATTCAACAATCACCGTGCCTGTTCTGTCTGGATTGAGATGATCGTGATAGGTATATTTTCCTGGTTTACTGGTTACAAGCTGGACAGATGAATTAACCGGGAATGCGCCCAGATTAAACTCTCGATACAAGAGATGCGTTGGATGATCGTCTGAATTTACAGAAACATCTGCTCCGCTTTTGTTGATCCAAGTTAATCGTGTGCCTGTTTTTACCGTGACAGTTTGCGGCTTGAATCCTGTTTTTGTAACAGTTATAACCACTTCTTTTACCACCAAGTCATTATTTTGTTTTGGTATTGATGTTGTTTGGGTTAGTTGAGTTGGTTGTGTGGTTTGTGATGATGTCTGGTTAGATTTTTTTGATACCAACGCAAGTCCTCCGAGTACAACAACTAATAATACAATTCCTGCAAGAAGTGCTTTGTTATTCATTCATATCACCCCCTTCGTTCCAGCCGTCGCTAAAGCTATGGCCGGCAAGAAAGCTTTGGAGAGGCAAGCCCACTCCCCATATTATTTAAGTTTAAAGAAAATGAGATTTCCAATCAAGAGGGAAAGAAGCAAAGGATCTGAAGAGTTAAAAGTTAAAAGTAAAAAGTGAAAAATTGGAAAGGAAATAAGAATAGAAAAAACTGCAATAAAAGTTCCAAAAATAATTTGTCTTGTATGATTGTTTGGAGTTGTCATTGGTTCGGGGAGCATGACAAGGGAGAAAAAGAGGATTGTTGGATCAAAAAAGTATTTAGCATTAAATATAATTTGGAAAATAAAATATACAACTAGAAAAAAAAGTGTAATTCGAAAACGTTTTATTCTATATTGAGATATTAGTCCCGGAGAAAGAAGAATAAGAAAAGGAATTATGAATTCTAGATTTTGAATTCTGAATTGCTGAGATGAAACTCCCCACCACGAGACAGTATGTTCAAAAAATAACGAACCAATTATTAAACCAAAGGCAGCAGGGTTAAAGATATGCCGACTATTAAACCTTAGAAAGTTTTTAGATACAACGGCAAGAATTCCGATTATTGAAATCGCAAACAAAGGAAGATTAGGAGAAACAACAAGTGTAAGTATTAAACCGATTACAAGGGCAGCGCTTGGAAAAAACATGGGTTTTTTTCCTATACGTAAAAAGACAAGATCAGAAATTATACAGGATACAACAGAAATGATAAAAATGAGAAGATTTTGGGTAGAAAAATTATTGAAAAGACTGGTTAGATAGATAAAAAAAAGAGTAATGGCAAGTTGAATTTTAGGATTTCTTGCAAGATTCATTATTGTAATATTGTAAAATAAATTATGGAGTTTTAATTCAATTTGGCTTCAACTTGTTCGATAGTTTGTTCTTCGATATGATTCGTAGACCTTAATTTAGTCCCAAGTTCGACAAACCCCAGGCTAACATTGGAGAATTGGGAGGAGGCGTTGGTGAGATGCTTACCCAAAATAGAGAGATTTTCTTCGACTTTTTCGTAGTCGATTTGTAAAGCTCGTAAAAGTTTAAAAACTTCGCGAGACTTTGATTCTATTTTCTTTCCTTCAAAAGAAAGGAGAATTGTTTGTAAATGTATATAAAGAGTATTAGGGGAGACAATATAAATTCGTTCTTTCCTTGCATAATCTATCAGACCAGCCATGCTCACCAATTCATAATATACTGATTCAGAAGGAACATACATTAATGCAAAATCCATAGTACCTTCGTCCGGAAGAATATATTTCTTCGCAATAGCATCAATATGTTTTTTAACATCTCTTACAAATTCTTTCTCAAAGTTCTCTTTGTCTTGTTTATTTTCGGCTTTCATCATTTTTTGGAAGTTTTCCATGGGAAATTTTGAATCAATCGGTAGGATTCCCGCGTCTGTTTTTATTGCCGCATCAACCTTTTCTCCTGATTTAAATTGATACTGTAGATGGAAGCTGTTTTTGGGAAACATTTGACTAATTAAATCTTTTAAAACTTGTTCTCCAATATTTCCTCTTAGTTTTGGGCTTTTTAAAAATTCCTGGAGCTCGCGCATTGATCTTCCGATTTCACTCATTTGACCGACTTCGCGGCCAACATCTCGAATTACCGAAGCAGCTCTGTCTAGACGCTGGTTCAGTTGTTTTGAGTTTTCCTGGAGGACTTTTGTCATATCGGATGAAGAAGAACGCATTGCCTCGTTTAAAGTTTTATTCGTAGATTCTAGGGAAGATTGCATTGCCTTGAGCCATTCTAAAAGCGAATCGTCTGTTTTTTGGCTTTTGAGTTCGGATAGTTTCTTGTTAAGGACATACATTACAATCCCAAATCCGAGGACCAAAAGAGCTATTAGAATGTAGGCAGTTTGCATGGTGGTATTGTATCATATAGGCGATCCGTTCATTCGGTTCGGGGATTTGGGTATGTTATTAAAGAATGAGCTTACGTTAAGAGAATAACTCCTACAATTGTAACTGCAGTACCGACAAGCTTCTTTAAGATATCCTTTCTTTCTTTTAAAAGAATAATTCCTCCTAAAACCGATAGGACCATCATTCCTTGATACATTGCATTGACTTGCAGTTCCGGTCTGTAAAGCAGAAACAAGAAGGTAAGAAGAAATAATGTTTAAAGCAATTGCGCCAGTCTTAATAGGAAGTTGTTGTTTAAATTGAATCGCTATTCTTTTTTTGAGCACTTTTCATAAAAATTGGAAAAAGAATAGTGGCGGGAACACACATTGCAATCATAATGAAAGAAGTTGAAGCAACCGCGCGGGAATTGCTGCTTTTAAAAAAAGAATATTTATGGCAGTAAAAAATGCCGCAAGATTAGCATAGATTGATCCTTTGTCAACAAATAATTTATCCGGTGCGATTACAACGGATAATCCTATGAACAAAATAATAATTCCAACATATTGAAAAAAGCTTAAATGTTCACCAAAAAACAGAAATGCCAGGATAGGAATCCATATTACCCGCGTTTTTGAAAAAATTGAATCCGTTTGAAGCTATTCCTGCCACAGAAGCAAGTAAAATCCAATTTGGAATCATGGACTTAGTATACACTAATCAAAATATAATTCAGGGTTTGCGGTGATTTTGTTTACAGGTGCTGGTTTATAATTAAAAAAAGCCGCTGTGGCAATCATGGCAGCATTGTCGGTACAAAGAAATTTTTTTGGAAAAAAAATTTCAGTATCAGGTAGTTCGTATTTGGTATTAAGTATAAGCTGTCGTTTTAGTTCTTCATTTGCGACGACACCCCCTCCCAGTAGTATTGATTTTGGCTTATATTTTTTTGCAGCTTTTATCGTTTTTCGGATAAGTACGTCACATATAGCCTGTTGGACAGAAGCTGCGATATCAGGAATTTTTTTTCTTAATACTTGATACTTAATACCTGATACTTCCTGGAGGACTGCAGTTTTTAGACCGCTAAAGCTAAAATCAAAATCGTTGGTTCCAATCATAGGTCGTGGAAACTTATATGCCTTTAGATTTCCGTTCTTGGCTAATTGTTCTATAATTGGTCCTGCCGGATAAGAAAGCCCCAGGAGTCTTCCAATTTTATCCAAAGCTTCGCCTGCTGCATCATCCCTCGTTCCACCAAGCCATTTAATGCTGCCGTGAGCTTTCATGAGAATCAAATCAGTATGGCCACCTGATACCAGTAATGCTACAGCAGGGAATTCAATTTTGTCATGCTGAACTTCTTGATTCAGCATCTCCTTTTCGTCATGAGGGAGATCCCGAAACGAGTTCGGGATGACAGGATTAATCCAGTTAGCATATATGTGTCCGAGGAGATGATTAACTGGCACAATAGGTTTTTTAAAAACATACGAAAGTGTTTTTGCAGTTTCTACTCCTACCAACAGCGAGCCGATAAGACCAGGGCCATAGGTAACTGCGATAGCGTCAATTGAAGGTGAGGATGGGAAGTGAGAAGTGAGTCGGGAAGAGAAGATGGGAGATAAAGCTTGTTTGATTACCGGGAGAATATATTTTATTTGTTCTCTGGCAGCATTTTCAGGAATTATTCCGCCGGTTTTGGCATGAAGTTTTACCGATGAACTGATAATGTTTGAAACAAGCGTAACAGTCTTATTTCCCTTTTTTGCTTCTATGATACTTGCCGAGGTTTCATCGCAGGAGGTTTCTATGCCTAAAATTCTCACAGGTTGATCCTAATTGTATCACCTTTTTTGAGATTATACTTTCGTGAAAGACCTGCATTAATTTCTAAAACCATATCTGCTGGTTCATCGGGATTTAAAATTTCCGGATTTTGGTCAACAGCAGGCGGCTGTACATTTTCAAAAATTGTGACAATTTTTTTGTTTTTTAAATAAACAATATCAATTGGAAATTTCATTCCTCTCATCCAGAAAGAATAATAACCCGGCTTTTGAAACACAAATACCATTCCTTGGTCTTGGGGAAGAGATTCTTTATCCGAAAGTCCAATTTGTTTTTCTTTTTGGGATTTTGCAACAGTAAGATTAATTGTTTTAGTACCTAATACTGTTTGGGGTTTACTAAAAAAAGGAAGCGATTTGTTTTGGATATAATCTCCGGAAACTTTAATAGCAACGATAAGAAATAAGAGGACTCCAAATAAAATTAAGATTCTTTTCATGCTATATCATTTTTGAGCAGTTGTGCTAATTTGCTTGTAGAATATGGCAGTCTTTCTACTACTTCGACAATCTTTGCATGTAATATTTCCGCTTGTCTTTTTTTATGAATTATATCTGGATCGTTTTTTGTCACTGCTATTATATCAGGTTTTAATGAAATTACAACACGATCATACTCCTCATCTTTTTCAATATAAGGGAGAGGTATGATTACGTCGGTAGAAGAAACTACTGCAAGAATTTCCGCTCTGTCTTTTTGAGTATTGAAGGGTCTGTCGCTGCCTTTTAATTTTTTAACAGTTTTATCGCTTTCTAAAAGTATTATCAAGATGTCACCTAATTTTTTTGCTTCTTGTAAAAACAGAATGTGTCCAATATGGAGAATATCAAAAATACCGCCGACCAACACAACAATCTTGTCTTGATTTCTTAACTCTTCACTTTTCTTGATAGCTTGATTTAGATTAAGAATCTTATTCACAATTTCTAATTGACCTAATTTCAAATATCTAATATCTAAAACCTAAATAAATTCAAAATACTTAAAAAATCTAAAATTCCAAATAGTTTTTGAATTTTGTATTTTGATATTATTTAGAATTTAGGATTTGTGATTTAGTATTTGATTAGTAATTAGGTTAATTAGAGCAATTAGATTAATTAGAAATTACTGTCTATCCCTCCTTTGTTCCTCGTAAAAATACTGCTTTCCATGGAGTGTAATTAGATACGTATTTTTCACTAATAATTTTTTTACCGTTTTTTACGACTTCCCTTGTAAAATATACATTTGCTCCCGAGGCAGCAAAATCAACTTGTTTTACTACACCTTTTGGCAGCGTTGGATCGTCTTGATATACAGGTTCGGGAGGAGGGGTTTGGGAGACGATAACAGGTTTTCCTACTGTTGCAACCCTTCCGTCTTTGGTTCCATACAATCGAAACATTAGTCTCTCCACAGATGGATCAATTTCCGATTGAATAAGGATGTAATTTCCTGTGTCGTTTTTAAATCGTAAGTCAACAGAAGGACTAAATACGGTCGCATCAATTCCTGGAGGAGAGTCTTCTTCATAATAATGCACGCGATAGGCATGAGCGTGACGTTGGGTTATGGGAAGTCCAGCATTCAAAGCCGAACGAAAAAGAGTGGTTGAAACTTGACATACGCCTCCGCCGTCCCCTAAAACTGTTTTTCCATCCTGGATCACGTATGCCTGTTTATACCCTGTGAAAGAAGATATGTCACCGAGAGCTTTGTTAAAAGAAAAATCTTCGCCAGGAGCAATGAGTACTCCATTCATTCTTGTTGCTGCGAGAGTTACGTTATGCACTCTGTTTAATATTGATCCTTGGAATAACGAGGTACCATATCCAATTTCTTCTTTTATTCCTAAATTATTTACCTTTTCTGTAGTAATGGCAGCAGGAATGGTTTTTAAAGAGAGGGTAATTGGAATAGTAAGTGAAGTTTTACTCGACAAAACAAATGGTATTTTTTCTGCGATATTTTTTTTAAGATTTTCTACATCAATATCAATTCCGTCTGATGAGGGTTGAAAAGCAGTAACTTTTTCATCTTTAAAATTGAATAACGCGTTTACAGGTTCTTTATGCACCTTGTTAACTAAAGGAGAGAGAGCAGTAAGCAACTTCTCTTCGGAGTATCTATAAGAAGGGGAAAGGTTAAGACCGGATATGTGCGTCTGCAAGATAAGACTTACGTTTGAAAATATATTTGGCGATCTTCCTAATTCATACGCTTGAGTGGCAAGCAGACTGTCATTGTAGCCTAATTCTATGTCTTCTATAGTAAGCAGAATTTCTTCTTCGCCAAATGTAAATACGAATTGTGTTTTTGAAATTGTTTCATTTTTTTTGGCAAAGAATTGCTTCGCGTCTTGTTTTGTTTTTCCTCCAAAATATACTCCATTCACCATAATTCCCGGAAATATTCTGTCAGAATATATTTTTTGGAAAATAATAAATGCAAAGCTAACAAAGAAAAATAATCCCAAAAATGCGCCTGTGGTAAACCAAAAAAAGCTTTTTACGATAGTCTTAAGAGATAGATTCTTGTAAAATGAGCCATGTTTCATTGAAGTTATCAGGTTTTCGTATTATACTATATTGAATTAAATTATGGAGGAGAATACTATTTTTCAGCCTTCCGCATCTTCTGTTCCACAAAGTACCGGAGGTCAGCAGCCAGCCGAGCAGGTTCAACCGCAACCAGCGCAGGAGTCAAGGCCTCATATTTCAATTATGACTATTGTTAAAGCAATACTGGGAGTTTTAGTTATACTAGTGGTCGGATTTTTATTAGTCAATTTTGTTTTTTCCAAGCTTTCAAAGAAGTCCGAAGCAGTAACGCTTACATACTGGGGGCTTTGGGAAGATCAAAATATTTTCAAAGGAGTAATTGAAGATTTCCAAAAGCAAAATCCAAACATAACAGTCAACTACATAAAACAAGACATCAAAGACTACCGAGAAAGACTTATGGTAAGAACCCAAAATGGAACAGGGCCTGATATTTTTAGATTTCATAATACGTGGATTCCCCAATTATCAAATATAGTATTGCCCCTGCCCAAAGACATTGTTACGGTTTCTGAGTTTCAAAATAATTATTTTTTAGTTACCCAAACAGACATAATAAAAAATGGTGCTTTATATGGTGTTCCTCTTGGAATAGATACATTATCTCTTTTTATAAACCTTGATCTGTTTAAAAGCGCAGGATATACACCTCCTACCAATTGGGATGATTTTCTTAGAATTGCAAGAGGTCTGACAGTAAAAGATGAGAGCGGAAAAATTAAAACGTCTGGAGCTTCTATGGGGACATTTGATAATGTAAATCATGCGCCTGATATTATCTCGATGCTTATGCTTCAAAACGGGACTAATGTAAGAAACATCTCAGAAAATCCAAAAGCAGCAAGTGAAGCGTTATTGTTTTACGTTTCTTTCGCAAAACCTCCTGATAACGTATGGGATCAAACGCTTGAGCAATCTTTAACTGCTTTTGCAAAAGGAAAGGCAGGGATGTATTTTGGGTATTCATGGGATGTTTTTACTATTAAAGCACTTAATCCTAATTTGGCCTTTGATGTAAAAGAAGTACCTCATTTATTTGGAAGAAACATAACTACCGCAAGTTATTGGATAGAAGGAGTAAATGTTAAAAGTAAGCATCAAAAAGAAGCGTTGTTATTTTTAAAACATCTTGCTCAAAAACAAACTGCGGAAAAATTATTTACCACAGAATCTAAAACAAGATTATTTGGAGAACCATATGCTCGGATTGACTCTGCCGAAACTTTAAAAAGTAATCCATTGGTATACCCGTTTGTTAAACAAGCAAAAACAGCACGGTCTTCTTTTTTTGCTGCCGATACTTTTGATAATGGTTTCAACAGCCGGATGAACGTATATTTAGGAAATGCGGTAAGGTCAATGCTTGATAATACTTCTGCGGAAACCGCCACGGACACCCTTGCTTCCGGAGTTAATCAAGTATTAAATCAATATGAACCAAAACCTCAAAAGTAAAAGGTTATAATGTCTTCATGTTTTGGAAACGTTTAGAAATTAAAGAAGCGATTTTTAAAACTCTTGTGTATGCAGATATTTTTGATTATCCCCCAACAATTGCAGAGTTATGGAGATATTTAATTTCCTCAAAGCCGATTCCTTATGAAATGTTTAAAGAGGAACTTAAAAGTTTAAGGATATATACAAGATGCGGAAGGTATTTTCTTGGTAGCACTTCGATAATACGTATTATTATAGTACGAAGGCAAGAAAGTAAAAAAAAACTTAGAAAAGCAAGAAAAATAGCAAACATTCTTTTCAGAATTCATACTATTGAATTAATTGGAATATCTGGAGCTTTAGCAATGAACAATTCTGATAAAAACGATGATATTGATTTTTTTATAATTACTTCAAAAAAAACTTTATGGATAACCCGCCTTCTCGTTTTGATGGTTCTTGAATTTTTGGGTGTTCGAAGAAAAAGACAGCAGCAAAACGTTTCTGATACAATTTGTGTAAATATGTTTCTTACCGAAGAAGCTTTGAAATTGCCTTTTGTAAAAAGGGATTTATACACTGCGCATGAAATCGCTCAAATGAAACCATTATTTGACAGAAACAACATGTATAAAAAGTTCATATCAGTACATACATGGGTGGAGAGATATTTGCCAAATGCGTTAAAACACAGAACTTTACGAAACAATACACGGAGCCACATGGAAAATTTCAGTTGGACTCAGTTTTTAGTTAGACAATGTTTGGTGTTCGAATCACTCGCGAGGACTGTTCAACTTTTTAGTATAAAGCGACATAAAACAACTGAAATTGTCTCTGATTCTCTTCTGGCGTTCCATCCCTATGATTACAGAAGTAGAATACTAAAAGAATATAAAAGAAAATTAGAAAAATATGAAATTTAATGTAGTTGCAAGCGGGGGCACGTTTGACCATTTTCACAAAGGACACAGGGAATTTTTGCGGTTTCAGCTTTCTATCAGTAAAAAAATTCTTCTTGGGATAACAACTGATAGATATGTTCAAACAAACAAAAAAGAAGAACATATCGAACCTTTTAAGATTCGAAAACAAGCGTTACTTTCTTTTTTAAAAAAAGAGGATGTCAAATATCGTGTTGAATTAGCTCCTTTAGACAATATCTATATACCTTCTAAATGGGAATATTTGCCAATAGAAGCAATTGTTGTATCAAAAGAAACTCGCTGGGGAGCAGAACTAATTAATCAGCAAAGAGAAAAAGAAGGACTAAGTCTTCTCGAAATTATTGAATACAAAACAATTCAAGCAGAGGATGGTTTGGAAGTATCGTCTTTAAGAATTAGAAATGGGGAAATCAACAGAGAGGGGAAATTATATGTAAACCCTGATTGGCTAAGGTCGGTTCTTGTTTTGCCGGATGATATTCGGCCTTTACTTAAAAAACCATTTGGAAAAATACTTCAGACCAATGATTTAAAAAATATGTCTTACGACTTTTCTTACGTTATAACAGTTGGTGATGTTACAACTGCTGCTTTTAATACATTTTCTTTACATCAAAAAATTTCGGTGATTGACTTTACTGTAGAAAGAAAAAAGCGATTTAATACAGTTCAAGAATTAGGATTTTCAGGCAAGGAAAAGATTATACATATTTTTAATCCTTCAGGTACAATTCACCCGGAGGTTTTTACGGCAGTAAAGCAGGCTTGTGATTCAGAAGAGGAAAGAAATGTAATTTTGATACAAGGAGAAGAGGATTTGGTAGTTATTGTATGTGCTTTAGTAAGTCCTTTGGGATGGAAGATTTTTTACGGACAACCAAAAAAAGGAATTGTTGTGATGCCAATCACCGAAAAGATTAAAGAAATAATGTATGAGCTTACGGGAAAATTTACAAGAATTGAGGCTAACAATACTATGTGATGCGTCATTTCAATTGTTACGCTTCTGCGACATTTAAAATGATACAGGCGAGGTGGGCAGTTAGACCCTCAGCCTGAATTTG
>MFPD01000015.1 GCA_001784115.1 Candidatus Levybacteria bacterium RIFCSPLOWO2_02_FULL_37_18 | reverse complement strand
ATCAATACTTCTTCAAAGTGTTACCGATGTCCCCTGCCAGCACAAGCTATTTACATTTTTTTTAAATCTGTTATACTACCGGACATGGTAACGAAAAGAAAGACATCCGGGATTACCGTGAAAAAAGAAAAAAAGAAAGTAAAGAGTTCTCCTGTAGCGTCCCAAGCTTATTCATTTAAATTTAAGAGGTCTTACGCATTTACCATAGTAGTAGTTTTAGCCATGGCTGCTTTAGCATATTATTTTAGAGGACTTTTTGTTGCAGCAATTGTAAACGGAAAACCAATTTTTAGGACAACTATTGTAAAAGAACTCGAAAGACAGGGCGGAAAACAAACATTAGATTCATTAGTCACCGAGGAACTTGTTTTTCAAGAAGCAAATAAACAAAAGGTGTCAGTTTCCGATGATGAGATACATAAAGAAATTAAAAAAATCGAAGAACAAGTAAGTAAACAGGGACAGCCATTTGACAGTTTGCTTGTATCCCAAAGCATGACACGGGAAAGCCTTAAAAACAGGATTAAGCTTCAGAAATTAATTGAAAAAATGGTTGGAAAAGATATTAAAGTTACTGACAAAGAAGTTGATGATTACATTGAGAAAAATAAGGATTCGATTCCTGCCGATTCTGATCAACAAAAAGTAAAAGAGGGAGTCAGACAACAATTAAGACAGCAAAAATTGCAAGAAAAAGTCCAATCCTGGCTATCTAATCTGCAAAAAAACGCACACGTACTCTATTTTGTAAAATATTGATTTATTTTAACCCCTGAGATTTGAGTCTTCTTTCTTCTAACTCATCCAAAATAATCTTTCTGATGCGAATGTTTTGCGGAGTCACTTCAACTAATTCATCTTCTCCGATATATTCCAACGCATCTTCAAGACCCATAACCCGCGGAGCGTCAAAATGCTCATTTGTACCCTCTCCTTTGGAACGCATGTTTGACTGCTGCTTGATTTTGCAAACATTAACCCGAAGATCTTCAACTCGGCTATTTTGACCGATAACCTGACCTTTATACACAGCTATGGCTGGTCCTACAAAGAGGGTGCCTCGGTCTTGAACGTTTGTCAGTCCATACAACGTTGTCATACCGTTTTCATGAGCAACTAAGCTTCCCTGGAGTCTTTCCGGGATAATCCCGCTGTCAGGACGATATTCTTCAAAAAGACTATTAAATATTCCTAATCCTTTTGTATCTGTCACAAACTCTGCTCGATATCCAAATAATTCCCTGGTTGCAATAATAAATTCTAAAAACGCAACATCATTTTCTACGTTCATAGAAATAACTTCCGCGTGTCTATTTCCCGTTTTTTGCATAATAACACCGCTATAATCCCTTGGTACTTCGATAAAAACTCTCTCAAATGGCGCCATTTTTTTACCGTCTATTACTTTGACAATTACATGAGGTCTGCCAACTTCAAATTCGTATCCTTCTCGTCGTAGTCGTTCAATAAAAATAGCCAGGTGAAGTTCGCCACGTCCAGACACAATCCATTTCCCATCGGGACTATCTTCAACCCGCAAAGCCATGTCTGTTTCTAATTCTTTATATAATCTTTCCCGAATTTGACGAGAAGTTTTATATGTGCCTTCTTTTCCGGCAAATGGAGAAGTATTTACCCCAAATGTCATTTTTATGGTTGGTTCTTCGATTGCAAGAAGTGGAAGAGCAGAAGGCGCAAGAGGATCCGCGATTGTCTCGCCAATGGTGATATCCGGAATACCAGAAATTGCAATTATATCTCCAGCTTCTGCTTTTTGACATTCAACCATATCCAATCCTTCAAATGTCATAAGAGAGGTAAGTCGATACTTTTTTTGCTCACCCAAACGATTTATATAAACTACCTCTTGATTCTGCGCGGCAGTTCCGTTGTAAATTTTTCCCGTTGCGATTCTGCCTTTAAAATTATCAGAAGCAAGAGTTGTGATAAGAATTTGAAGAGGTTTTTGAGCATCTCCAGATGGAGGAGGAATATGTTCTAGAATAGCTTCAAATATTGGCGTAATTGACTCCATTTTTGATGCATCCGGGGTAACTCCTGCTTTTCCTTCTTTGCCGGAAGCGTAGACCGTTGGAAAATATGCTGCACTTTCATTTGCCCCTAATTCTATAAACAAATCAAAGGTTTTATTTAAAACGTGTTGGGTCCGTGCGTCAGGCAGGTCTATTTTATTAATAACGACAACAATTTTTAGCTTTAATTCCAATGCTTTTTTTAAAACAAATCGTGTTTGAGGCATTGGCCCTTCTTTTGCATCAATTAAAAGCAATGCTCCTTCTGCCATTGTTAAAACTCTTTCTACTTCTCCGCCAAAATCAGCATGGCCCGGAGTGTCAATGATGTTAATTTTGGCTTCATTCCAGACAACCGAAGCATTTTTGGAAAAAATAGTAATTCCGCGTTCTTTTTCAAGATCGTTACTATCCATAATGAGATCATGGCCTTTCGCTTCTTTGTTCAATTTAGTTTTAGATTGACGCAGTAAAGCATCTACAAAAGTAGTTTTACCGTGATCAACGTGAGCAATAATGACAACATTTCGTATATTCATACTTGTTTTTTTTAAAAAAAAGACACGTCCACCGTGTCTTGGCAAATCCACCTTATTATAGCAGATTATGAGAAAAATCTCATCATCTTTAGTTCTATGACTTTGGGGAATATTAGCCAGTTGGGTTAACAGCCGGGGGGATTGGATTTTTTTCGTCGTACAGCGTTTGATCGCCAATATAATAATTGCTTTTCTTAAATTATTAACATTATTAACACCCTCTTTCGAGTACAAAAAAAGCTGCCTTGCGGGCAGTATTACAATTGCTTGTTTTATATCAGATTGTAGGCACAGGTGTCAATGAGGCCTACATGAGTCTGGTGCAAAACTCATTTCTTCTTGATTTGACAATAAAAAAGACAGCTGACACACTAGAAATGTTGCTAGAGCAATATTTCTAACTCCGAAAGGAAGGTATGGCAACTGCCCATGATACTTGTAACAAAACTGCCGGAAAAAGTCCAATTTCTTACCACTTTTTCTTTTCCTCTGGTAAAAAGATTATGTCAAAAAACGAAAGGAGAACAGTTTGTTGGAGGAAGAAAAGGATATGATGGTATGGATATTGTGAAATGGATTGTGGGAGAACTCAGTGCAAAAGCCTCCATTCCAATTCGAAAGAAAAGTAAATTAGCCAAGGGAAAAACAGGAAGATATGGTAATTACGAGAATAGGTTCGTATTATATGAAAGAGTGACTACGATATCAATCCTATAGAGCTTGATTTTCATGCCTACTTGAATATATAATCTCTCTTAGGGTATTTCCCCGCAGCTTGCTGCGAGGAGTATTCATTGAAAAATAGAATATATGATGTTCACTTCCAAAAAACAAGCACTAAAGATTCAAAAGGTTGCTAGGCCAATTTTATTTTGGCAACTTGTTGACAGTTTAATCTACCTTCCTTTGATCCTGTCATTGGTTACAAATATGACCGGTCGTCATAATAGGGTTTTGCCAATCGTATTGATGATTCTAAATATCTCTATTGGATATTTGATATTTTGATATATAGGATAGCTAAACAAAAACAAACTTTTGTGAAATTTGGGTTGCCTTTAGGATTACAACTATATACAGGTCTATACTTAATTTTTGTAAAATTGGTTATTTTCTGACATTTATCACAAAAAACTCTATCAGGATACTTAATTTGCTTTATATGATCTAAACAAGCTTCGTCATTATGATAAGTTTTGAGGAAATTTCCGAGGCTAGAATATTCTTTCACAGCCTCAGAATAAAACATTTGTTACATGATGTCAAGGGATAATTGCCAATTTTGGTATAGTTTGATGTATTGACATGAAATAAAAAAGGTGATAAAGTGATCAAACCTTAATAATGCAAGTTGTTAAGTAGAAAATCTAGCAATAGGTTTTCCGCGAAAGACCCCAGCAATGGGGTTTTTTTGCGTTTAGAATTAATTTTCCTTGACCTCTTGACACTTTTCAAAATATTCCTTGCACTAATATATGCAAACGGGGAGCTTGTTGATATAGGCTGAGAGTTCTGAGTTAATCAGATAACCCGCATAACCTGAACTGGCTAATACTAGCGGAGGGATGTTGCTGTGATAAACGAGATTTCTATTTTTCCATCTCAGATATTTAAAAATCCAGAAGGCAAAAGGCCTAAAAATCCTGATTCTGCTGTTTTTGCTCCAGTACCAGAAACGGTCTTTCAAATAATCGAAAAGTCAAATAGCATTAATAGAGTTAAGCGGGAAAAAGAGTAACAACGTGGTATAATAGTCTCCATGAAAAAACTGCTCCTGATTCTTGTTCTTTTCGCGCTATTTTTAAACGTTCACATACACGTTTTTGCAGTAGAAAATCCCCTAGACGTACCCAATAACAGATTTGGTATTCATATTTTATTTACAGACGAACTACAAAAATCTGCCAAGCTCATAAACTCAAATGGCGGGGACTGGGGTTATGTCACTATTCCCATCCAATCAGGAGACAGAAACTTATTAAAGTGGCAAAAATTCATGGATGAAAGCCGGAATTTGCATGTTGTTCCCATTATTAGACTTGCCTCCGAAGGAGATTACTTTAATACAAAAGTTTGGAGGAAACCAAATCCATTTGACATAGTTGATTTTGCTAATTTTTTAAATTCACTAGATTGGCCGACTAAAAATAGATATGTTGTTGTATTTAACGAAGTCAATCGAGCTGATGAATGGGGCGGAAATGTCAGTCCAAATGAATATGCAGATTTGCTTAATTTTGCAATCCAAACTTTTAAAGCACGAAGTGATGATTTTTTTATTATTTCGGCTGGATTAGATAACGCGTCTGCCAATACAAACTTTTCACTTGATGAATATACATTCTTGCAACAAATGTATGCCTCTTTCCCCGAGGTTTTAAGCGAAGTTGACGGTATGGCATCGCACTCATACCCAAATCCCGCATTTTCACAACCTCCCTCTCTAAAAACTGCCCATAGCATAACGAGTTTTCTTTACGAACAATCCTACATCAAAAATCTCACAGGTAAATCATTGCCAATATTTATTACCGAGACTGGATGGGACAAAAACAAAGTATCGGAACAAATAATTGCAAACTATTTTACCCAAAGCTTTACGGATATATGGACAGAAAATGTGGTAGCTATAACCCCCTTTTTGCTTTCCGCAAGCGCGGGGCCTTTTGAACAATTTTCCTTTTTAAATCGAGATAATTCCCCAAGTCAAATGTATGCCGCCGTCGAACAATTTCCCAAAACCAAAGGCAACCCCGTATTAGCTCAAAACGTCCTTGGGGAAGCTATTAACCCTACCAAAATTCCCCTTAAACAATTCAAAGCCGTTCTAAACCAAAATATTACTGTCCAAATAAGCGAGAGTATAAAAACTCTTATAAGGTGGTTCATTAAGCGCTAGATTATTTTGTTTTTGAATCTAAAATACGGTATAATTACATCTATATATGGGTAATGCTATTTTCTACAGTTCTTCTCACGGAGAACTTATGCTTGATGGCGTTGTTTCTAAAATTAAAGCTTTTTTAGAAGATGAGCCAAGCGCAGAATATTCACTGATTATTGGGAGCGACTCGCAGGAAAAAAACGGCACCAAAGATGACAGGTCCATTCAGTTAGTAACTGCTGTAGTTGTGCACAGAAAAGGATTTGGCGGAAAATACTTTTGGAAACGAAGCCAGCATAACCATATCCATACCATTCGAGAAAAAATCTACGCCGAAACCATGGAATCTTTAAATTTTGCCATGAATTTTGTGCCTTTAATCAAAAGAGCATTAAACGGTACATCTTCCACATATAACCTTGAAATCCATGTAGACGTTGGTGATCACGGCCAAACAAGGGATATGATAAAAGAAGTAGTAGGAATGGTTACGGGTAATGGCTTTGTTGCCAAAACCAAACCTCAGGCATACGGAGCAACCTACGTTGCAGACAAACACACATAATCAAGTCAAAACTCAAATGTCAAAACTCAAAACTAGTTCAAAGAATCTTGAGTGGCAAGAAGCAGATGATGTCAAGGGAGATTTACTTGGTATCTTAAAAGTCTTGGATATGCCTCATGTTAATCCCATGCGGATTTTTTGCTTTCGCACTCGCGGATCAAAATCAAAATCTTACGCTCGAATTTGGTCTTTCCCTAAAATTTTCCAAAGGGCGCTGCGCATTAATCCCGCGTATGTAGTCGAAGTATTATCCAGGCACTATGACAAGCTAAACCCTGACGAACAAAAAAAGGTTTTAATTCATGAGCTTTTACATATTCCCAAAAACTTTTCCGGCGCACTTCTTCCCCATCGCACAAGAGGTCGTCATATTGGCTTACTCGTTAACAAATTGTTTAAAGAATATAAGAAAGCTCTATGATTACCATAATTCACGGAGATGATGTCGTAAGTTCACGAAAATACTTGTCCGAACAAAAACATAATTCGAAAGATCCTTACTCATTCGAAGGAGAATCCTTATCAATCACCGATCTTGTCCAGGTTGTTGAAGGCGGATCGCTTTTTTCAGTTGACAAATATATTTTTATAGAAAACCTGCTGTCTTCAAAAAAATCGCAAGAAGAACCAATCCAATATATTATCAATCATAATGGAGAGGCAGAATTTTTTTTGTGGGAGCCAAAAGAGTTAACCGCTAAAACTATTTCCCAATTTCCAAAAGCAAAAGTGCATGTTTTTAAATTTCCTCAAAAATTATTTTCCTTTTTAGATTCTCTAATACCAAAAAATTCGTCTATTCCTCTATTTCATGAATTACTCACTACAACCGAGTCGGAACTTATATTTTTTATGATCATCAGGCAATTTAGAATACTTTTGTCTTTAAAAGAACCGGCAAACGAGACAATAGATGAAGTAAAAAGAATGGCACCGTGGCAAAAGTCAAAACTCCAAAAACAAGCAAGCCTTTTTTCAAAAAAGAAACTGGTAAGTCTGTATAATTCATTATACGAAATTGAACTCAGCCAAAAAACCGGTTTTTCTGCCATGTCTATTACGGATTCAATTGACTTTTTTTTAGCTGATTTGTAAGATTGTATAATGCACATTAACCCCGATATTTTTAGATCCTACGACGTCCGAGGAATATACCCGACTGATTTAAACGAAAGCATCGTTTATAGAATTATCCAGACACATATCTCTCTATTTTTGCCTAAAAGCATGGTTATCGGAAGAGACGTCAGAACTTCCGGAAAAAGCTTGCAAAAATCCGCCATGGACGCGTGTACCGACGCGGGTGTTGATGTTATAGATATTGGCGTTGTTTCAACCGATACGTTTTATTTTGCCGTAGGAAAATTTCCTGTTGATGGAGGTGTAACCATCTCGGCGTCGCATAACGGAAGAGAATGGAACGGGCTTAATTTTTGTAAAAAAGGTGCTGAGCCTATGTCGTCTCAAACCGGGTTATTTAAAATCAGAGATGAATTATTAAAAGGGTTTAAACCGTTGTCAAATCCAAAAAAAGGCAATGTCACAACTGAAAATGTAACCGATGACTTTTTAAAACGGGTTATATCATTCGTAAATCCAACTGTTTTTAAGGGCTGTAAAATAGTGGCAAACGGAAACTTTGGCGTAGATGTTTTACTTTTAAAACGAGCAGTGGAGTTATTCAATTTACCCATCAACATAATCTCTTTAAACGGTGAGCCTGACGGCACATTTCCAAAAGGCCCGCCCAATCCGCTTCTTCCCGAAAATAGACTTGAATTTCTTGAACTTGTAAAAAAGGAGAAAGCAGACTTGGGAGTTTCCTGGGATGCGGATGGGGACAGATGTTTTTTCGCAGACGAAACAGGTACGTTTATTGAAGGTTATTTTATGACTGCAATCCTGGCTACGGAAATATTAAAAAAAGAAAGAGGATCAACGATTGTCATTGATCCCAGGTTAACCTGGGCGACAACGGAAGCTATCACTGACAACGGCGGAAAAGTCGTCATTAGCAAGCCGGGCATGACAATCATTCCTGAGAAAATGAAAGAAACAGGAGCAGTATTTGCGGGTGAAATGTCATCCCATTTTTATTTTAAAGAAAATTTTTACCGTGACAATGGTCTTATTCCTTTGTTTCTTGTTTTAGAACTACTATCCAATAAAAATACCACTCTTTCACAGCTGGCAAAACATTACACTTCGAAATATTTTATTAGTGGCGAGCTTAATTTTGAAACAAAAAATAAAGACGAGATAATCAAAGGGCTTGAAGAAAAATATAAAGATGGAAATATTGAACACATAGACGGACTATCTGTTGAATATTCCAATTGGCGATTTAATATCCGAAAATCAAATACAGAACCTCTTCTTCGTTTTAACCTTGAAGCCCTCTCAAAAGAGCGTATGGAAGAAAAAAGAGATGAAGTGGTACAATATATTAATCAACACAAATGATCGATCTTACAAATCCGCAAGATTTTAAAAAAATAGACCCCAAAAACATATATGGCTCAACAGAAATGCTTCCTGATCAGTGCGATCAGATTTGGCGGGATGGAAAAGCAGTTTGTTTTCCTAAAGATTACAAAGAGGTAGAAAATATTGTAATTGCTGGAATGGGAGGATCAGCGTACGGAGGACACGTTATTTCTTCTTTGTATAGAAACAATCTGCCTGTTCCTCATGTTGTACATAGTGATTATGAACTCCCGGGATTTGTAAACGAACATACCCTTATTATTATAGAAAGCTATTCGGGGTCAACAGAAGAATCATTATCTGCGCTGGAGAATGCAAAAAGAAGGAATGCAAAAATAACCGGATTAACCAGTGGCGGGAAACTAAGAGAAGTTTTAAAAACCAACTACCCGTCTTTGGTATTTAAACCAATACATAACCCATCTGGTCAACCCCGGCTTGGGGCAGGATATATGGTGCTGGGAACCATATCGCTTCTAAGTCAAATTGGTCTTTTAAAAATTCCAGATTCAGAAGTTATTCAAGCAGTATCAGAACTCCGGGAACAACAGCGGTCTATTAAGGAAGGTGCACGCCAACTTGCAAGTGCACTGCAAGGATATATACCGGTTATTTTTTCAGCTGAACATTTAGTTGGAAATGCTCATATCTTACGAAATCAATTTAACGAAACGTCAAAAAGCTTTTCTGCATTCTCCCCGCTGCCAGAACTAAATCACCACTTAATGGAAGGACTTAAAAATCCTACAGATAAAAAACTAACCATTCTTTTTCTTTCTTCTTCTTTATATTCTCCTGTTATTCAAAAAAGGCTGGAACTTACAAAAGACGTGGTTACAAAAAATAATATTCCTTTTGTCGAATATCAAGCACAAGGAACAGATGAACTTTCCCAAATGCTTAATGTTCTTTCATTTGGAGGCTATTTGTCTTTATACCTTGCTCTCCTCTACGGCCTTGATCCAAGCCTCATTCCCTGGGTAGACTATTTCAAAGAACAACTAAAAAATAAGACTAGCCCAAGATTATAAGCCTTATATTCACCTGAGAGGTGATTTATTCTTGACACCTAGGGATTTTTATGCAACAGTAAGTATATGCCGGGACGATTAATTCCTTTTGCAACCAATGAGATTTACCATGTTTTCAACAGAGGAATTGATCATAGGCCAACATTTACCGATAGAAATGAACTAAGAAGATCTCTTGAAGCTATCTCTTATTATCGATTTACTTCTCCCCCAATACGGCTTTCAAAATTTCTTATACAATCTACAGAGATCAGAGAAAAGTTATTTGAAGAATTGCAATTAAAGAATGAAACATTAATTGATATTCTTTCTTTTTGTCTTATGCCAAATCATTTTCATCTTCTGCTTAGACAGAAGGTAGACAATGGAATCTCCAAATTTATTGGCAATTTTCAAAATAGTTTTACCAGGTATTTTAATACAAAACACCAAAGAGTTGGACCATTATTTCTTGATCAGTTCAAAGGTGTAATAATCGAGACAGATGAACAACTGCTCCATGTTTCTCGATACATACATTTAAATCCGTATACCTCTTATGTGGTTAAAAATTTTGATGATTTACAAAATTATCCATGGTCGTCTCTGCCCGAATATATCTCAGATAAAAACGGCATTTGTGATACAGAAACAATTCTTTCTAATTTTAAAAACAAAAATACTTATAAAAAGTTTATCGAAGATCAAACTGATTACCAAAGGAAATTACATAAGATTGAGCATCTACTTCTTGAAGATAATTTGTAATTCTTGCAATTTTCCCTAGGTGTCCTATCTAGACCATCTCCCAGGTGTATTTTTATCTCGTAACAGAAATTATTTCTCCGAGTTCGGCGGCGGGGGCAGAGACGGTGACGCGGTTATTGGTTGCGCTTTTGGATGCTGTATAGTTGGTATTAAATGACCCAGAACATGTTGCAATTGGAGTTCCATTATTTGTCAAAGGATCTACGGGAAGGGATGCAATGTATTGTGGTACAAGAACCAAACAAATATTCGCTCCTGTATTGCTAATTATCTGTGTAGAAGTCGAAATCCCAGATGGAAGCGCTCCCTTGTTATCTGCTGCATATTGATTTATAGCATTCAGAAGGGAGTTAATATCAGTCCTTCGTTTTGTGTTATATGCCTGCGAAAATTTTTTACTTGGGTTAAATACTACAAGAACCATAGTCGAAAGCACTGAAACAATTCCGATTACTATCATTATTTCAATCATGGTAAAACCAGAAAAACTTCTCTTACCACGCAACAATTTAACAATACAACAATACAACAATTTTTTGTTCATAAATTATAGCTTTATAAGCAACATAACAATAAGACTAAAAAGTAAGAACACAAATGTTGCCAAAAATACATACATTCTTTTACCAGTATGTTCTGAAGTTTTTTCTTTTTTTACAGACAAAGCGGGCAGAGAACTTTTGAGCTGAATAGTTTGCGACCAGATAGTGTTACTCTTTATGTAATCCATATTATTTAAAAATGAAGTGGTGTCTGTATCAATACCGGTTTGCTCCTCAACTATTTTTTTATCTAAAAGAATTTCCGGTATAATAGACAACACGCTAAATCCAAGACTTTGAAAAGTTTTACCAATGACTTCGTATAACTGTCTATTTACGGCAATAATTTTTACCCCATTTTCAATGGGAAATAATTTCGAAGAAACGGTTTCAACAGGAATGTTGTCTAAAAAATCTTGAATGTAGGAGTCTATTTCATTTTGATTTACACCGATAATATCCTTCTGGAAAATTACTGCCTCCGACAAAACCAAAATAATATTACATGGCGGAAGTTTAAAATTTGCCGCAAAAACTTTTATTTGATTTTCAAGTTTATTTTTGTCTATGACTTCTAAGTCTTTTACTAAGTCTTCTTTCAAGTCAACAGTTAAAACACCGTTAATTTCTGTTCCAAAAACAACCAGTAAATTTCTTTGCAAAAAGCCAATAATTAATGAATTTTTATCCTGCATTAGTATATCTCCTTCCAAGTCAAAACGTTTAAAACGCCGCTTGAAGACGCAACCGTTACATCAATCCGTCTTTGAAAATTTCCTGTTTTGCCAATCGAAGTAATGGTTTTTGGGTTTATCCCACTTACACTTACCTGGGCAGAAGACATATCTATCATAACCGTTTCTCCGGAGTAGCTTGGATTTCTCAACAATTGCTGCAATGCATTTTCTATGCCGTCTTCTGCAATATAATAAGCATCAGACCCTTGTTCGAATTTGTTAGTGGCAATTGAGTTTACCAATATCATGATAACAGCGGCTGAAATTATTAAAATAGCTACCCCTACATATACTACTAAAGTCATTAATGCTTGTCCAGAATTTTTATTCATTAACGTGTTCCGACAGTTGTTTGATAATTTCTTGTCTCATATCCGCTTTTTCTTTGTATCACACTTGTCAAAGTAAAAGTAATTCTAACGCTGGGCTTCCCCCCTGTATTACCAAGTTTTTTAAAAACAAGATTTGAAACAGTTGTATCTACAGAATTAACCGCATTTACACCGTTAATATTTTGTAAATTTAAAGTTCCATTCGTTAAAGAATAGGTATAGGCATCACCGTCTATCGACAATTGTAATGAATTAGAACTGTCCCCCAGGTTTGCGGGTTGGGAGATAGTTTGGGCTCTTTTAATATCATACGAAAATCTGCTTAGCATAAATCGAGCATCTTGCACAACTGAAGAATTTGCTAACGATTCGCTTCTGACATCAAGCATCGAAACAAATATATCGGTAAATATAAATAATAATACAGACAATATTCCCATATACATCACAATTTCCAAAATCGAAAACCCACGTTCTGTCATTGCGAGAGCGGACGAACGAAGTGGAGGAGCTCGCTTTCTTGACAAGCGTGTGGCGAAGCAATCTTTATGTGTTTTTTGAGATTGCTTCGGAACTAAAGTTATTCGCAATGACAAAAGTATATTTAGAACTTTGTGTTGTATGTTTTTCATGGTGAATAATTTACGGTTACGTCATAAAGTGTCGGACTTACTATCTGATCGGTTGATGATAAAAAAGCTTTGTATCGAAAGCATTGTCCCGGATTTACAAAACCGCTTGCAGCTGTTGAAGCCGGAATCGCATCAGAAGCAGTAAAATATGAGGTTGGAGTTCCGTCGGGCCCAACATATGCATACGTCACATTCGAGCAATCATTCGTCTCTGAATCTTTGTGAGCGATTCCTACTTGCAGCATCAACGTTGTACCAACAGGAGTTTGGCTTACAAAATCAAGATAATTAAATGCAACATCATTATCAAGGCTAAAGGTACTTGACTCAAAAGTACCATTCAAGGAGAATGTTCCGCCAGCCCCTCCTTGAATTATTTTTAACTCCGCATTTGCATCTCCTGTAATAATATATGAATACGCGTCTCCGTCTCCTTCTATTACCGAAGAAATACCATGTACACCGGAATCAATATTAAGAGCTCCGCATCTAACAGGACCGGACTCTGTTGCAATATTTATTACTTGGTATTCTTCCCCGCCGGTTCCCACCAAAATTGCCCGATTTCCGGGAACCACCGTTATTCCTTTTGCAGTCATTCCGTTTGCTTCATATTTTCCAATAATGGGTCGAGAGCCGGTTTTTGTGGATGTATCGAAGATAAAGAAATCAGGAAATCCTGCTTTACCATTTACAGCAACATACGCGCGAGTTCCCGCCTGATTGACAAAAATGTCTTTTCCTTTTTCTCCCGAATTAAGTCTTGCCGGATCAGCATCGCCGTAGCCAAGGCGCCGAAGACTTAGAGGATTAGCAACATCTACAATTTGCATCTCTTTTGAAGAATCATCACCAATTGCAATATAGGCGTAATTACCAACCACAACTACTTCCTCTCCTTCTCCAGAAAGGGTTACTCCATCCGGATCCAAAATGGGTCGAGAGCCGGTTGTCTCTGTAAGATCAAATGCGTAAAGCTTTTCTCCAGATGTCATGTACCCCGTATTGTTTACAACAAAAACGCTTGTTGCGTCATCCGCTCCGGGTGCATCGAAAAAACCAATTTCAGTGTAAGGAGTTACCGATACATCAAGAATGATAATCTCTTTATTATTTGTGTCAGTTGCGATGTAGGAGTAGTTTGACACACCAAAAACATCGTTCGTTTTATAGTTGCTAAACGTACCTAAAATTTCCCCTGTTGGAGGATTAGCATTGCTGATAGAAACAGTGGCATACGACACACCCGAAGCATTTTCTCCGGTACCGGCAAACACTTTTCCTTCAATCGCGGAAATCGCATTCGCAACTCCGCTTTTTGGTAAATCTATAGCAGAAATGGAAAGATTTGGAGAACACCAATCACCGCTTCCGCCTCCTCCAAGGGTTACCTCTCCTCCGCTTGTATTAGTTACCAACACCCCGCTTTTAGAACCGGTATTAAAATCCGAAACACTTGTTTGAGAATAAACCGTGTTCCCTGCAAATCTAGTCAAATATTGTGTCGAAGTAACATTGGAAAAAAATGGCGATGTCCACGAAACTGTTGACACAACTTTTTTTGTCGAAGGGTCAATGTTTCCATTTTGTGAAACAATTGCTCCGGTTGCATCACGCAAGATATCAGAAATTACAATTTGTCTTGTGTATCCGTTTATTTGTTCGCTGCCAGAAATTAAGCTCCAAGAACCTGAAGCAATTTGCGGATGATACGTCCCGTTAATCGCGAATGTATTCCAATTTTTTTCCCTAAAACTTCTAACAGCTTCCTGACTTTCCTTTAGCAATCCAACTGCTTCCAGTCTTTGATTTTGCTGCGCTTTTCCTTCCCGGGTGGCAACAAAACCTGTTAAAAGAGAAGGAAGAAGTATTAAAGCGATTCCTATGGTTAAAACAAGCTCTATAAACATCTGCCCGACTTGGCTTTTCATATTACAAAACCGAGATTACTACTCCGTTTACATTCAATTTAATGGTTTTCTTATCTCCGTTTATGTTGTCATGCAGGGTAAAACTATCAGACCCCGAGACAAAGTCAGAAATTTCCCCGCTTCCTTTTGTAAAGATTATATTTTGAGAAGGAAATAAAATTGACTGAAAAGAAACATCACTGCCAAGCTTCACCACAAAATTGGCAGCGTCTGATATGGTATATGTTGTTCCCTTAAAAAGCACATACGAACCTACATCAAAATGGACTCCGTATGAATTTGGTATTTCACCTTCGGTATCCAAAACCATTGATTTTACTTGCTGGGATTTTATATCCGTAATAATCTGAGCATGTGTCGTGGCTATTGAACTTTTTTGCCGAAAAGTAATCAACCTGATACCAATTGCGCTCGAAATAATTGCAACAAGACCAATAGCGATTAAAAATTCGATAAGAGTAAGCCCTTTTTGCTTATCCTCCGATATTCCCAAGTAGACCATAGATTGGCACGATAATAGAAAAAATAATTCCGCCAATTAATACTCCTATTACCACAAGCATAATCGGCTCTAAAAGCGCAGTAACTGTTTTAAGTTCTTTAGATACTTCATATTCAAGATATTCCGAAATATCCTGCATAGCTTTGTCAAGGGTTCCGCTTTTTTCACCGGCTTCTGTAATGCGAGTCATAATACTCGGAATTATATGAGGATACGTTCTAAATCCATCAGATAGTTTTTTCCCCGATGAGATCATTTCCTTAGACTGCAAAATCACATTTTTAACATCCTGTTTTAACACGATATCATACGTTAAATCAAGTGAAGAAGTAATTGGAATACCCGATGATAAAAGTAAAGCGAGACTTCTGGAAAATCTTGTCAAATCTATCTTTTTGACAAGCGCGGATACAAGCGGAATCGAAACTATAAGTCCAAAAACTATACTTTTTTGCCGTTTATAAAAAGTTATTGCTCCAAAAACAATAAGACTAAAAACCAAAACAACAGGTATTGGATATGAAAGTAATATATTTGACATGATAATAAGTATTTTTGTAGGCAGAGGCAGTTTTAGATTCATTTTGGAAAAAACCAATGAAATTCTGGGAATAACAACTATAAGTATGAGCAAAAAAACACCAAAAAAAACAACCATAATAACTCCCGGATACATCAAGGCTCCTTTTACCTGATCATTAAATTCCGCTTCCCGTAAAATATTCTTTTTTAAGTCCCTTAAAGTTACCTCAAGAGTGCCTGCTTCTTCTGCAGCTTTGATAAGATTAACCGTAACCTTATCAAAAACTCTGGGAAATTTAGCAAATGATGTATAGAGTCTTTTTCCTTCGGTAAGATCGTTTCTGATAATTTCCAGCAATTTTTTTTGATTTCCTTTTGTTCCTTGAAGCAATGCATCTATTGAGTCTAAAATAGATATGCCGGCAGCAAGCATTGTTGTAAGGTTGCTAACAATCCCCATCTTTTCGTATGGAGAAATAGAAAGATTTTTTTCCATGATTTAGAGTATTTCTACTTTTGTAACCCGAAGTACTTCCTCGATAGTTGTTGAGCCTTTTTTTACTTTTTCAAGTCCGTCATCCAACATGGTTGTCATACCGTTTTCTATAGCATGGCTTACGATAACGTCGGAATCGCTTTTTTCCGCAATAAGCTTTTTTATATCTTTACTAATAAGCAGTACTTCAAAAATTCCAACTCTTCCGCCATATCCTGTCCCATGGCAGATCTTACAACCTTCTCCTTTATAGACTTCAATATCTTCTGAGGTGCTCAATCTTTTTTCGATTATCTCCTTGGGAATGTCTTTTAAAAGTTCGCTTTTTTTGACACTATATTTCACCTTGCACATATCGCAGTTTTTTCTTACTAATCTTTGGGCAATAATGACATTTACCGTTGAAGCAACCAAAAAGGGTTCTATTCCCATATCAATAAGCCTGGGAAGAGCTGTTGCGGCATCATTGGTATGAAGCGTGGATAAAACTAAATGTCCGGTGAGTGCTGCATTTACCGCAATTCCGGCAGTTTCGGAGTCTCTGATTTCTCCTACAAATACAATATTTGGGTCTTGTCGTAAAACAGAACGTAAACCCGAAGCAAAAGTAAGATTGGTTTTTGGATTTACTTGAATTTGATTAACTCCTTTCATTCTATACTCAACCGGATCTTCAATGGTAGTAATATTTTTTTCCCGGGTGTTAAGAATTTTTAAAATTGAATAAATGGACGTAGTTTTTCCGCTTCCCGTAGGTCCGGTTGACAAGATCATGCCGTATGATTTATTAAAAGCGCTGGTTACATTTTTTAAGTCTTTATCCGAAATTCCCAAGTCTATAAGAGAATATTTTCTTGATTTTGTCGATAAAAGTCGTAAGACTGCTTTTTCGCCGTCTACAACAGGCAAAATCGAAATACGAATATCTAAATTCTCCGCTTCAAGTTGTAGTTGCATTTTCCCGTCTTGAGCGCTTAAGTGCTCGTCGGTTCGCAGGCGCGATAAAACCTTTATCCTAGTTATAATTCTGTCATGAAGGTTTTTTGGGAATTTGACAACATCATGTAAAATACCGTCTATACGAAACCTGATTAAAGAATTTTTTTCTTCGGGTTCTATGTGGACATCGGAAGTTTTATCTTCATAGGCAGATTCTATTAAAAGATCGACAATTTTTGCAATCGGTGTATCATCAAATGAGGGAGTTGTTTGGTTTGTTGGCGCCTCGGAAAGCAAGTTATCAAATAATTTTTGTAAATCTTTTTTATAAATTCTGAGCGTATTTTCTATATCTTTTTCTGTAGCAAAATAAGAAATAATTTTTTCGCCTGTTTTTCGGGATAGGGTTTTTAATATTGTCGTATTGTTTGGGTTTGCCATGGCAAGTTTTATGCCGTCTTTACTTCTTTCAAAAGTAAGTACTTTTTGTTTTCTGGCTACTTTTTCCGGCAGTAATGTAAATACTTCTTCGGGAATTGTGGTTTTTGCAAGCGTTACAAACGGGAATCCAAGAAAATTAGCAGTTATGAGTCCCAGTTTTTCATCGGTTATAACATCACGCTCTATAAGCGTGTCATATAAAGAAATACCGGATTGTTTTGATAACGCAAGTAACTCATCAAGCAAGGTTTGCGGTGCTATTTTTTGATCAAGAAGAATTTGTTTTAATTGGTCATCAGATAAAACCATAGGCAGCTTATATTTAACTATACTAATCAACTTACGCCCATGTCAATAAACCAACATCCCTCTTGTCAAAAAAGGTTTTCTTGTTCATAATAAATATATGTCAAACGGCCTTGTGCTTTGGTTTTCGGAAGTAGGAAAAGACGATATTGCCCTGGTTGGAGGAAAAGGTGCTAATTTGGGAGAAATGACCGGAGCCGGATTTCCTGTACCAGATGGATTTATTGTTACTTCCAAAGCATATTATCAATTCTTACGAGAAAACAATTTAGTTACAAAAATAAAACACCTTATTGGCAGCGCAAATTTTGAGAATCATGATTCTCTTACCCAAACGGCATCACATATTCAAAAATTAATTATCAATGGAAAAATGTCAGATGTTCTTATTAAAGAGATCTTTTCAAGCTACAGAAAACTTGGAGGAGTCTTAAAAGACGCGTTTGTTGCAGTCAGGTCATCTGCTACCGCGGAAGACTTACCTAATGCTTCTTTTGCCGGACAGCAGTCAACGTTTTTAAACGTAAAAGGAGAAGCTAATGTTCTTATTAAAATCAAAGAAGCCTGGGCATCACTTTTTGAAGCACGCGCAATTTTTTACAGACACGAAAAAAAATTTGATCATTTTAAAATAGGCATTGCCGTGCCTGTTCAAAAAATGGTTGAGTCAGAAAAGTCAGGCGTAATGTTTACTATCGATCCCATAACCAACGATAAGTCCAAAATAATTATTGAAGCAATTTATGGACTTGGAGAATATATTGTCGGCGGAACAGTTACTCCGGATCATTATGAAATATTAAAAAAAGATCTGACACTTATTTCAAAAAATGTCGCAACCCAGTCTATACTTTTAAAACGTGTAAAAACAATAAATAAAAAAGTTTTTATACCAAAAAAAACCGGTCAAAAACAAAAACTGAGCGTTAAAGAAATAGAAGAAATTGCAAGCTATGGTAAAAAACTTGAAAAACATTATTATTTTCCTCAAGACGTTGAATGGGCAATTGAAAAAAACGAAATGTACATCGTACAAACCAGACCTGTTACGACAATTCATCCTCAAAAAGAGCAAAAGAAGCATGACAGAGAACTCAAAGAATTACCATTGCTCTTAAAAGGCCAGCCCGCAAGTCCTGGTATTTCTACAGGAACTGTAAAAATTCTCAAAAGCGCAAAAGAAATTCATAAAATAGAAAAAGGTGATGTTTTAGTGGCAGCACAAACCAACCCGGATTATGTACCTGCTATGAAAAAAGCCAGTGCTATTGTTACCGATTCGGGGGGAAGAACATCTCACGCCGCAATCGTATCCAGAGAGCTGGGAATTCCTGCGGTTGTCGGGACAGGAGAAGCAACCAAAAAATTAAAACTTGGCATGACGATTACGGTTAATGGTACAAAAGGAGAGGTATTTAAAGGCGAAATTTCCCTTCCATCCTCGGCAGAAAATAAAGTTGAGGACGTAAGAATTCGTACCAAAACAAAAGTATATGTAAATCTTGCCCAATCGGAACTTGCCGACACAATTGCACAAAAACATGTTGACGGTGTCGGACTTTTACGGGCAGAATTTATTATGGCTGGAATTGGAACTCATCCTAAAAAGCTTATCAGAGATGGAAAAAAGAATGTATTTATCCAAAAAATGGCAGAAAGTTTAATACAATTTTGTCAGCCTTTCAACCCCCGGCCGGTTGTTTACCGGACATCTGATTTTAAGACAAACGAATATAGACAACTGATTGGCGGTAAAGATTTTGAACCTGAAGAAGCAAATCCTATGCTTGGGTACAGAGGCGCATTTCGGTATATTCATGACCCGGAGGTCTTTGAACTTGAACTTGAAGCAATAAAAATAGTCAGAAACAAAAAAGGACTAAAAAATGTATGGATTATGATTCCATTTGTCAGAACTGTTAAAGAGCTTATCGAAGTAAAAAAAATAATTTCTCGGGCTGGACTGTATCGGTCTGACTCGTTTAAGCTGTGGATGATGGTTGAAATTCCATCAAATGTTATTCTTTTGGAAAAGTTTATCCAAGTCGGAATTGACGGAGTCTCCATTGGATCAAACGACTTAACCATGCTTATCATTGGGACAGATCGAGACAACAACGAAGTAGCTTCCGAGTTTAACGAACAAAACGAAGCAGTCCTCTGGGCGCTTGAGCACGTTATTAAAACAAGTCATAAATACAGAGTTACTACTTCGATCTGCGGTCAAGCACCATCCCAATATCCGGAGTTGGTGGAAAAGCTTATCGGGTGGGGCATAACCAGTGTTTCTATTTCGCCGGACGCAATCGAACACGTCAGAAGAATAGTCTCTGAATGCGAAAAAAAACTAATATTATAATCAAGTGAACTTTTAATTTTGAACTTTTAACTAATTATTATGGCTATTATAAAACAGATACATGCTCGGGAAATATTAAACTCAAAAGGAAACCCTGCCATCGAAACCACCGTGGTACTATCGGACGGAGCCTCTGCCACTGCTTCTTGCCCATCCGGTACATCAGTCGGCACCTACGAAGCAGTGGACTTAAAAGACAATGACAGCAAACGATTTAAAGGCCTCGGCGTTTTAAAAGCTGTTGATCATGTGAAAAATAGTATCGCGCCAAAACTTGTCGGCATGGAAGCGTCAAATCAAGCAGATACAGACAACGTCATGATCGAGCTTGACGGTACAAAAAATAAATCAAAACTGGGGGCAAATGCGACTTTGTCAGTATCAATGGCTGTTTGCAAAGCTTCCGCCAAATCTCATCAAATTCCTCTTTTTATGTATATCCGCCAATTTTCTAGTCAGGCTGATCCACTTAAAACTCCAACTCCCCTTTTTAATCTAATCAATGGCGGAAAACACGCAAGTAGCAATCTTGATTTTCAGGAATTTTTTCTTATTCCTGCCACGTCAAAGACGTACGAGGAATGCATACTAATTGGATTTAACGTAACAAAAGCTCTCTCAGAAATTCTTGTCGATAATAATCTTAATACCTTAGTTGGAGATGAAGGTGGATTTGGTCCGAAGCTGTCCAAAAACTCAGAAGCATTGCAATTATTAAAAGACGCTGTTGATAGAGAAAGCATTCGATTTGGATTTGATGTATTTTTTGGCATAGACGCGGCGTCAAATTCCTTTTTCAACAAAAAAAATTACCGTTTAAAAGACAGATCCTCCCCGTATTCTGCGGAAGATTTAATCAATTACTATAAAGATATAAATAATGCGTATCACCTACTGTACCTGGAAGATCCATTTGCTGAAGATGACTGGAGCAACTGGGCATATCTGTCAGAACAAATATCAAACACTATTATTGTCGGTGACGATTTAACAGTTACAAATCCATTTAGGCTCCAAACAGCCCTTGATAAAAAAGCAATTGGAGGAGTTATTGTAAAACCCAATCAAATCGGCACAGTCATAGAAACGCTTGCTGTTGTAGAAATTGCCAAAAGCGAAGGACTTAAAATTATTGTTTCGCATAGAAGCGGAGAAACAAACGAAGATTTTATCGCGGATTTCGCGGTTGGCGTGTCTTCCGATTACGTAAAATTTGGAGCCCTGCAAAGAGGAGAACGCATGGCAAAATATAATCGGCTTTTATATATAAACGAACAACTCAAGTCGGTTCAAAAATCAACGTAATTATGTCGTATCTTGTTTTAGTCCGCCATGGAGAGTCTTTATGGAATAAAAAAGGAATCTGGGCAGGAAAAACCGATATTTCGTTATCCGATAAGGGAATTGGGGAAGCTCAAACTGCAGCATCGCTTATAAAAGATATCCATTTTGACAACGTATTCGCCTCTTCTTTAAAACGAGCAAGAGAAACCCTTGAGTATATGCGGCCAACTCTACATGTTCCCCAAACATATGCTACAGATAAAGCGCTTGATGAACGCGACTACGGCGATTTAACCGGCAAAAATAAGGAAGAATTAAAAAAAGAAGTTGGAGTTGATCAATATCTAAAATGGCGAAGAAGTTTTTCCACACCTCCACCGCATGGAGAAAGCTTAAAAGACGTTTACAACCGCGTTGTACCATATTACAAAAAAGAAATTTTACCTATTATCCAACAGGGAAAAAATGTACTCATTGTTGCACACGGAAACTCTCTTAGGGCCCTCATTAAATTTATTGAACAAATAAGTGATTCAGAAATTCCCAACATCGAAATTTCCACCGGCAGCGTAATTGTGTACAGTGTAGATAAACAAGGAACTATTGTTCAAAAAGAAGTAAGAGAATAATTACATTGTCATTGCGATTCCGAGTGAGTCGAGGAAGAAGCAATTCTTATTATGACTTTATTATGAATCAAGATTTTTGGAATACAAAAAATGGGACTATTTCATATTTTCCCGACGGAAGCTTAAACATAGCTTACGAAGTTTTAGACAAACATCTCAATGCTCCAAACCGCAATAAAACAGCTCTGATTTTTGAACCGGAAAATGGAGATACCGTTTTATACACGTTTTTAGACCTCATAAAACTTTCGAATAAAATCGCAAATATACTAACAAATCTTGGCGTTGTAAAAGGTGACCGCGTTTTTTTATTTTTACCCAGAATCCCAGAGCTTTACGCCTCCTTTTTAGGTATTGTTAAAACCGGCGCAATTGCCGGAACCATGTTTTCCGCATTCGGAGAATCTGCTTTAAAAGACAGATTTGAAAACTCGGAAGCAAAAATTGTATTAACCACCAAAGAACTATCCGCTAGAATAGAACAAGTAAAAAACCGGCTCCCAAAGCTGGAACATATTTTAGTTGTGGATGAAGAAAATTTTAAACAGCAACTAGAACAAGCTTCCGAGCAATTTTCAATTGTTCATATGAATTCCGAAGATTATGCATTCATGCTGTATACATCTGGCACAACCGGCAAACCAAAAGGAATAGTCCATGCACACGGAGGAATAATCCAACAAAAAGAAAGCGCGAAACTGGTTTTAGATCTAAAAGATGATGACGTATACTGGTGTACCGCGGATCCGGGCTGGGTTACGGGAATTGTGTATAGCATTCTTGCCAATTGGTCTTTGGGAATTACAACTATTGTTTATGGAGGAAGATTCGATGCCCAAATTTGGTATCAAATCCTTGCCAAAAATAAAGTAAGTGTGTGGTATACCGCGCCGACTGCAATTAGAATGCTTATGGCCAAAGGCGATGACTTAGTAAAACAACACGATCTGTCGCACGTGCGTTTTCTGGCCAGTGTTGGCGAACCTTTAAATCCGGAAGCAATTATTTGGGCTCAAAAAGTTTTTGGCAAACCGTTCCATGATACGTGGTGGCAGACAGAAACCGGCTCAATTATGATTGCTAATTCACCAACGCTTGAAATAAAACCCGGATCTATGGGAAAACCGCTTCCCTGGATGAATGCTAATGTTTTTAACCAAGAAGGTTCTCAAGCGCAAGTTGATGAAGAAGGCGACTTGGTTCTTCACCCTCCCTGGCCATCGATTATGCGAACTGTTTGGAATAACCAGGAAAAATACGATAGTTATTTTAAAAATGGCTGGTATATTACAGGCGACAGAGCCAAAAAAGACAAGGACGGATATTTTTGGTTTGTTGGACGTGCGGATGACGTAATAAAAACGTCAGGCGAACGGGTCGGTCCATTTGAAGTTGAGACTGCTTTAATTGATTTTCCCGGGGTAGTGGAAGCAGGAGTAATTGGAAAACCTGACTCATTACGGGGGGAAATAATCAAAGCTTTTGTTGTCATAAAACCAGAAGTAAAACCTTCCGAAGAACTCAAAGAACAGCTTAAAGAACACGTAAAAAAATATCTTGCAGGTCATGCGTATCCGCGAGAAATAGAATTTATCGATAAACTTCCCAAAACCCGAAGCGGAAAAATAATGAGAAGAATTTTACGGGCAAAAGAAATGGGCCAAGACATTGGGGACACTTCAACTCTTGAGGAATACTAACATCTAGAAAGGGTTTTTGAGGTCTGTTGGAGGAGTTGCGGTTAGTTTTTCAACAAGCGCTCTATACAATTTTAAATTTTGTTTGTGACGGGCTCCGTAAAATTTTTTCCCTGCGTTTGTTTTCCATTCTTGTTTGGCTAAAATACTTTCCGTAAAAAATCGCAAAAACTTTACCGGATCCCGGCTTTTTAACTCACGGTATTCTCTTCTGGAATTCTCAAGTATTACATCTTCTGACATTCCCCAGTTACTTATATCCGCATCCTGAACAATGCGTGCCAATTGATCCCCTGTTGGATGTTGTGTTAACTCGGAAAAATCCGCATTGGGAACAAGTTTTGTCGGTAAAAACATGCTTTCCATTCGTTGTATCTCATCAGGAGTAAAGTTATCACCCATATTAAACGGTGCAACAAGAGTTTTAAATTTTTCCGCACCTTTTATCTCATGCTCTTTTCTAGCGTCCTGAGGAGTTGCTGCCGTATGATCCATACCAAAATCATGCAGTATGGCAACCATGGCAATCATCTTAGCTTCTCTGTCTGTTATAACAGTGCCCAATTTTCTTTCGGCAACAACCAGGCGCATTGCCTGTTTTAAAACATCGTTTGGATGACTCGGAGTCTCTTTATCGTAATATCTGTGATAATCAAATGCTTCGTGGTTTAATGCCCAAGCAGCAAGGCTTCTCGTGTACGTCATAATAGGAAGGCTATCTATTTCTGCAAAAACTCTGGCTGTTTCGATTTCTATTTCCGCCAGTTCTGCGGGAGTGAATTCATTTTCCGCAGCGGATGTTTGGGCTTCTGGTACACAAACAGCGCTTTCGACTGAAGGTGGTTGCATGGGCACTGCGACAGACGAAGAAACTGCTGGTACTTCTGTCGGAGGCTCTATCATAGATTAAGCGTACGAATTTTTTGCCCTCTTGTCAAGTACCTGTATAAGTCAAGGACATTTGCGACATCTCTCCTTTCTCAATTAAATACTTTAGAGGGCTTTTAAGGTTTAAAGATTTAT
>MFPD01000014.1:20403-56508 GCA_001784115.1 Candidatus Levybacteria bacterium RIFCSPLOWO2_02_FULL_37_18 | reverse complement strand
AGGCATTGCTTTTGCTGCAACTGTAGCAGCGCCAATGCCAAGAAGAGTTCTTCTGGTTGTTAAGCGGTGGTATGAAATTTCAGTTTTCAAGACGAGTAATTCTCAATTCATGACCATCAACCTTTTCTCTAAGTTCTCGTATTTGATATGCTCCAACAGTATTTTCTTCCCGCATTGTTTGTAATTCTCCCATCACCTTATCAAGCTTTGTCAGTATTTGGTCTCTGTATTCGATGGCATTTTCGTCTGAATTCTCTATCCGTTCTTCCAGTCGCAGTAATTCAACTCTAAGCGATTTCTCAACTTTTTGTAATTCAACTCTAAGCGATTTCTCAACTTTTTTAAGATCGTTCTTTGTGGCTAAACCTGTTGTCTTATTTTTGCTTTGCTTCTCCATATATCTTTCTAAAAAGGTAGCTTCTTTTTATTGTTCTTATTAAGTTCGATTATTTAATCCAGTTTTTCTAAAATATTGTCCCATCCAACGCTTTTCTGTTTTACGGGCTAAGTATACCATGATTATTGATAATACTGTCAAGACTCTGAATTTGAAGTAACAGTTCACAGTTCTAACATAAAACTGTCATTCTGAGACTGAAAGCAGAAGAGTCTTTTACCGAATAGATCCTTTACTACGCCGAGTCTGACTCGGCTACGCTCAGGATGACGAGATCGTGTCGGAAGCGTGAACAGTTACCAGCGTGCCCGTTTAGGATTTGACAAAATGAAGGGTATTTGGAAAATCTTGGGTGGGTTCTTATGGTTGAACAAAACCGAGATGATCTTCAATTTTCTCAACTCTTTTCCTAAGTTTTACGTCATCTTCATTAAACATTCTCACCATAATATCAATTGTCTTTTTTACATATCGCATATCCCTTTTTAAGGTTTTCGTATCTTTTCTAATAGGTTCAAGTTCTTGCTGAATAATTTGTCTTGTCTCTTTTCTAATAGGTTCAAGTTCTTGCTGAATAATTTGTCTTGTCTCATTCCTAACGACACCTTGCACAATTCCTTCTATTTGTTTTAAATCTGTTTTTGTTAACATAACAAAAAGTATAAATACTTTCACAAAGATTTACAAGATAATCAAAAATATCAAAGTAAGTCAAAAAAAGTATGGGTGTGTACTGTTTACACTCCTAACATAAACCTGTCATGCTGAGGAATTCTTCTGTCATCCTGAGTGTCAAGTGCAATATTCCTCATTGTAAGAAACGGATTATCATTTTATGATAGATATGTATATATCTATGTCTTTTTACGAGATTATTACGTTTATTACTTTAATAAATCTTCCGTTTTTTCCGCAGCAGGATAGTATATGGGTAAGATACATTGTATTTGCGTATGCGGTGTATTTATTGCCGTTGGCATTGCGTCGCCTTGTCACTGCGAGCGGAGCGAAGCAGTCTCATGAGATTGCCTCGTCGCAAGCTCCTCGCAATGACAGAATAATCAAAATATTTTTGATTTTCCTCACAGTTTCGTTCATCTCTACTATTTTTTCCACCAATCTTCAAACAAGTTACGTTCAGTTATTATTGTTTTTTTCCTATTTTGTAATCTATGTTACGAGTGGTTCCGTGTTCAACACTTTGCAAAAAAAAGAACGCTTGGCTGGAGTTCTTATTTTTGTAACAGTAGTTCTTTCCACCATCTCTTTATACAATACGCTTATTTTGCATTATTCAAGCAAGCTATCAAGAGGAGTGAGTTTTATGTGGATCTATTTTGGCCACAACCATCTGTCCGCCTTACTTATTTTTGCCATCCCTTTGTGTCTTTTTGTTTTGAAAACTAATTGGGATAAGTTAGGTTATAGAATTATTTTTTCTCTAATTTTTATATTTTTGCTATATTCTTTAATTTTAACATCGGCTCAAGCATCCTTAATCTCACTTTCTATTATGAGCTACTTGTTTTTTTTGGGGTATTCATATAGATCAAGACAAAAGATCAATTTTATATTTGTTTTCTGGATTTTAGTTGTAGCTATTGTAGTATGGTCTATCTTATCAAGGCAAGGAATGGTACAGTTGGAGTCTGCAATTTATGATTTAAATATTTCCGCTAGGCTTATGTATATAAAGTCGGCAGTGGAGAGCGCCAGATTGGTTCCTTTTGCCGGAACAGGCTTAGATACTTATAAGTTAATTAATTTTAATAGCGGTTTGGGATTAGCTAAAACATTTTATGTCCATAATTTTTTCTTTCAAATGCTTTCTGATACAGGGATTTTTGGTTTTGTTATGAGCATAATGCTTATTATTTCAGCCCTGTGGGAAGGTGGAAAAAGAGTGTTTGAACAATTGGAAGCAAACGAGAGATTTTTCTTTTTAATGCTGTGGTTGAGTCTTTTATCCTCAGCCCTTAATGCTTTAGTTGATTTTGACTGGCAACTGCCAACAGTATTTTTTATTTTCTGGTTATTGACAGGATTAATTTGACAGTGAAAGCTTATGTTTAACCAGAGCATATATTAAATACAAGTTTAGCACTTGCTGTCATTGCGAGCGAAATGGAATGAAGCGTGGCAATCTCATTGATGGAGATTGCTTCGTCCCCCACGCTTCGCTCTGAGTCCTCGCAATGACAACTGCGAAATTCGTGTTAAATTGTAGATTATTATGATGTTAAAATATCGATCCACGATTGTTTTAATTCTTCTGATATCTTTTTCCCTTTCTTTTTCTTTAGTGCTTTTTGCAAATAGAACGTTTATCTCTAAAAAAAACTCAAGTCCTGAGTTATCTTTTGTAGTTCTTGGGCATATATATCCGCAGATAAATACAGATGGGTTTGATCTTGCTCTTGAAAAAATAGTAGATCTTAAGCCAGATTTTATTATTTTTACAGGAGATATGGTTAAAAATGGTACTCTGCAGGAATGGGATTTATTAGAAGAAAAACTTAAAGTTACAAAAATTCCTTATTACTTTGTTCCAGGAAATCATGATGTAGGAAGTAGTAATTCTAGAAATTTGTTTATAAAAAGGTTTAATAAATTATATTTTAGTTTTGTTAAACAGAACAATCTTTTTGTTACTTTAAGTACAACCAATGAGGATTATAAAAAAATAAAAACAGGAGAGAACGGTAGAGTAATTATGGGAGGTTATGAGGTAGATAAGGGACAAGTAAATTATTTCAAGAATGCCTTACAGAATTCAAAACAGTATAAAAATGTATTTATTTTTACTCATCATCCTTTGTGGCTTGAGCATATTTCTACAGACATTTCCAAGACAAATCAAATTTATGATTTTAATAAATGGAACCGCGAGATCGAACCCCTTTTGCCACCTAATGCTTTTATCTGGGCCGGAGATGGATACAGCTATGCAAAAAGTACAGATAAAAGAAATATCACGCGAATTATTAATGGTTTTCCTATGACTTCTGATCCTGTTTCTGGCAGATTAATATTTTCGTATGTAAAAGTTTTTAAGGATAAAGTAGTTGAAGAGCCGGTAGAACTTCATAACTACAAAACAAAAATACAGATAAACTCTCCGCTTATAAAAAAAACTAATTTACCAGTTTATCAACTATTAGTTGATAAGAAAAACAGAAAAAAGCTTGACGAAAATTTGCCCTACGTATCTCCTGATAAAAATGATGACTGGTTTAATAAGCAACCAATGTCAGAAAGCAGCAAAAAATATGTTAATGCCACATTTATTTACCAGAATAAGGTATATGATGTTAATGTCCGCTATAGAGGTGATTTTGCTAATCACTGGAGATATCCACAAAAATCATGGGTAATAAGATTTACCCAGGAAGATTCATTTTATGGCACCAATAAATTAAAACTTTTTATCTCCTCGGATAGATATTATTTCGCAGATGCATTCCATAATTACAGAGCAAGAAAGCTTGGTCTTTTGCCACCAGATACTCGATTTGTTTTGCTATTTGTTAATAACGATTTTGCCGGAGTTTACTACCAAATCGAAGACTGGGATAAGAAATATCTAGAAACTAAACAAAGAATCTCTGATTCTGATTTTCTTACTACCATTAACAATAATATAGATATATCTTGGTTTGAAACGATTACAGCAAATATGAATTTTTGGGAAAAAAACACTAAAGATCCTCATCTTCAGTCAAACTTCGCTTTTTTGGATTATACGTTTAACTTACTCAAAAATTACAGGGCTATAGAGATAGAACAAAAGATATTTGATATACTAGATGAGGATAGTTTTTATAGTTGGCATATCCATTCAGTACTCTCAAAAGACCATCATCAAAATGACTACGAGAATTTAAGGCTATACTTTAATAATACCAAGGGTAAGTTTGAATTAATACCATGGGATGTTGAAATAAATAAATACAAAGAGAGAGACTCAATTACCCCTATAAACAATATTTTTTCTAGAGCTCTTTTAATGAGCAAGAAAATCAGGCATAAAAGAAATATTTTATTATGGAATTATTTGAATAGTAACCATATTGTAGACGATTTAGCTTATTACGATAAAATCGTATCAGAAGTTAATGAGTTTATTGAGGCAGATTTACAAAAAGTACATTCTAATACTCAATATCATAAAATAGTTGGAAACATAAGAAAGACAATAGTTAATAACGCTAATTATCTCAAGGAAATACTATCAGAAGGAGAAATACAGGCTACCAAAGAAGGAAGGATTTTAAAAGTAACGATTAAGAGCGAAAGCGATTATTCCATCTTGAAATTTCCATGTTTAAATAAAGGACAATTGACTTATAACAATAATTTAGGTGGTGACCTTGAAGAATATTCTAACTTTAAAATATATAATGTTGAGGACCTTCCTGTTTTTTGGTCAAATTATATTCAAGTAGATAAAGTTTATGACTCTTATTACTCTTTAGAGAAGACCACATATAATTTTATCCTCGATTCTAATCTGATGTCCTGTGTGAACGAGATAGTATTCAAAAACAATGTTACAGGCGGGGTTAAAGTTGTGAAGTTATGAAGCGTCAAAGAAAAACATTAGTTGGTGTAAAAAAAATAGCTGGCCTTGCTTTGTTTTTTTTAACCTGTTTATTAATATTAGCTGCCATTTCATTTTATAGGATTAGATCGCCTAAAATTGGTGAAGCCGAGGAGTATTCTCCAGTGAGACTTTTGATGACTGCAAGAGATAAAGGTAAAATTGTGAGTCTGGAAATGATTGTTCAGGGTATGGCAAAAAAACTTGTCGAAATTAAGAATGCCCAATTTCCTCGTAATATTGGAATTAGATTAATAAAGATTAAATTTTATAAAAACCAGGAAGTTAAAATGGCCAAATTAAAACTGTATGTTGATGCAAACAAAAATCAAATTTTCGATAAAGAAGATATTCTACTTGGAATAGCGTATGAATCTTGGACAAAAGATAATAAAGATTATGTAGGTTTTGAGGTAGACAAAAATTTAATGATAAGCAATGTAACAGGTAAATATGAAAAGATTAGTTACTTCATGGATCTCCCAGAGGAATCATATAATTATTTTATAGTTTCAGAAGATAGAGCGCCTGTCAATAAATTTATAAATTTTGCTAAAGAACCAAAAGTAACTATTGAAAATTTATATGATTTAAATAATAAGGCAACATATTCTTTTCGCTATATTAATCAAGAACTGCTCAGAGATTTAGATTTAATCAATCAACCGCTTGATGAATTTTTAAAGGGGCACAAGTTTTTTAAATACAACGAAGAAAAGAAAAGTTTAGTTTTGGGAAGGGGAAAATACAAGATTACCCAGACCTTAATCATTCCTAAAAATTCTCCGCTTATTATTGAACCAGGTACGACTTTAATTTTGGCACCGGGAGTTTCTTTTGTATCTTATTCGAAAGTAATTGCTGATGGTACAAAAGAAATGCCAATCAGGGTAAAAGTAGATAAGCTAGATAAGTCGTTTGGTGTATTTGCCTTAGCCAATGAAGGAGCATCAGGAAGTACCTTTGAATACTTTAATATCGATAATGGGAAAGACGCTTACATTAATGGTATTTTTTTTAGCGGTATGTTTAGCGCGTATCATAATAATGATGTAATTATTAAAAATTCCTCGTTTACATTTGCTCATGGAGATGATGCAGTAAACCTTAAGTATTCTAATGCTTCTGTATATGACTCTTACTTTTATAGAAATCATGCTGATTCTATTGACGAAGATTTCATGTCCGGAGAAATAATAGGTAATACTTTTATAGAGAATAACGAAGATGGAATTGATCTTTCGGGTAGTACAACAATTATAAAAAATAATTATATATTCAGGTCTAAAGATAAATGTATAAGCGTAGGCGAGGGCAGCAGAATAGATATTTCTAATAATTTTCTTGAGGAATGTAATATTGGTATAGCTTCTAAAGATTCTTCAGAAGCTTATATTTCAAACAGTGTATTTTTTAAAAATAAAGAAGTATTAAATGTTTATATAAAAAAGCCTTTTTTTGAAGGAGGAAAAATAGTTGTAAATAATTCTATTTTTTTTCAAAATGGGAAAAACTCAGTTGTAACAAACACTTTTCCTAACAGGAAATCATCTGATAACTCAAGTATAAATATTTATTATTCATTATTATCTGCTGATGATAAAAGGGAAGATATAACTACTAATATTATTAGAGACTTCAATTTGGACTTTTTCAGAAATAAGAATTGGTCGCTAGACAATACTTTTTTTGTCAATGCAAATCCTGTTTATTTAAATGAAAAAAATGATTTTTCCAGTATAGGGTTATCTGATTATACATTGATAGATAAGCTAAGGTATAATAATAGACATTAAAAATATGCAGTTTCATTCTAGAAGAATAGAGTTTAAATATTTTTTGCCAGCTGACATGCTAGAAATAGTAATTCCATTTATTTCGTTCCACATGTCTTTGGATAAATATATAAAAGATAGAAATTATTATACTGTTAATAGTGTCTATTTTGATTCTCCTGATTTGCACTGCTATCATCAAAAACTGGCAGGAGTTTTTACTAGAAAAAAATACAGAATTAGGTATTATAACAATGATCCAAGATATTATTTTTTTGAGATTAAAAGAAAGAAAGGAGATATTGTTTATAAAGATAGGGCTTTATTAAGCAGTAAGTTAAATCTAAGTTCTTTAAATAACGACATGGAAGTTAAAAAAAATATTCTTAATAAAATAGTGGATAATGCTTTACGCAGTGAACTCATTAATGATTACTTTAGCATGAAGTTGCATCCTATGGCGCAAGTTGTTTATAAAAGAAAACCTTTTGTTTCGGCCATAAATAAAAATCTAAGAATAACTATTGACTACGATATTGGAGTAATGCACCTAAGAAATAAAATGATTCACGGGAATTTATTTTCTTTTCTTCCTTTGACTCTTTTGGAAATTAAGTTCAATGGTCTACTGCCAAGTTGGTTGGGAGATATGATTAAACTGTACAGTTTTAACAGGACTGCTTTTTCTAAATATACTGCTGCTATTGATAACCTTGTAGAACACATGTAAAATAAACAAACATGAATATAGATAGTTTTTTCCAGATGCCTTTAACTTATTTTGGTTCCAAGTTAAGTTATTTCATAAATATTTTTTATTCATTATTATTTGCATTCATATTAGGATTATTGATTGCCTATGTTTACAAAAAAACAAGTAGGTCTGTTTCTTATTCACATTCCTTCGTAAATAGTCTAGTTTTGATTTTACCTGTTATTGCATTAATTATAATTTTTATTTCCAATAGTATTCCTCGGGCAATAGGGCTATTTGGTGCTTTTTCTGTTATTAGGTTTAGAACAGCCATAAAAGATGCTAAAGATATGTTTTTTGTTCTCTGGGTTTTGGCAACCGGTTTTATAATTGGTGTAGACCAGATTCCCTCAGCTTTTCTTTCTACTATAGTTGTTTCAGGTATGGTTTATTTATTAAAGATCGTAAACTTTGGTCAATCTTCTGATAGTAGTTATATATTAGCGTGTATATTGGAGGGCTCAAAGACTAGTATGTCTGACGTTTCCGAGTCGTTAGAAAAATATGTTGTTAAACAAGATATTTTAAATATACAAACTACTAAAGATGAAAAACAAACAGAGCTAACAATGTCACTAATACTAAAAAAACAAGCAGATTTAAATCAAATGGTAAGCAGGCTCAAAAAAAATAATGGACTTAAGGCACTAAATATAAATCCATCTAAATTTAATTTAGAGTATTGATATTGCTTCTTTTTTAAAGTAAGCGCCTCTGGTATATAATAACTTACAAATGCTTAATGAAAATACTTCTAGTACATAATTTTTATAAATACAAAGGGGGAGAAGATGTCTATTTTTTATCTTTGGCAGATCTTCTAAAGAGAAAAGGTCATCAAGTTAAACTCTTTACCAAAGAGAACAAAGATATTTCTGATAGTTTAGTAGAAAAAGCTAAAGCAGCGGGAGGAATGTTTTGGAATAGAAAAGTGGAGGATGAATTTTCTGAAACTATTTTGCAGTTTAAACCAGAAGTAGTTCACTTAAATAACATTTATCCCTTAATTAGTCCTTCTATTTATAAAATTTGCAAAAAATTTAATGTGCCAACTGTACAGACTATACATAATTACAGATTTCCTCATAAAGGTCTTTTTTTTAATAACAACATATGTGCTATTTGCGGTTCAAAGAAGACGCCTTTATTGTCAATATTTTGTAATTATTATAACAATTCTTTTATTGCTTCCTTTATTTTTACTTTATCTTTTTTCTTTTATTCAGTTAAGGGCGACTTTAATTTAATAGATATGTATGTGTTTCCAGCAAAGATTACCAGAAACTATTATATAAAAAAATTAGGATTATCTTTAGACAAAACTACAGTAATAAATCATTTTGTAGGGGACAATGATAAATTAATAAATTTCAAACAAAAAAAAGATTATTTTTTGTTTGTTGGTAGGTTTTCTGAAGAAAAGGGGATAATGCAGCTTCTTGAGATTTTTTCCCGTTTGTCTACAGTTAAACTAGTGGTTATTGGTGATGGTCCATTAAAGGAGAAAGTGGCTGAATATAGCAGATATAAAAATATTCTGATTAGGAATTTTCTTTCTTCTAAACAAGTATTTAAATATATGGGATGTGCTTTGTGTGCAATTGTTCCGTCTCTTTGGTATGAAGTTGGTCCATTGGTTGTGTTGGAATCCTTTGCAAACGGGACTCCGGTTTTAGTGCCTAGTTTTGGAGTATTCAAAGAAAGAGTTAAAAATGGAAAAGGAGGTCTATTTTTTCAATATAATAACGATGAAGATTTACAAGTAAAGATATTGCACATATGGAATAATAAAGCCCTCTTCAAAAAATTAAACAAAGTAGTCCGAATGGAATATGAAAGTAAATATTCAGCAGAAAAGCACTACAATTCTCTTTTAAAGATTTATGAAGGTTTAGTGATAGAAAAATAGCTTATTTTATTTTTTAATGAATAAGCTGGCAAATATAAAAAGTTTTAGGCTGTAATAAAAGAGTAACTGTAATAGAAAATAGATTTTTTGGATAGGATTTACTCTCATATTTAATAATTTTGCTATTTTTGCAGAAATATTAACTCTATTTTTTACTTTAAGCTTTGATATTCTTAGCTTTAGGTCCTCTTTTTCTCTTTGGTAGTACTGTAGAAGGCTAAATTTATGGTAATGTATGGTGGCGCAACGTCTGTCATAGACTTTAGCATAACCTTTTTCTATTAGTATTTTACCCAGCAGGGCATCTTCTCCGTATTCTGTATTAGGAAAAGGGTATTTAAGTAGAAATGATTTTTTATAACAGGTAAATATATTAGACATAAAATACCATAGAAATTTATTGTTTTCGTTATAATCAATAAATGGAGCTTTAAGTGTTTGCAGAAGCACGCCATTTCTGTTGCAGTACTTGTTAAGTCGTTCCATTTTGCACATTACTTCTATTCTGGGAATAATAGGAGTATATTGGGAAAGTATGTCTTCTGTAAATACAGCAACAACTTTATTATTAAGTTTAAAATCATCTAAAAAGTATTTTATGAAGTTATTATTAGTAGGTATCGCATGCCCAGTACAGAGGCAGATAAGCTTACTTTTAGCTTTTCTGATTGCCAAATTTCGTGTTTTTGATCTGTTAAAGTCAGTCTTGTTTTTGGATATAAGGTGTAAATTGGAAATTTTTCTTTGGTACAGTTTTACAATTTTAGCTGTACTATCCGTAGATCCGGAATCTATAACAATTATTTCTGTGTTGTAATCTGAAGAAGCTTGGTGTATTTTATTAAGTAATTTTCCTATTTTTTCTTCCTCATTTAAAACTGGTATGATAAAAGAAATATCACATTTCATATGAAGAATATATATAAAACCCAGCAGAAAATCAATTTTATCATTTTTTGTCTAGTTGTCTTGGGCTTGCGTCTTCCACCATTTTATCTATTACCAGTTAGGAATGCGTTAGTTACTTCTCATAGCTTGGCCAGATTTTTGTTAATATTGTTGTTTGTGTTTACAGGATGGCTGTTGTACGAAAAAAAGCTATTTTTCAAGATAGATCGTAAGTTAGCTATGATGTTATCATTTTTCTTTTTTACACAAAGCATTTCTATTTTGTCTGCCGTTAATATAAGTAGTTTTATTTTAATTTATAAAGATGTTATCGCAGGCATATTGATTTTTATTCTCTCGATGATTATTCTAGATTCTTCTGAAAAAATTAATATGGTTATTAGAGTCTTGCTTGTAACTATAATCATCGGAATTCTTTATAATATTATAGTTTATTTTTTCCCTGAGTTTTTCCTTTCTTTCTCAAAATATATTCTATATGATAAATATTTAGAAATGATGGAAATAAACATTAAGAGGCATAGATTCTTTTCTGATGTTTATGATGCGGGATTGATTCCATTACTGTTTTATTACTTTTACAGTTATAAAAGAAATCTAGTTAGAATATTTTTTTTTCTGGCAATAGGGTTGATTTCTTTTAATTCATTTTTATCTAATTTTAGAGGTCAATTGTTAATTGTATTTTTGGCTTTTATTTCATGCCATGTTCTTTTTTTGCGTAAAGTTAAAGCTTCTTTATTTCAGTTAGTTTTTATAATATTCTTTCTGTATGTAGGCTACATAGCTTCAAATAGCTTTTTAGGGTCTAATTTAGTAGATAGATTTATGCTGTCGACTAAAGAAGATGTTCATTCTATAAAAAGTAGGTTATGGTGGAGTGAAATTTCATTTGAGATGGTCTTATCCTCTCCAATTTTAGGCGTGGGCTTGGGCAACTTTTATGATAACTTGTCTTTTTCAGATAGACCTAAAAAACTATATAATGATTGGCGTCAGAAACTATCAGAAATATCAGCCATGCATCCACATAATATTTTATCAGGTACCTTAGCAGAGACAGGATTTTTGGGCTTGTTATCGCAGCTTATTTTAATTGGGTATTTTTTAAAATCAGATATAAAATTTATAAAAAAAAAGTTAACAATGAATTTGTCTATAATCATATGTTTTTGGCTTATATTTTTATTTTCTTTTATTAACCCACAATATACATTTTCTTACCTGGGTTTATTTTGGCTTTTAAGGGGTTTAGTTTACAAAACTATGTAGAGAAAAGTGCTATGATATTTTTAGGCAAATACAAGATACTAAATAGTTATGTTTCAGCTTGTGATTATGAGTTTATTTTAGCTAACTTAGAGAAAAGCATCAGGACAAAAAAAAACTTTCTGGTATCACCAATAGCTTCTCAGACTTTAGTCGTTGCCCTGTTGAATAAAAAACTAAGGGAGGTTTTGAATAAATTTGATTATATAGCTCCTGATGGTCAATGGGTTAGATGGTCTTTATTTTTTCTATATGGAGTTTTACTAAAAGATAGAGTATATGGTCCTCAATTAATGCTTGATGTATGTAGGTTGGCAGAGAAAAGAAGTTATAGAATCTTTCTTTATGGATCGTCAAAAGAAACCCTGCAAAAGCTGGAAAATAATTTAACAGATTTATTTCCTAAGATTAAAATAGTTGGAAGGCTTTATACGAGATCTACCGAATTGAATAAAAACGAGCAGAAGGAAATTGTTGATTATCTCGATAGAACTAAGACAGATATTGTTTTTGTAGGATTGGGTAGTCCACGTCAGGAGTTTTTTACTTACAAAATGTTATATCAAGAACCTAGCTTTAAAAAAACTAAAGTTATAATTCCAGTTGGTGCTGCTTTCGATTTTATTTCCAAAGTAAAACGTCAAGCGCCTCAATGGATGCAAAATAAAGGATTGGAATGGTTATTCAGACTCATGTGTGAGCCTGGAAGATTATGGAAGAGATATATGTTATATGGCACGCTTTTTGTTGTTTTAATATTTTATCAAAAATTTTTAATGCTATTCAATTTTTCTAATAACAAAATTTTCAAAAGTAAAATTGGAGGTTAAAAAGGGTATATGCGCGTTTACATATATAGGGTATTCTTCACCATAGAACAGCTGATCATTAATTTTTTTTGCTTTTATTTTTGCCTTAACTATTATATCCTGGGTAGTTTCTACTTCGCGTTCATATATCTGAGCATTTAAATTGTTAACTACAGACCATATGTTTTTTTGTAGCTGTTTATCTAGTACTTCAAAAACGTAGTTTTGACCATCATAATATTTCTCACCAGTTTTTATATTGTCGTAACGATATGGGTGATCTTTGCCATATCCACCTTGAAATACTAAATATATAATTTTATCAACATATGTTTCTTTAAATTCTTTTTCACTCAAGCCTATTATGGTTCCTGTTATTTGAGTTGAGGTAAACTCTATATCAATTGGTGATCCTATGGCTATAGTAGATCGTTTAAAACTGTATTTATGAATTTGTTTGTTTAAACTTGTTTTGAGCTTGACATTTAGATAGATATCGAGCCCTTTGCCTTTTTCTAAAGGATAGTAAGTAAAGCCTAATAGTTCTGCTGTAGGCTTTCCTATAAGAGGTTTTTCTACATCTCCCTTTTTTAATGCAAAAGCTAACCATAATTTAGGTTTTACTACTGATTCTCCAGTCAAGTAATCTCCTACTTTTATTTTTGCATAAAGGTAGACAGGTTTAAATAAAATAACTTTAAAAAGAATGGCAATTCCAACAAAAACAAGTATTAACGCAAATAGTGATAATAGATAATTGGTATATATAAACGCGAGGATTTTTTTTAGATTCATTAAATATCTATATTATCTATATGTAATTATACTATAATATTTATTAGGTGAAAACAGCAGAAATTAATTTAATATCTAGCTTTTTAGCTCTAGCAATTTTGCTTTTATTAACTCCCATATGGTTTTTCTTATATATTATTGTTAAAGCTACATCCAGAGGCCCATTTATTTATAAACAAAGAAGATTGGGAAAAGATAAAAAGCCTTTTACATTATATAAAATTCGTACAATGGTTGACGAGGCGGATAATATTAAAAAAAACTATGTTCATCTTAACGAAGCAGATGGGCCAGTCTTTAAGATAAGACATGACCCAAGATATACTAAAGTTGGTAAATTTTTATCACACACAGGTTTGGATGAGCTACCTCAACTTTTTAATGTGGTAAGAGGAGAGATGTCTTTTGTGGGGCCACGACCATTGCCAGTAGAGGAGGCCTTAAAAGTTCCTTCTAAATATCGGGCCAGATTTTCTGTCTTGTCTGGAATAACATCTTCTTGGATTCTTAATGGAGCGCATAGATTAAATTTTGAGGACTGGATGAATCTAGATCTTGAATATATTAAGAAAAAAAATCTAGGAGTAGATATTTATATAGGTCTAAAAACACTTTTGCTGCTTATTTTATTAATCTTTACCACTAATAATACTAAACAGAAATAGAAATTATTTTGTTTTAGTAGGAGTTATGGTTATCTTAGTAGAAGTTGTAGTGGTTTTAGGAGAAGATGTCGGGCTTAATTTTACGCTTTCTGGCAATATATTAACTTGAGACACGTAGTTGGAATTTTTAAGAGGTTGATATACTATATTTATATTGACAATCTTATCTGGTTTTAATGCCGAAGAAGTAACTTCTGTCCTTTTACCTTTTTCATCATAAGATAAGACATTAGTTTTTGATGTAACAATTAATGGCGGCACTTCTTTTCCTTTTATGTCTGTTATAAGTTCTAGTCCTTGAGGTGAGTTTTTGACTTCACGTATAATTCCTCTTAGAGTATAGTTAATACTAGCGTTTCTAATTGCAGGATTTGTTAGGGGAATTGGTAGTGAACGCTTACTGTCAACAACAGTTGTTGTACTAGGTTGTATAGCTTGGGGTGCAGAAGGAGAAGTTTTGGGTTTAAGAGCAAAATAAGCCTCAATTCCTAAAAGAGCAGTAGTGATAATAAGAAGAACAATAAGAAGTAAGTTTGATTTAGACATTAATTTAATATGACATAGGTTTTGATTTATTGTCAAGGGGTTTTTTGAAGCTGTTGGTTCTGTTTGCTCAATTGGTGATGATAGGACTGGTTGCTGAGTTTCCATAGTAATTATTTAGAATTTGATTGGGTTATGATTGCGATGCGATGGGTGGTCCAGGATTTTTTGGTGTAGTTGTATACAGCCGAGACGTTTACTTCATCACCCTTTTTAATATCAGATATACTTGCAGACTCTTCTTTTACTTCCAAAGCAGTTGGAGTAATCCTGTCGATTTTCGTGGTACTAGTTATTGGTAATTCAGGTATTGGTTTTAAATTTCTTGTTTGCATAGTCAACGTTGTCGGGGAAATATTTACAACCGATCCGGCAAAGGAATAGGAAAGAAATAATAAGTCAGACCCGGCGCTAGTGTCTGGTTGGACAGGGAGATCGTTATTGGGTTGCGGTTGGTTTTGGTTTGGTTGAGAAAAGGGAAGCGAAGGACTTGAAGTTCCACTCTTTTGAGATTTGGGGATTTTGATAATTCCGATGGCAAAAAGGAGAAGGGGAATGGTAAGGATTAAAAGTAAGGTAGCGTATCTTCCGGATTTTGACATATATCTATAGTAGAACAAAAGTTGTATGGTATTGTCAAGTAGAGATTGCTTCGTGGGGTTTACACTGAGCTTGTCGAACGTGCTCGCAATGACAACTTTATGAACTAAGCGGAAATAGATGCAATTGCTGGTTGTTCTGAAGATATTTGAACTTTTGGTTTAATACTTTGCTTATATTTTCTTAAACATTTTGTGCAGAGTTTTACTTTATTTCTGGCTCCATTTATGAGAGTATGTGCTACGTGAAGATTGGGTTTGAAGACCTTTCTTGTATGAGGAGCGCGTTTTTTCCACCTTTGGCCTGCCACACCCGGATGATGAGTGTGTGATCTGCCAACTTGAATTCCTTTTTTACACAAAAAACACTTCATTGCAAAAAATATGATATCATAGAAACACGTTTAAAACAATATGGATATAGTAATTTCTTTGGCAATTCTTGTTTTTTCAGCAATCTTGCACGAGGTAGCTCATGGATTTGTTGCTGACAGGTTTGGCGACCCGACTCCACGATTATCCGGCAGGCTCACTTTAAATCCCAAAAGCCACATAGACCCGTTTATGAGTATAATCCTGCCTTTACTTTTGCTTATGTCAGGGTCGTCTGTTATTTTTGGAGCTGCCAAACCAGTGCCTATTGACCCGTTTAACTTAAAAGAAGGACGAAAAGATGTAGCGTTAGTTGCTCTTTCTGGTCCTTTGACAAACGCGCTTTTGGCAATTGTTGCAAGCTTGTTGTTTAAAGCACTAGGCTATGGATTTTTTCCAGCATTTTTGTCATACATCCTGATTAAAATTATAGACATAAACCTTCTTTTGGCAATTTTTAATTTGCTTCCAATTCCGCCTCTTGATGGGTCTAAAGTATTTGCTCTTTTACTTCCCGAACGGGAGGCAAATGCGTATGTGTCATTAAGTTCGATTGGAATGTTTATTTTGTTTTTTCTGTTATTGTTTCCCATTGGGAATTTTTCCCTAGGAAATTTTGTTTTTTCGCTTTTTTCCTTTGCAGAAAAACTTTTGATTAGATAAGAATTTGATTACTGGATTATTGATTTTATTATCTCAGCAAGCTGGGGATATCCATTGATAAAATCTTTAAAACTTATTGGTTTTTTTCCTTCCATTTGTAATACAAATTTTAAAGATCCTGAATCACCTTGCCTGTCGACAGGCAGGAGTTCAGGATGACTAGAAGCGGGTAAAAATTTAATAATTTTGTTCACAGTTATTCGTTCATCGTTCGTAGTAATACGAGTCCACGATCCGGGCCAGGGATGGTATGCGCGGATCATGCGATCCAATTGTTGGGGACTCGGTGGATTATTACTATCAAAATATCCGCTATGGCGGGTGAAGTCTTGGGTGAATGTTGCTTTTGCGTCGTCTTGAACTTTAAGTTTAACCTTATCTTCTAGATAAGGTGGTAAGTCTTTTTTCAAAATCTTGGCACCTCGTTTAAAAAGCCGTTGATACAGTGTTTCTGCAGTATCATCTTCATGAATAGGTTCACTAATTTGCGAAATAATAGGACCGTGATCGGTTTGCTCATCTAATTTAATAAACGTTACGCCGGTTGTTTTGTCGCCATTTAAGATCGCTGTCTGGACTGGTGTTGAGCCGCGGTATAAGGGTAAAAGGGAAGGATGGACATTGAGAATTCCTTTGGGAAACAAGTTCAAAACAGTAGGTGGGAGAATGATGCCGAAATAAGCTAATATTCCTATTGGTGCATTTGTTTTTTTAATTTCTTCAATTGTTATATTGCTACATTGTTTTATTGTTAGGAGGGGAATGGTGTGAGTTTTAGCATAGGTACTGACTGGTTCGGTTGGAAGCGATTCTGTGGTAATTATAAGAGATAGAGTATGATTCTCTTTTAAAACATCCAATAGGGGAATTACGTGTTTGGAAGCGCCGAAAAAAACTATGTTAATATTCATGTCATCCTTAACACATTCGATGTCATTCTGAACTCGTTTCAGAATCTATTTTTTCAATAATTGAGATGCCGAAATAAATTCGGCATGACAAAGCGGTTAAATTTCTATCTCATCAAACTCGTCTTCGCCTTTTTCGTTTTTATGGGATTTATATAATTTGCCTTTTTGCTCCAAAACCCGTTTGGGGAAAAGATTTCCGTTTAAGTGGTCGACTTCGTGTTGGATAATAGTTGCGGAAAAACCTTTAAATTTTTTTGTGTGAGTTTTACTATCTTCGTCCATATAAGTCAGAGACAAGTAAGGATGTCGTAAGACAGTGCCCCAAATACTGGGTAAAGAAAGACAGCCTTCGAGTTTGGCCGGAGATTTTGATTTTTTGGGCCGAATCATGTTAGCCAGCTCACCAGATGCATTTTTTATTTCCGGGTTAATGTGTACGGTAATAGGAGATTTGGGAGTTGGTTTCATAATAAAAATTTGCAGAGATTTTCCGACCTGAGGAGCTGCCAAGCCAACGCCTTCCGGATCACGGGTATTTTCTAGCGTTTCCTTCATTTCCCGGATAAGACTAAGAATAGAATTGTCAATTTTAATTACCTTTTTTGTAACTTGAGATAAAACCTCACTTGGTGCTTTTACAATGTCTAACATGGAAAGAATTATAACATACTTCTTGACAAATATTACAAAAGTATTACAATTGTAATATGAGCAGGACAGTACTTCAAATTCCTATTAACCATGCACTTCGAAAAGATGCTGAAAAAGAAGCATTAAAACAAGGATTTTCTTCCCTGCAGGATGCGGTTAGATTTATTTTAACTAAGTTGGCAAAAGGAGTTCTTTCATTTGAGATTGATGAATCTGTCCAACTATCTTCTAAAGCTGAAAAAAGATACAATAAAATGGTAGATGATATTTAGAGCGGAAGAGTAAAAACAAAAAGCTTTACAGATGTTGATTCTCTAATGGAATATCTCAATTCATAAGAATAGAACCTCATCCGCAGTTTAAAAAGTCATACAAAACACGAATAGAAAAAAAATCAAAAGCTTATAAAAAAAGTTAAAGAAAGAATTGCTCTTTTTCGGCAGAATCCTCAAAACCCAGTACTTAAAGATCATCAGCTTACAGGAAAGAAGAGAACATATCGAGCATTTTCAATAACAGGAAATATTAGAATCGTGTATTTTCCAATATCTAAAGAACGTGTCATTTTTACCGACATCGGAACCCACAACCAGGTCTATTGATTACATGCTAGAGTTCTACGTCCCATGTTTTAAGAGCTGTTTTGGCTGAGTCGGAATTTGAGAAATGGGAAATTATATATCTCATTTGCTTAACTCCTTTGTCAAAATACTGCTGATTTTCAATTTTCCCATTTTTATCAAGAGAAAGTTGGTGGTAAAACAAACCTAAGGCATAATAGGAATCAAGATAATTAGGACGGAGCTCTGTTGCTCGTTTCAGTTCGTAAATTGTATTGTCTTTATTGCCGAGTTCTCCAAATATTACTCCTAGATTGTAAGCAATTTTTGCGTCAGTTGGTGCAAGTTCTTTGGCTTTTATTAAAGCATCGAGGGCAATTTGCAAATATTGTTCATTCACCTGAGCCAGTTGAGAAAAAACTCTGACTCTGGTTTTTAAAAATACGATGTTATTCGGGTAATCGGTGTTTAACTGGTTACTTAATTCCATGGAGTCCTGGACAAGCTGGGTAGCTGTTTTGACTTCTTTTTCTTTGGCAAATTTAATTGCCAAAATTGCTTCGTTAATGCTTAGTTCATCTTTAAATGTCGGCTCACTCGGGCGAGTAGCAACAGCTTGCCGAAGACGAATATACGCCCTGTCGTAACTTCCGGTTTTGTTTAAATTAGATCCTAATGCGTACGCGGTATCAGCCAGCCAGAACAAGTATAGAGTATTTAGTATGTAGTATGCAGTAAGTAGTATTAATGCAATTCCTACCCACTGTATACTTGATACATGATACTTGCTACGTAATACATTATTTTGTTCATTTTCCTTTTCGTAAAATATGTTCAAAAGGCCAAAAACAATTGCAGGAATGAGGAAAAGGTAGAGGTTGATGATGACGACAGAGAAACCGAAGAAATTACTAACAAGAATTGAAATATATCCACTTAGCAAGGCTAAAGCTAAAACAGTGTCATTCCGAACTTTTTTCGGAATCTCATTAGGAGAAGATCCGGAAATGAATTCAGGATGACGGTTTTCAATCAATGTTTTAAAAACAATCCAAAGGAACATTCCAATCATTCCTACATATGTTCCAAGCCCCAATAACCCGGTAGTTGCAAGATAGTTTAAATATTCATTGTGGGCTTTGTTGTATAAATAATCCCATTCGGACGTAAGGTTATGCGCTTGAGGCCGGTATTTATAATACGCAAAGGCAAATGTTTCTACTCCGGTGCCAAAAAGCGGATTATCTTTCCAAGCGTCTAGTGCTCCACGCCAAACATTTAACCGGATAGATCCGGATTCTGTACCGCCGGTTTCCAAAGCGGGTCCTTGTGGTTTTTCAGGTTGCGTCAGCCGCGTTTGGCGCGGTCCAGAATCCTTTTTTTCCCAGTTCAATTTCAATACCGGATACGTAAATTTTCGGATAGACATAATGGGCGAGCCAAAGAAAAATGTGGCAATTAAAAATATCAGTGCGATAGTAATGAAGGAAAAGACATATTTTTTCAGTTCACCTCTTAATACAAAGACAATGCCTGCAGAAAAGACAGCGAGTCCTGCCAATAAACCAATAAATCCTGAGCGCGCATCGGTGAAAATTACGTCAATATAGAATAAAACAGTTAAAATAAGAAATCCGAAATTCGAAATCCGAAACAAATTCGAAGTTCCAAAATTCGAATGTTCCAAACGTTTTGAGTTTTGATTATTTGAATTTTGGTTTTGTTTCGTATTTCGTGCTTTGGTATTCAAATTTATTGTTTTGAGTCCGAATGCTAAAGCAATTGGAATCAAAACAGAGAGGTATGCTGCCAGCCAATTGGGTTGACCGAGGGTAGAAAAGATTCTGATTTTTGGCTGGAACGCTTCGTTCCAGCACGAAACATCAAAAGTTCCCCGAAACAAAAGACACGTTGGGTCAAAGCCAAAATGTGACGGAAGTCCCCACAGGGCAACGACTAATCCGCTGACTAGATTAATAATAAGGAGCCGTTTTAAAAATCCGCCTGATTGAGAAAATATAAAAAGAAAAAACGAGATGAGTATAAAAATAAAAAACAATACTGCGTTTTCTTCTGCCTGGTGATTGGGGAAAGCAGTCGATAAATAAGTTCCAGCAATGATTAATAAAACTGCGCCAATGAAAAGAGAGATTCTGAGAATAAACGGTGTGCCTTTATGTTCAATTTTCTTATTCCTCGGAAGGAAAGTAACAAAGGCATAATATAATGTGATGTAGGATAATGTTGACAGGAAGCCACCGTTAAACCTTGAGTAGTATCCCCAAATCGAAACATGCCTGTCCCAGGAAAAAAGTGTGGCAAAAAATTGAGAGGCTAAAAATAATAGTATAGGAATATCCAACGGAGTTTTTTGGATAAAAAATCTTTTGGAAACAATCATTTGTACTGTCCACGCGGCAACAATAATAGTAGTAATGCCAAAGGTAACCCACATTTTGTTAAATTCGAATAATTCCGAAGTGTTGCTGGTAAAAACTAATGGGACGAGAAAAAAGAGAAGATAAAAAGAGTATTCGATTACAAAGCTACAAATTTTATTAATTATTTCCGGCATGATAGAAAATCCTAATTTCTAATACCTAAATCCTAAATAAATTCCAATATCTAATTTTTAAATACTAAACAGTTTTGAAATTTGGTTATTTGAATTTGGGTATTATTTAGAATTTAGGATTTGTGATTTAGGATTTAGTAATTAGATTAATTTAATGTAGCATATTGGAAACACATCAACAAGGTGTTAAAATGAAGTTATGTTTGACCATTTTTTTAGTTTGTTTAGTCATGATATTGGTATAGATTTGGGTACTGCCAATACATTGGTTTTTGTAAAAGGAAAAGGGATTGTTGCCAGAGAGCCATCGGTTATCGCACTGCATAAAAAAACCAAAAAAGTCGTCGCGTTTGGCACGGAAGCAAAAAAAATGGTGGGTAAAACTCCGGCAAATATTATTACCATCAAGCCTTTAAAAGGCGGAATAATTTCTGATTTTGACGCAACGGTTGTACTTCTTTCGTATCTCCTGTCCGACGTTCATAAAGTCGGCACGCCAGTACCTGTTTCTTTTGCCCGGCCAAAAGTTGTGGTTGCGATTCCTTCGTCTGTTACCGAAGTAGAAAGACGAGCCGTATGGGAAGCAGCCTTAACCGCGGGAGCCAGGAAAGCATTTTTAATCGAAGAGCCGATGGCTGCGGCAATTGGAGAGGGGATTTCGATTTTTAAGCCAACAGGAAGCATGGTAGTAGACATTGGCGGTGGAACAACGGAAATCGCTGTCATTTCATTAGGCGGGATTGTAGTATCTCGGTCTTTACGGTTGGGAGGAGATAATATGGATCAGGCATTAGGACATTACATTCGACTTCGGCATGGAATATTATTGGGAGATGCAACAATTGAGAATTTGAAAATTAAGATAGGAAGCGCGTATAAGAAAAGTTCAAAGTTAAAATTTAAAAGTGAAAAGTTAACCGAAAAAGCAAAAGAGAGCGAAGAAAATGTTAAAATAGAAGTTGAAGGAAGGGAGAAAATGGCAATTGTCAGGGGAAGGGATATAGAAACCGGGTTACCAAAAAGTTTGCGAATCACGGAAATAGAAGTTAGGGAAGCACTATCACCTGTAATCACAAGAATTATCGAAGAAGTAGCTGGTGTTTTGGAGGAATCGCCACCTGAATTAACCAACGATATTTTAGAACACGGGATATTGCTTACCGGAGGAGGAAGTTTACTACCAGGATTTGATCATTTAGTTGTCGAAAGAACCCGGATGCCGGTAGTTCACGCTTCGGATCCCTTAACAACTGTTGCAAAAGGTACGGGAAAAGTTTTGGAAGATCAAGATTTACTTAACCGCGTAAAAGTCATCGGAGGATTACAATAGTCTTGTTAATCTGCCGTTCATCAATTTACACCCTTGGGGTGGAATAGGCACGCACCTGCGGATTAGGCAGATTATTCTTCAAAATCCAAAAGCTGATGTTTTATAATCTCCAATTTTTTTCCATAATCTTCTTGATCTAAAACGAATTGTTTGTAATCATCAGAAGATTTGAATTGCCCTAAAATAATTTCTTTAGAACAAATATCAGATTTTGTAAGGTTCACATATTCACAGCAAGAAGACCACAAATAGGTATCCAAATTTTTGGTTTTAAAGCCTACAAGTGGATTAAGATGGATATAGCGGGTTAGATGGATAAGCTGTTCATTCGTTTCCACATGAACTGATTTGAATTCACCTTGAAGCAGAGGGCCAACTCTTCTATATTTCGTATTGAAATATTTTGTATAACTATTACTTAATTTACTGACAAATTCAGTAATACCATTCTCCCTATTTTGTTTAAGCAGAAAATGGAAATGATTTGGCATAAGACAATAGGAGATAATATCAACAATTTTCTTATCTGTATTTAGAATTGTTTTTTCAGGCTTAAATTGCGAAAACTTTGGTTTTGGATCATCAATTTGATAATAAAGCATTGTTTTAACAAAGCGTTTGTAATCTCGTATTTGATTAAATATTGGGATTTTCGCAACTCCTCTATTAAAAACATGGTAATATTCTCCATTTGCAAAAGGGATACTTCGTGATGGCATAAGTTTAGTAAAACAAAAATTTCCGCGGGTGTCAATACGTTTCCACCCCAAGGGTGAAAGATAACAGGATTGTAAGTTTAAGGCTCAGCGGTTACAATAGAAGCGTGCGAAGAGGACAAGATACTTTTTTCTATTTTCTTCTTTTTTTATTTCTTTCTTTTATTATCTATTTACTTTCAGCAACAGACGGATTGCAAAGTGTTCGAACAATAATTGAGAAATCTTTTGCTCCGCTTTATGGTTTGTATTCAGTGTTGAATTTTTCTTCAAAACAATCTGAAACTGCACTACAAAAAGAAAATAGAGAGTTAATAAAAAAATTAGTTGACCAAACCGAATTGCGAAAAGAAAATCAAGCTTTAAAAGACCAATTTGAATCTTCTTTGTCTCTTCCTTTCCATCTTATGCCTGCAAAAGTGATTGCTACTTCTGTTTTTATTCCCGGAGTATCAATTCCAGAAAGTTTTATTTTAGATAAAGGACTTGCGAATGGAGTTAAAAAAGGAGTGGGAGTTATATTTAAAGATACGGTTGTTGGAAAAATCGGAGAAGTTACCCAACATCTTAGTAAGATAGAGGTTATTACCAACAAGTCTTCCTCTTTTGCGGTATTTACTCTGTCATCAAATGCGTTAGGAATTATAAAAGGAGGAGGAAATGGAGAAATGACTTTAGAAAATGTATTACTTTCAGAGAATCTTTCTATTGAGGATATCGTCGTTACAAAAGGAGATAGCAACAAAGGGGGAGTAGGGTATCCAAAGGGACTTATTGTCGGCAAAATACTCTCAATTGATAAAAAACCAAGCAGCTTGTTCCAGAGCGCGAAAGTAAAAAGTTTACTCGATTTTTCAAGATTATCAACTGTTTTTATTATCATCAATAAATAATATGGTATGGGTACTGTTGGTAACAGCTTTTTTTTTGGAAGGAATTATTACTTCTCTTCCTCTTATATTGACGAGCTTGCTCCTTTTTTTTACCTATCGGAGAAGTAATCGAGTCTTTTTGGCGGCTTTTGGAGTTGGAATTTTAATCGATGTTTTAAAACTGCGTCAGCTGGGAATAAGCAGTACATATTATATAATCTTTTTGTTTTTGGTAAGTTTATATGAGCGAAAATTCGAAATTAAGACAATTCCGTTTGTGATTATTGTTTCGTTTTTAGGAAGTTTAGGATATCTTGCTCTTGTTAATAGCAGTGAAATTTTGTTTCGAGCATTAGTGAGCTCAATACTGGCAGTTACAACTTTCCATGTCACTGCGAATTTATTTCGGAATCCCATTAGGAGTAGATTCTGATATCTAAGTTCAGGATGACAAAAATAAACGTATGAAGGTTGGTGTTGCTTTTTCTGATTCTATTTCTACGGAAAAAGTATCAAAAAGAAGAAATTATGACGATACCCCTTTTGGGAGCATGCGAATGCGCGGGTTTTTACTTCCCGTATTGCTTTTTTTAGCAATAGGAGTTTTGTTGGTAAGAGTTTTTTTTGTCGAAGTTTTACGTGGAAATTATTACAGAGGTCTGTCTGATGAAAACAGGATTAAAACCATTGTAATCCATAGCCCTCGGGGTATTATTTTTGACAGGAACCATACTCCCTTGGTGTTTAACACACCCGGATTTCGAAAAATAGAAGATCCGTCGGGAGGTATACAGGAGAAAAGAACAGTTCAATTGACGCAGGAATTAGCATTGCAGGTTTTGGCACAAGGAGAAAAAAATTTAGAAATTGATTCATTACGACAGTACCCTTATAAAGACGCGATGGCCCATGTGCTTGGATATATCGGACAGATCTCGAAAGACGAGTTAAAAGACACTGTGTATTCTGATTATAAGACAGGGGATTTGCTGGGAAAATCAGGCATAGAAAAGCAGTATGAAGCAACGCTTAGAGGAAATGACGGAAAACAATTGGTTGAAATTGACGCAATGGGAAAGACGATTAGAACGTTGGGCCAGACAGATCCAATACCTGGTAATGATATTACTTTGACTCTTGACGTAAAACTTCAAACTGCGGCTTTTGAAGGATTAAAAGACGTCAAAAAAGGAGCAGTGGTGGTTACGACTCCAGAAGGAGAAGTAGTAACGCTTGTTTCTAAGCCCTCATTTGATCCTAATTTGTTTACCCTTCGTCGCTTCGTTCCTCAGGGTGAGCTCACTTCTTCGGGGAGCGCTTATGCCTCAGTTGATCAAATATTGACTGATGGCGATAATCAACCGCTTTTAAACCGCAGCATTGGCGGAGTATATCCGCCCGGGTCTACATTTAAACTCGTTACATCTGCTTCTGGTTTGGAAAACAATGTTATTGATGAAAAGTTTGAAGTTGAAGACAATGGAGTTATAACAGTAGGAGCGTTTTCTTTTTCGAATTGGTATTTTACCGAATACGGGAGAACAGAAGGGTTGGTTAATGTGGTAAAAGCAATCAAAAGAAGTAATGATATTTTTTTCTATGTTCTTGCGGATAAAATTGGCGTTGATAAACTTTCTAAAACCGCTCGTAGCTTTGGTATTGGAGAAAAAAGTGGCATTGATTTGGAAGGAGAAGCAGAGGGATTGGTTCCGGATGAGAAATGGAAACAAAAAGAATTGGGGGAGGGCTGGTATTTGGGAGACTCGTACCATTATGGCATTGGGCAGGGGTTTTTATTAACTACACCGCTTCAAGTGAATGGTTGGACGAGGGCGGTTGCCAGTGGAGGAACGCTGTATCAACCACACCTTTTAAAAAGTTCAAAATTAAAAGTTAAAAGTTCAAAGTTAGTAAGTTCAAAGAATTTAGAATTAATAAGAGAGGGAATGGTAGAGAGTTGTAGTCCGGGAGGAGTGGCGTGGCCGCTGTTCGAATTTAAAATAGTAAACAGTAAATTGCAAATAGACGGAAGGAATATTTTGGAAACAGCACAGTCTACAAGTTCAGCACAATTTAAAGATCAAAGACATATAACAGTTGCATGTAAGACGGGGACCGCGCAGCATGGTGGAGAGACTACTTTGCCGCATGCGTGGATTACGCTTTTTGCGCCGGCTTATGACCCGCAGATTGTGGTTACGGTTTTAGCAGAAACAAGCGGAGAGGGGTCAAATATTGCAGCTCCAGTGGCAAAGAAAATACTTGAGGAGTGGTTTGGGCAATAGGGCTACTTTACACACACTCCGGCCGCGTCGGGGTAGTTGCCTTCATATTTACATACGTATTCTGTTGGGCAAACAATTCCTGCGATTGTGCCGCACTGTCCGCCCGGTTGTGCAACCCGGGGGCCAATGGTTGGAATTGGAGAGGGAGTAGAAGTTGGATACGCAGTTGTAACCGGTGCAGATTTATTGTTTTGTTTTCCCAAATAATATCCGCCAAATCCAAATAGAACCGCACAAATAATTACAATCAATAGGATTTTTATCCAGAGAAAAGAGGGTTTGGGCTCTGAAAATTGTTCATTCGATTGAGCTGGGTTTTGCCGGTTCATTATAAATAGTATTTCATCTTAAAAAGTGGATGTCAAATCTGGGTACCCGTTCAGGACTTGACAAAGGATTGTCATCCTGAGCGTAGCGAAGGATCTATTCGGTAAAAGATTCTTCGGCTTTCAGCCTCAGAATGACAGTTTTATGTTAGAACTGTGACCTGTTTCAATTTTTGGTTCTTGACAGACATCGTAAAGTGATGCATGAGCAACAATCCTCAATCGCACCCAAATTTATTTACCGCAAGATTTTCGTAACGACATAGACAGACAGCGCCGGCTTACCGGAGAAAGTCTTGGACAATACCTTCGGGCTGCAGCTCAAGAGCGCCTAAAGAAAGAAAAAAGATTTAGCAAAACTTGCAGATATTATCGCATCGCTTAAACCTACTAAAACAAGGATTAGAAGGACATCAGCCAGAATCTTCTTTCTTAACAAAACTTGTCAAAAAGAATCTTCTCCATATTTCCGTAGTTGTTGTTGTTGCGGAATATCTCGCTAAGGCATCACAAAAAGAGGCAGCAGTATTTAAAAAACTTATGGCACGTTTTGGAGTGCTGCCGGTTAATGAAGAAGCTGCATTTTTGGCAGCAGAATATAGGAAACAATCATTGGAAAAAACAAAACGAATTCTTATAGTAGATTGTTTTTTTGGCTGCACAGGCAAAACAGCAGGATCTTACATTAGTTACCAACAATACGTCAGTTTTCCCCATAAAAGACATAAAAATAACTTCCCCGAAATAAATTATTGAGTGAATTTGAGGTTTAACAGGATTTCGTTAAAGAGGTCAGTTCCGGCAGATTGGGAAGCGGATGCGGGTTTTCCTTTGATATCCAGTAATTTATTTACATTGGGAATTACAACTTCCAGACAGTTTACTCCGTCTGCAAATGTTCCGTTTCTTCTATACGCGACTTTTCCAGAAACAGTTGCATCTGTGTCTGCTACATTTATGGGACAAAATTTCGGCCGTTTTAATAGAGTAGCTTTTGCGGTGTCGGTTGCGGTTTCGGAGATAAAAGTCATAGTAAGAGCTGGGTTTTGAATTTCAAATATGGTTGCCGAGTCTGAGGAAATTTTAAAATCAAAAGGATAGGTAAGAGAATACCCGTTTGCATTGGTGTACATTTTTGCAGAAGGAGTAGCAACTGGCGCTGCTGTGGGAGTAGTTGGAACTGCTGTTGGCGTTGGAGGGGCAAAAGTCGGGATAAGAGTGGGCACTTCGGGTACCGGTGTTGGCGTACAAATAAGAACTTTCGGACAAGGTGATTGTATACACGTAACTTCCTGATATCTGCATCCGGGGGCAGGAGTCGGAGTAACTTTTGTTTGAGGATTAGACTCCTGTGATAGTACAAATACGCCACCACCACCCAGTGTTACTACAAGAATAATTCCTAAAATAATTTTTAAAGACAGGGAGTGTAATGGTAAAGGAAATGAATGCCCTTTTTTTGAAATAGGTGCTTGCGGGGGCGGGGAGGGAGGTGCTGTGGGTATTTGAACTGGTTGTTGAGGCTGTTGTTGAGCAGGTGGACTCGGAGCTGATTGAGTTGGAGCTTGCTGAATTGGCTGGGCATTTGGGTCCATAAAAAAAGTATTTCAGGAATTCTTGTTCTTGTCAAATAGTTTTAATACTTTTACTATATTCAGTATGGAAGAAAGAACATATTGGCTGGCATTTTCTGTTTTTCCGGGAATAGGAACAGTAACATTTAAAAAACTTCTTCAAAGATTTGGCTCTGCAAAAAACGCGTGGAATGCTTCGGAGTCTGACTTACAAGAATTTATTCAAGAAAGATATATGAAAAAATTCATAGACTTTCGATCTTCATTTCCATTCGATGGATATCAAAACGAGTTGCAAAGAAAAAATGTATGGTTTGTTACATTGCAAGACAAAGAATATCCCCAACTTTTAAAGAAAATCATAAAACCACCGTTTGTTTTGTATGCTAAGGGTAATAAAGAGATTCTGAATCAAGTTCAGAATGACAGTTTTCTGGCCGTTGTTGGAACAAGGAAGATTACCGAGTACGGGAGGGAAGTGACTGAGTTGTTTACTCGGGATCTTGTTCAAAATGGAATTACCATTGTTTCCGGTTTGGCTCTTGGAGTTGATGCGCTTGCCCACAAAACAACTCTTGAAAATAATGGATATACAATTGCGGTTTTGGGGTGCGGAGTTGATTGTTGCACTCCAGAAGAGAATCAATTTTTATATAATGAAATTTTAAAAAAAGGTGGAGCTATTGTATCGGAGTTTCCTCTAAATCATCCGCCGACTCAAGGATCTTTTCCGGCTCGGAATAGAATTATTGCGGGTTTATCTGATGGAGTTTTGGTGACCGAAGGAGCAGAGGATAGCGGTTCGTTGATTACCGCAGATTACGCGTTTAAGTTTAACCGTCCTGTTTTTGCAGTACCAGGACCAGTTACTTCGGGAATGTCGAAGGGACCATTCAGGCTTATCCAAAGAGGAGCAAAGCTTGTAACTTCGGCAAAAGATATTGCCGAAGAACTCAAATCTCAAGTCTTAAATGTTAAAACTACAACTCAAAGTTCAAATCTGAAAGAACCAAGAGCGGGGACGAGGGAGGAGAGAAAGATACTAGAAATGCTTGAAAATGAGGCGTTGCATTTTGATACGATTGCCAGAGAAACTGGATTCTCCAGTTCGAAGCTCGGAAGCTTGCTTACGCTTATGGAAATGAAAGGGATGATAAAAAACTCGCAAGGTATGTTTTCTTCTTATCAGGAGTAAATCGGGGCTTGACACCTCTTGTATAATGAAATGCTACAATTGTCATCATGTCATGTTGAGCAGAGCAAAACATCTCTTCGTTAGTTTAAGGAAAAGATTCTTCACTTCGTTCAGAATGACATAAAGAAATCTATGAAACTAGTTATAGTGGAATCGCCAACTAAAGCCCGTACGATCGGAAAGTTTTTGGGCAATGAATTTACCATCAAAGCCTCGATGGGGCATGTTATGGATTTGCCAAAAAGTACTCTTGGGGTTGATACGGAAAATAATTTTTTACCTGATTACCAGATAATGAAGGATAAAAAAAAGACTATATCGGAATTAAAATCCGCAGCTCAATCCGCAGAACAGATTATTTTAGCAACAGATCCGGACAGGGAAGGAGAAGCCATCGCCTCGCATGTCAAAGACATGCTAAGCAAAAGTCAAAAGTCAAAAGTCAAAAGTCAAAATTTTTTAAGAATAGTTTTTCATGAGATAACAAAAGAAGCGATTGAACATGCGCTTAGTAATCCGGGTTCAATTGATATGAATTTGGTAAATGCGCAAACAGCGCGTCGTGTTCTTGATCGATTAGTTGGTTATACATTATCCCCCCTGTTATGGCAAAAAGTCAGACGCGGACTTTCTGCGGGAAGGGTTCAGTCGGTGGCTTTGCGGTTGATTGCGGAAAGAGAACGAGAAATTGAGAAGTTTAAAAAAGAAGAATACTTTACTGTTCATGCGATATTAGCTCGGCCATCTCATGTCATTGCGAGTGATCCTGAGCTTGCCGAAGGAGAACGCGGCAGTCTCGACCTGCCTGCCGGCAAGGCAGGGATTGCTTCGTCGCGGATTCCTCGCAATGACAATAATAACGTAGAATTTGAGTTAATCGAGATTAATGGAGAAAAGATAGAACAACAAGAGAAGTTTAAGCTCTATAACGGAGACTATACAGTTACTAAAACAATTATTAATACCGAAGGTAAGGCAAAACAAATAGTTTTGGATTTAGAAAAAAAACAATTCATTGTCAGTGATGTTACTCAAAAAGAAATGAAGCGCTCGCCTTCTCCTCCATATATCACGTCTACACTTCAGCAAGACGGAGCAAGAAGGTTAGGATTTTCCGGGAAAAGAACCATGAGCCTGGCGCAAAAACTCTACGAAGAAGGGTATATTACGTATCATCGTACCGATTCGGTTGTTTTGTCTACTTCTGCCCGGGGAGCAATTATCGGGTTTATAAAAAAAGAATTTGGAGAAAAGTATGTTCAACCGCGTTTGTATAAGACAAAGCAAAAACTTGCTCAAGAAGCCCACGAAGCGATTCGCCCGACACGAGTTCAGAATTCAGAATCTATAATTGAGAATGCATTGGGTAGAGATTATGCTAGGCTATATGAGATGATTTGGAGAAGAGCAGTGGCAACGCAAATGGCAGATGCGGTGATTGAGTCGACCAGTGTATTTGTCATTGCGAGCACAAAAAAGATTGCCGCGGATTCTTCGAATCCTCGCAATGACAGTTCATGTCTTCTTAAAGCCAATGGGTCGGTACTTGTTTTTGATGGGTTTTTAAAAGTTAATCCGCAGGCATTGCAAGATACAAAACTGCCAAAGTTTGTAAGAAACGAAGTTTTAGATTTACAGAAAGCTTATGAGGTGTTTCACGAAACCATGGCGCCTCCGCGATATAATGAAGCATCGCTTGTAAAATCGCTTGAGGAAGATGGAATCGGCAGACCTTCGACGTATGCCACGATTATTTCGACCATCGAAGCCAGACAGTATATCGAAAGAGAAGAAAACAGGTTTAAACCAACTGCTGTTGGAGTTGCGGTAAATGATTTTTTGGTGGCACATTTTTCCGATATTGACGACATTCCTTTTACAGCAACCATGGAACAACAATTGGATGAGATTGCCAGCGGAGAAAAACAATGGATACCTATAATTAAAGATTTTTATGGTCCATTTTCTCGGAAATTAGAAACAGTAAAAGGAGCTGCCAGGGTGCAAATTCAGACCGAAGAGACTGACCAAAAGTGCGAGAAGTGCTCTTTTCCTTTGGTTATTCGAATCGGCAGGTTTGGTAAGTTTTTGTCGTGTTCGAAATTCCCCGAATGTGATTTTAAAAAAGCATTTGTTGAAAAAACAAAATTCACATGTCCTAAAGACGGAGGAGACATTATTGTCAGAAAAACAAGAAAAGGAAGAAAGTTTTACGGGTGCGCAAATTATCCAAAATGCGATTTTGCTGCTTGGAACCTTAAGGAGGTTAAAAATCCGCGGGTGCGTGCCTATTCCACCCCAAGGGTGTAAAAACAAACAACAAGATTTAAAACAATTTTGCTAAAATGATAATGAATACAATTACCAAAACCTGATTAATAATTCCCCACGGTTTATCCAATTTCGAATTAAATCCTTTTTGCATTTTGTACATCCATAATGCTACGGGATATTTAATATTGAAGAAGTAATACGGCATGGTAATCCAATCTAATGATTGAGAAGCAATTATTATTATAAAGGTGTATATAGGATCGGTATTGGGAAAGAGCCAAAAGATACCAATATACGAAAGTAAAAATCCAAGCAAGACGTCAATGGTGGCTTCGATTCGAAGCCGTTGTTTGGTTTTTGATTCGCCATTGGTTCCAGAGTCCCAGTGGGGAAATATATCTGCCGCAACGTGGCTTATTACAGCCAACGGTATTGCGATATACGGATTTGGAATTTTTGCAGCAATGATTGCTCCTATGAGTGCGTGTGCTGTTGCCGTCATAAAAGAATAGCGTAGCATAGTGCTGGGGGTGTTACAAGGGGCTTGACAAACTTATTCAAACGTGACCACAATAGAACTGTGAAAAGAAGTAGAATTATTCTTTTGTGCGCGATTTTTTTCTTTCTTATAGTCAGAGTTGATGAAGCACAAGCTCGTCATAGGTCAAAAGTGCTCGGTACTTCGGTTGGTGTTCCAAGCCTGCCTCCGACGGTTGAAGGGCCTGGTTTTATTTTGCCTGATAGTCCTTTATTCTTTCTGGACAGATTAAAACAAGATGTTAATTTGTTTCTTGCTATAACTCCTGAAGCAAAAGCAAAGGTTCGTTCTAAAATTGCTGGAGAACGTCTTGCAGAGCTTCGTTTTATGCTTGCCAAACAAGATCCTAAAGGAATAGATATTGCCCTTTCTGGTGTTTCGGACAATATTAAAGAAGCAGCAGCAGAGATAGAGCGGGCACAGTTAGCAGGAAAAAATGTGACCCTGGTAGCAAAAGAAATAAATGACAGTATCAAAAAAAAGCAGGAAGCCTTAGATTCTTTAGAAGAGGAAGCAGGAGGAGAGCTAAAAGCGAAAGTTGCAGTTGTTTCCCAAGGAGTTTTAGAATCAAAAGTTAAAATAGAAGATGCTCTTCCCGAAGACCAGCTCCAAGAAGAAATAGAAGATGATTTAGAAAGAAATGTACACCGCGGTATAAAAAAGACATCAGATTCTGCCCGTGACGTGGTTGAATATCTGGAGGAATTGCAAGAGCAAGAAAAAGAGGCTGCAAGAAAATCTCTTAAAAAAAGAGAAGAAGCTATTAAAAAAGCAATTGAAGAAAAAAATGAAGAATTAAGAAAAGATGAAGAAAGACTTTTAGAATACGAAAGAAAGAAAAATGATGAACTCTTAAAACTTGAGGCAAAGGAAGCTTTGGAAGTAAAGGAAACAGTCCAAAAAGCGCAAGAGGCAGCTTTAAAACTTAATTCAACCAGAAAAGAAGTAAATCAAGTAAAAACACAACCGGTGACAAGCACCTCCGGGGAAGGATCTTCCGGCAGTGGTAAAAGTAGCAAAGACTAAATATGTTCAAAGGAATAAAATCTTAAAGAAAATAAACCTCGAATTTTGTATAATACCTCCATGATTACGTTAAAGGCAAAAGAACTCCGAACAATGGTTCCAAACCTTGAAGATCTAAAGAAAATCAAAAAGAACCCGGTATATATTATTGTTGATAATGTATTGGATACTTATAATGTGGGTTCAATTTTTCGATTAGCAGATGCAGCGGCTGCGGAAAAAGTTTTTTTATGCGGACAAACAGAAACTCCACCGCACACAAGAATTAAAAAAGCCTCAATTAATACAACCGAGTGGGTAGCTTGGGAATATGCGGAAACCGCGGTTTCCGCAGCATCAAGTATTAAGCATCAAGTATCAGGTATAAAAATTATTGCTATAGAACAAGATGCAAGGAGTGTGCCATACGATAAGGTCGAATATACTTTCCCCATCGCGTTGGTAGTGGGAAATGAAACACATGGCGTTTCAAAAGAAGTTTTAGATATCGCAGATTGCATAGTTGAACTACCTATGTGGGGAGTGAATACATCTCTTAATGTTATGGTATCATTGGGAATAGTTCTTTTTAAAGTGATGGGGAGTTCTAAAAATCCCTAGATGTCAATAGGAATCCACCTCCCAGGTGTACTTTTTATGAAAGTTTCGGTGGTAATTCCGGCATATAACGAGGAAAAGTTTATCAAAGGATGTCTTCAAAGCTTAATGGAGCAGGAAGAAAAAGCGGATGAAATTATTGTGGTTGATAATAATTCAACAGATAAAACAGTTAAGATTTGTAAAGAATTTCCGGTTGAGATAGTTTATGAACCTGTTCAAGGCATAACTTCTGCGCGTAACGCCGGTTTTGACAAAGCCGCATTTGATCTCATTGCCCGGTGTGATGCAGATACTATTGTTCCTTATGACTGGATTGAAAAAATAAAAGCTGATTTTAGAAAATCAAACATTGATTTGCTCGCAGGACCGGTTAGCTTTTACGACGGTCCGATAAAAACTTCTTTTCCCTCCAGGCTCTTTCTGTTTGCGCTTAAAAAACTAAAAAAACAGCATTTCACTATTGGCGCAAACATGATTATTACCAAAGCGTTTTGGGAAAAAATAAAAAAAGTGATTTGTCTTGATGACAGAAAAGTTCACGAAGATTTTGATTTGGCCTTGCACGCTGGTAAAATCGGAGGAGTAATAGGGTATGACAAATCACTGGTGGTCAAAGTGTCAGCCAGGCGAATCAAAAAAAGGCCGCAGTCTTTTTTTATTGAATATCCTATTCGGTTGGTAAAAACTTTATACAAACACTAAAAGCAAAAAATTTTGCTATTGACAAGTTAATGTCAAATATGATTCACTAATTACATGGATAATACAAGACAAGAAGGAGTTCTGCCAGCATCTCAAGCAGAAGCTTCGCCAACTGTTCCCGAAACTGTTCGCAAACGCACTTTCGAAGAACGTTTTTTTGATGATATAGTCAGACTGGTTCGCCGGTACGAAGAAGAACAAATGGCAAAAGCTCCAATAAATTTACCAGTTCCGACAGAACCAGCACGCTATCAACCTCCGGCGGTGGTTAGTCCACCTATTCCACCTGCTCCGGATATCAGCCAGTTTATAAATCAAATACCACCAACATCTTCCCATACAGAATTACCAACTTCGCCGGCTCAAGCAGCACCACCTGTCGTTGAACAACCAGCGCCTCCGGTTGCACCACCGCCGCCGTCCCAAGCAGTTCCACGGTCTGCTTAACTTTCATAAAAATTGGGGGGTTGACATGGAAGTAAAAAGGTTCTATACTCTTTTTAGTATGTAAAAGTTTCGCCAAAGTTCTGCATAAGCAGAATTGAGATTAATACCTCGCTTTGGCGAGGTTTTTTCATCTTTAAAACCAATTTTGCACATTAACAACTGAATTCAGGATTTTAGAACTTACGCGTGAGGTGTAAGTTCTCAACCAGAAAGTGGTAGGAATTTTTTTGGATTGGTTCCTTAAAAAACAATCCAATGACAAAGTTAATTTTTTTGTCCGCCTAATCTTACTTCTCGCCTTAGTTCATTTGAACTGCGGTTCGAAGAGCGATTTATGGCGAGACTGCAAAAAATTGACCGAGTCAATTTTTTTTGAGAGTTTGATCCTGGCTCAGGATGAACGCTGGCGGCGTGCCTTAGGCATGCAAGTCGAACGCTTGTACGTAGCACAAGGAAATTCGAAGCACGAATATCGAAACTCGAAACAATATCAAAATTCGAATGACCAAGATACTAAACGTTTGGAACATTTGGACTTAGAAAATTAGAATTTGTTTAGTATTTCGAATTTCGGATTTTCTCGTGCTATGCACGAGAGTGGCGGACGGGTGAGTAACGCGTAGGAATCTACCCCTTAGGCGGACCATAGCCCCTCGAAAGAGGGGGTAATAGTCCATAGTTTCTCGTAAGAGTAAAGCACTTAACGGTGCACCAAGGGATGAGCCTGCGTCCTATCAGCTAGTTGGCGGGGTAAAAGCCCACCAAGGCGATGACGGGTAGCTGGACTGAGAGGTCGATCAGCCACAACTGCACTGAGACACGGGCAGTACACCTACGGGTGGCAGCAACCAGGAATATTGGGCAATGGACGAAAGTCTGACCCAGCGACGCCGCGTGGAGGAAGAAGGCCTTCGGGTTGTAAACTCCTTTTGACCCGCCATTCACGGCGGGTAGAATAAGCCTCTACTAACTACGTGCCAGAAGTCTCGGTAATACGTAGGAGGCAAGCGTTATCCGGATTCATTGGGCGTAAAGTGTGCGTAGGCGCCCCGATCAGTCATGCTTTAAATACTAAGGCTTAACCTTAGAATCTGGCACGATACTATCGGGGTTGAGGATTGTCAGGGATGCTGGAACAGTTAGTGTAGCAGTGAAATGCGTTGATATTAACTGGAACACCAAAGGCGAAGGCAGGCATCTGGGATCTTCCTGACGCTGAGGCACGAAAGCTAGGGTAGCGAAACAGATTAGAGACCTGTGTAGTCCTAGCCGTAAACGATGTCCGCTAGCTGTCACTCTCAAAGCATAGAATGCTTTGAGAAATTCGAAGCATGAATATCGAAATTCGAAATAAAAATTTAAATGTTCAAAATTCAAATGAATAAACATTTTTCGGATTTCGAATTTAGAATTTCGGATTTTCTCAAAAAATATTCTATTTTTTGAGAGTGGCGGTGTAAGCTA